>JABXHO010000014.1 GCA_013373595.1 Flavobacteriales bacterium | reverse complement strand
GTTTGGGATAATGGTGTAACGGACGGAGTAAGCTTTGTTCCACCGTTAGGAACAACGACCTATACAGTAACAGGAACGGATGCCAATGGTTGTGTAAACACGGATCAAGTGAATGTAACAGTAAATCCTCTTCCTAATGTGAATGCAGGACCTGATCAAACAGTTTGTGACGGTGCAGCCGTTACCTTAAGCGGATCTGGAGCGGTAACTTACGTTTGGGATAATGGTGTAACGGACGGAGTAAGCTTTGTTCCACCGTTAGGAACAACTACATACAATGTAACAGGAACAGATGCGAATGGCTGTGTCAGCACAGATCAAGTCGATGTTTTGGTAAATCCTTTACCCGTTGTTGATGCAGGAAACGACCAAACACTCTGTGAAGGAACAGTTACTGCACTTAGTGGATCAGGAGCTGTAACGTATGCGTGGGACAATGGAGTAACAAATGGAACTATGTTCACGCCTCCTGTTGGAACAACAACGTATACGGTAACAGGAACAGACGCGAACGGTTGTGTGAATACCGATCAGGTCGATATTCATGTGGACCCGCTTCCTTTGGTGGATGCAGGACCTAATCAATCTCTTTGTGAAGATGATTCCACAGTCCTATACGGATCGGGTGCTGTAAACTATGATTGGAGCAATGGTGTAATAGATGGTGTTCCTTTTGTGCAGCCAGTTGGAACGGTGACCTATACAGTTGCAGGAACGGATGTGAATGGTTGTACAAATTTGGATCAAGTAAGCATTACGGTTAATCCTTTGCCTATTGTTGATGCTGGACAGGATACTACTTTGTGTGAAGGGACATCGATTATCTTCTCAGTAACAGGAACGTCTAATCTAACGTGGGACAACGGTGTAGTAAATGGTGTTCCTTTTACGCAGCCAGTCGGAACAGTGGATTATACGGTGTACGATTCTCTACCTACAGGATGTACAGCAACAGATCAGGTGAGTGTAACCGTGAACCCATTGCCTGTTGTGAGTGCATACGATATTGTTATATGTCCCGGAGATGGGGTAACGCTAGAAGGCCAGGGTGCAACAAGCTATTCATGGACCGGTGGTGTGATTGATGGAGTTGAGTTTTTCCCAACGCAAACCACCACTTACGAGGTAACAGGCACAAATAATTTTGGTTGTGAATCTTCAGCTACAGCTCAGGTGGTCGTTCTGCCTGGACCTACAGCAGACTTCGATGTCTTAGATTTGTCACTTTCTACTACGTCTCCAGGAACGGGCTTTACCAACTTGAGTTCGAATGCAACAACGTATGAGTGGACATTCGGTGATGGTACAAGTAGTAATGAATTTGAACCGTACCATGATTTCCCAACAGATGAGGCAGGATCATATGAGGTAATATTGACAGTAACCTCGCCTGAAGGTTGCGTAGATGAGCGCATAAAGTACGTTTATGTAACGTTGGATTACACGATCTACGTCCCCAACGCCTTTACGCCTGATAACAATGGAGTAAATGAAGTGTTCAAACCTGTTCTAGATGGATTTGATGAAACGGATTATACCCTGTATATTTTCAATCGTTGGGGAGAACTAGTGTTTGAGTCACACGATATGAACGTGGGATGGGACGGAGAATATTCTCAGTATGATAAGAAAGTACAAGACGGTGTCTTTACATGGAAAATTGAAGCAAGAATTAAAAACTCATCCGACACAAAAATATTCGTCGGTCACGCTTCGATATTGAAGTAAAATTCAGGAATTAATGAAAACGGGTGTCAATGTAATAGTGACATCCGTTTTTTATTTCGCATACGTCAACCCCAATTTTCCAGTCAATCGGTGAATTTCAAGATAGGTATCCAAACGATTGAATAAATTCTCGTAATGTTGAATCATTGTCGATTCGTAATTACTTTGGAAAGTCATTAAATCAACAGAGTTGAGTGCTCCCGTATTAAAGCGTTTCTCCGCCAATTCATAGGCACGCGTAGCGTAATCGAGGTTTTTCTTTGAAATAGAAACCAATTGATCACGCGACTGATACAACTCTACCAAATTGCGAAGCGTATTTTCCAACGTTTCGGTCATGCTCTCGATGTTCAATTCGGCAATCTCTTCTTGGATGCGCGATACTTCAACGGCGCGTTTGTTTTTGAAATTATTGAAGAGAGAATAGCGTAGGTTGAAATTTCCGTAATAGGTGATGTTTTGTGTGGCAATATTCAAGTTTGCATCTTTTAAATCACGCAGTCTAGACCAACTTGGCTGTGCTCCCAATTGAAAACTCAAGGTGGGATACAAAAAGGATTTTTGAAGTTCAGTAGCCGTTTTTTGCAATTCCAATCCGATGTATTGTCCTTTCAGATTTGAGTTATTCGAAATCATTTCTGCATAAGCTTCATCGAACGAAATGCTAGGGATATCGGCAACTAGTTCATCCGTGAGAATGTAGTTTTTCGTTCCTGTGCTGTCATTCTCATTCATCAACAACTGTAGATTTCGGTAGGCATTATCCACTGAAATTTTCTGAATCATGAAGTTCGTGCTGTCCGTCAAGTATTGATTCTCGAACTGCAGCAACTCCAACGAATTGGTTGCGCTGTATTTGTCTTTCAAGGCATAATATTCTTTTCGCTTCCGCGATTGATTCAAAATGGTTTGGAAGAGTTCGAGCCGTTCTTTTTGAACTTGGGCAGTGAAATAAGCTTTCAACACATCTTGAATGGTCGATTCAATAACGGTCATGGCGTTGTTGGCGCTTTGCTCTTCGAGTTGCTCCAATCGTTGCTTCGACATCTTTACAGCAAAGCCAGTGAAAATATTATAGTTCACGTTAACAGACGGAGAAATCCCTTGGTTGAGAATAATTCCAGGGGTAAACGTAAACGGGTTATTGGTATTATCCTGAATGGTATTGTTTTGGGCAATAACCAAATCGACGGTTGGGAAAGCTCCTGCTTCTGACCATTTGTTATTCAATACGGAAATCTCCTGTTGTTTTTCCGCGATCAAAATTTGGTAATTGTTTTCGAGTGCAATCACCACGGCATCGGTTGCGGAAAGCTCTGTTTGCCCTAAACTTGCGAAGCAGACAAGAAAAAGGAGAAGACTAGTTACTTGTTTCAATTTCATGATCGTTTTTTGAGATGCGAAATGCGGGTTCAGCTTCAGCGTTGTTTTCTACTGATGTTCCTTTCCAGATCCATAACCCTAAACGTCGGATTCCGTTCCAAAGTAAAATGGCTGAAGGATAAAAGAAGAGGATGAAAATGGTTCCGAAAAGCACGCCAAAGGCAATCGATGTTGCCATTGGAATGAGGAATTGAGCTTGCATGCTTGTTTCTGAAATGATTGGAAGCAGTCCTGCTACAGTTGTAAGCGAGGTCAATAGAATCGGTCTGAATCGAGACAACGCAGCTTCTCGTGCAGCCTGTTTTGTATCGTAGCCTTCCACGATGAGGTCGTTGTAGCGGTCGAGGAAGACAATGGCGTCATTAATCAAAACTCCGATCAGGGCAATCATTCCGAAGACAGAGAGCAGAGAAACAGGAATTCCAATTAATCCGTGTCCCATAATCGCGCCAGCTAACCCAGCAGGAATTACCAACATGATGAGAAATGCGCTCGATAAACTATTGAAATGAAGAGCTAAAATGGTGAACATGATCGCAATTCCAATCAAGGTTACGAAAATCATTGAGGAAACCGTTTTCTGGCTTTGCTCCACTTGCCCAAAATAACGTGTTTGGACATCGGGATAGAGTTGCTCAATTTTCGGAATGATGGAATCATTGATTTGATTGTTGATTTCCGTGACCAAATCAGGATCGGTCGATTCGGCATCAATTTTTACGATGCGTTGCCCATCTCTTCGTTTCAATGCTTCGGGTGCACGTCCAATGGTGAAATCACAAATTTCTTTCAATGGAACAGCAACACCTTGCGCCGATTTTACACGCATATTTTCTAAATCGGACAGTGAGTTTCGGTCTTCTAATGGATAACGGACCCAAATTTTTACTTCATCTGTTCCAATAATGACACGTTGCGCTTCTTGACCAAAAAATCCTTGTCGAACCTGATTCAATACTTCACTTTTCGTAATGCCAATCATGTCAGCTTGCGGACGCATTTCTAGGTAGACTTCCTTCTTTCCGGGAGGCATATTGTCTTTGATATTGATAACGCCATCGAGTTTCGATAACTCCGTTTTGAGCATGTCGCGAGCACCTTGCAAGCTTTGTTCGTTCTCTGAAGAGAAACCAAGTTCAATTTCTTTTCCGAAGCGATTAAATCCTCCCACAAAGGTTTCTTCGGCAAGCTTTGCTTCAGGTGTTTCATTCAACCTTCGAATAATGCGATTGGTCAAGGTGTCTGTTGGTGTTTTTGCGTCTTGTCCTTTGAAGAAAACCATCAAACTGCTGGCATGATTTCCAACTTGACCGAGGTTTTGAGCAAATCCAACATTACTGCTAAAGAACGAGAGTAAGGTGTCACCAGATTCGTCAATAATCCGCTGATTCTCTTCCATGAGAATGTCTGTCGCTCGCTCAACAAACTCTTCCGATTTTGCCTTGTTATCGCCTGGCATGTACACGGCTTCAATGTTCACAAAATCAGGTTGAATATCTGGGAAGAAGGTAAAACCAATTACTTTCGAGCCAACTAACATGAAGGTTAAAATCGTAAATACGAGCGGGAATAGAAAACCAGCAATATACCACGATCGTTTTGTTCCGATGATGTTGTCAATAGCTGCCTTGAACCAATTGTCTCGAATGTGTTTGATGACACGATCAGCTCCGCCGCGTACGCTGTGCTCAATTGGCGATTTGGAATATCCTGCCAGAAAAACAAAGATACCAATGAAGATAATGGAGATCGGGAAGAGGTAGATTCCGAAGGAAACATCACCTGATGGAATGAGGAAGGTGGCCACGTACATAATGGCAATTCCCAATACGATATAAATGACTCCACGAAGTGTGCTCCATGCGTGAGCTTTGTCCGTCTCATCTTTTAAAACACTATTGTGTCCTAGGTGAGCTGGAAGAATAATAAAGGCTTCGAAGAGCGAGAAAGCGAGACAGGCAATAACAACAAAGGCCATTTCTTGCATCATTTCCATTCCTTCTACAAAGAGCAGAATACAAAATGCTACGATCGTCGTAAGAACGGAAGAAAATACCGAAGGTAACACCTCCATGGTTCCGTCTAGTGCAGCTTTTCGGGCAGATTTCCCTTTCTCAAAGTGCGTGTAAATATTCTCAGCGATTACAATTCCATCGTCAACCAAAATTCCCACAACGAGGATCATTCCGAACAATGAAATCATATTGATGGACATGCCGTAGGGCAACCCGAAAATGAACATTCCAAGGAAGGAGAAGGGAATACCGAAGGCGACCCATGCCGAAAGTTTGAGGTTGAGAAAGAGCCCGAGAAAGAGCAAAACGAGAATCAATCCCATCAGTCCATTGCTCGACAATAAATCAATTCGGTCGTTCAGCAAAGAATTGAATTCGTAATAGATATCGAAACTGAAATCGTCGTGACTTTCATTGAACTTTTCTTGGTAAGCACGAAGTTCTTCGGTGATATCCGAAATGTCTTGTTCTGTTGTTTTTTCTATCTGAAATTGAACACATGGAAAGCCGTTGTATTTTGCTTCTTGTGAGGATTCAGCGAAGCCAATTTTAACATCTGCAACATCACCAATGGTTACCGTTTCTCCGTTGGGGGTTGTTCGAAGTGCGATGTCTGAAATTTCTGCGGCCGAGGTCACACGACTATTCGATCGCACGTTCATTTCTTCCACGCCTCCACGGATAATTCCTGTCGTGATGTCGATGTTACGCGACCCAATTGCGAGGGCAATTTCCTGAAACGAAATGTTGTAACGCAATAAGTCTTGCTCCCGCGTATTGATCGAAATTTCCTTTTCAGGGAATCCCGTCATGGTGATTTGCGTGATGACTTTGGTGTTGAGTAAGTCGCGTTCAATTTTCGTCGCCATGTCGGTGAGCTCCGTCATTTTTGTCGAGTCACTTTTTGCTGAAACACCAACAAAAGCGACCACACTCGCCATTCCGCGTGATTTTTGCAATGTCACAATCGGGCGTTCTGCTCCTTGCGGGAAGGAATTGATCGAACTCACCGCATTTTCAACTTCGTTGAGAAGTTCTTCCATGTCAACATCTGGATAGGCTTGAATGGAAATTTGTGTCATGTTCTCCACAGAAGTGGAATTAATGATCTCAATACCTTCCAATCCTTTCACCGACTGCTCAATCTTGATGGTAACACCTTCTTCCATTTCAACGGGAGATGCACCAGGGTAGAGCACGCTCACATTGATTGTATTCGGATCCAATTCTGGGAAAAACGATCGTTGCATGGTGAAAATCGAGAACAGCCCGAACATAATCACAATGGCGATGGCGGCATTTCCCCAAACAGGACGTTTTATGAAAAATTCAATGACTTTCCGCATAATTATCGTTTGATTCCAAGGTATTTTTTATCCGTTTGAACCGTTTCAGGCTGCTCCAAGACAAGTTGCTCTCCATCCTTCAATTTCGTTACGAAGACAGAATCTTGAACTTCACCTACTTGCATTACTTCTCGTTGGATGAGTTGGTTGTCTTTCAACAGCATCACTTTTCCTTTTTGCATGGCTGCTCGGGGAATGCTCATAACGCTTTTTACTTCTTGAACGGGAATGGTAATGGTCAAGAACATACCGTTGTAAATTTGCATACCTTCTTTTGGTTGAATGGAGTAGTAGACATCTGCCGATTGCGTTTGTTGATTCACCACATCTGAAATTCGGATGATTTTCCCCGTTCCGATGATTTCATCAGAAGCAGTTTTAAACGTCGCCGACTTTTGATTTTTGAATTTCTCCAAATCCTCCATCGATATAGGAACTTTTACTTCGTAATCGCCTGTTTTTGCAATTCGAGCGATCATCATTCCTGGACTTGCAATAGCTCCTGGCTCGGCGTTCACTGAGATTACTGTTCCACTAAATGGGGCGTAGTAGTCGTACTTTTTCAGTTGTTCTTCCAGACTTTTGAGCGAGTAGTATTCTGTCAGTATATTCCGTCCAACGATAAACAAACTTTCTTTTTCAGAATTGGTTTTTGGAAACGGAGGAAGTTCCTTGGCATTTGGATTCAATCCATTTAAAAACTTCACCCACTTGTCACGTTCCGAAGGAAAATCAAGTTCGATATCGGGTAAACATGATACCAAAAGGGTTGTTAGTCCAGCTTTTCGCGCTTTCAAGGTGTATTCCGCGTCAGCGTTATTCAAGCGATAGAGAAGTTGACCTTTGCGGAACTTCATCCCGGGCTTCATCGTTACAGCACCTCGCATCAGTTTTCCTTGAACTTCAAACGATATGTTGATTTCAGAATTTGGATTCACTTGTCCATACGATTCAATGGAAACACTTCGCATTTTGTTTTGAACAGTTCGAATCGGGACATAAACCGTCTGATCTTCGGGTTTCATTTCTTTTACAAAGTCTTTTTGATTGCGGGATAGGGCGAGGTAAATCACTCCTGAGACAACAACAAATAAGACGAGCAAAATAAGTTGACTTCGCTTCATAAATTTTGGAATCAATTTTACGCCTTAAAAATACAAATCAAACAGGCATCAGGTTGCACGAATCGTGATGAAAAGTAGAAAGCCGTGTTGAGGTGTTTCACAGGCGGATGAAGTGATTGTATTTCGCTTTTGTTAAGCGTATGTTTCCTCGGTGTGGAAAAAGATGTTGAAAACCTAAAAAAATGTGTTGATATCTCTCCACTAATTGTCCGTACCTTTGATCTATAACTTGCACTAAAAAGCTAATCCTCAGCAATATGTTTGGTTCAATTTTAAAGAAAAAGGTAAGTAGTGATAAACTCGCAAATGTGTTTATCAACGGGTTAATGGATGCAACACAAAAAGGGTTTCCTGTTGTGGCTGAGTTCATTAATGAGGATACTTCCTTTGCTACGCAACCAAATGTTGACCCTGAAAATCACCACGAATTTTCGTTGATTGTATTGATAGGGAACATGAATTTGCTCGAAAGTACATTCGATGGTGAGCAAGCTTTTGAAGTAGAAAGACTGATTTTTGACAAATTATCGAAGGTTTACGGTATGAGCGTTTTCGAATTTAAGTCGATGGTGAAAGATTACCGTCACTTGATGAATCGTTTGAATCACCCGTCGAAAAATGTGATCTACGCGATGTCAAAAACAATTTTCGATAAGTACACGCTTTACAATTACCAAGACGAGTACTTTAGAAGAATGCAGGTCCCGAATCCATTGTTCTTGAAACGAATGGATGAATTGATGGAAAACTTCATTTGGGACTGGGACGCGTTTTTCAAGAAGTATAAGGTAGATTAGTACTAGCGGACTTCGACTCCGCTAAGCCCGCAGTGGGTGGTTCCTTTTAATTTTTCTTAGTGTAAATATCGGCTTGTGCTGATTTGGTTTGTCTATTTGTGACAAAATGAGATGTTTTATACGCGTGACTGAGACTCTCAAAACCCACAGTAAATCGACGAAATTTTAGCATTTCATTTTTAAGTGAAAAACAGATGCTTTCTACTTTTGGACTGAGCAGATTTAGGCTGAGCAGATTTGGGCTGAACAGAGCCGAAGCCCACGTTTAATTCCTTACGTATACAACTTTCTTCGTCTCAAAGAATTCTTCCGAGTAGAAGTTGGGCAAGTCAAAATATTGAACGGCCTTCTTTACAGTGGCCATTTCTTCGCTTAAATCGCCTCCCTTGAGGTACAAAATCCCATTTTTGAAGGTATTTTTATTCTCCTTAAGGAACTTTCCTTTCGTCCAAGCAAGGAATTTAGGCATGGCCGTAACAGCACGACTAACAATAAAATCGAATTGCTCCTTGATGTTCTCCGCGCGTTCATGCTCGGCGCGAACGTTTTTCAATCCAAGCGCTTTGGCG
>JABXHO010000031.1 GCA_013373595.1 Flavobacteriales bacterium | reverse complement strand
TCCTCGTAGTTATTGTCCTTCCCAAGGATTCGAGCCGTTCCTGTTTTCCCTGCAATATCGAAGAAGGTTGAGTTCAATGACTTCCCTGTTCCTCGCTGAACAACACCTTTGAGACATGTTTTCAAATCAGCCAACGTTTGATCAGAACAGATTTTATCTTTGATAATTACAGGTGGAAACTTCTCCTCCAACTCATTTCCTCGAAGGATTTCCTTTACAAACTGCGGACGAACATACGTTCCATTGTTTGCCACCGCATTATAGAAAGCCAAGGTTTGAAGCGGCGTTTGTTGCACCTCATACCCAACAGCCATCCACGGGAGTGAAATTCCCGACCAACCACCTTTTCCAGGCTCATACAATGTTGGCTCCGGCTCACCTTTCAAATCAAGATTCAATTTTGAACCAATTCCAAATGACTTCAGTCGATCCACAAAACGTTGCGGCTCATCTTTGTATGCATCGTATACAATTCGTGAAAAGACATTTGATGATTTTTCGAATGCCTCTTGAACAGTAATCTCACCGTAACCATATCCGTGGTTCGAATCGGTCAATTTATCGTCAAAGAATTTGTACACCCCAACAGCATTCACCTTATCCGAAAGAGACACCTTCTGATCCTCCAAAAGCGCCATGAGTGAAGCCAACTTAAACGTTGATCCAGGCACTTCCTTTGTACCAATTGCGTTGTTGTACGATTCATAATATTGACCATCGTCGTGTCTTACCAAATTGACAATCGCTTTCACATAGCCCGTGCGTACATCCATCACGATTGCCGAACCGTTAATTGCTTTTTGCTTTGTCAACTGACGCATCAACTCCGAATGCGCCACCTCTTGAATTTCTTTATCAATTGTTGTCACAATGGTTGCTCCCTCAACAGGCTCACGAACAATTGGCCCGATGCGCTTCCAACCTGTAGAAATTTTCTGCATCACCTCTTGACCTGGCACACCTTTTAAATATTCATGGTACGCTCCTTCCAAACCAACCGCCTTAATTACGCTATCGCCTTCCATTTTCACGTACCCAAGCGTACGACGCATCAATTCACCATGCGGAAGCACACGCTGGATCGTCTCGTCGTTATCCAACAAACCACCTTTGAATCGACCTTGATTGAAAATTGGCATTTCACGCAATTTCTTGCGCTCCTCATTGGTTGCACGCTTATGAATCAACACGTAGCGATTCGTATCAGCAATCCCCTTCAGTATAATGCGTTCGTACTCACGCGCTGTTTTCTCTGGGTACAATTCATTGAGTGCCACCGCCAAATCCGACAAGCTAGAATCAATCATAGCCTTTGGCACTACCGTTGGGTCCATATGAATATCATAGTAGGAAACCGACGTTACAAGCGGCGTGTAGTTGGCATCTAAAATCTGACCGCGTCGTGGCTGGCGCTCCACCGTTTTGGTCGGCATTTTTTCATTTCCAGACGCAGAAGACAAGAACACAGGCTGACCACCTTCGAATTGGATCATTGCCGTTCGAATGATCACAATCAACATCAAGGTTGCCACACCAAAATAAACAAGGTATGCTCTCCAGTATATGTCTTTTTTCTCACTCATTTTCTTCGTCCTCTCGACTTAGATTTATTTGTTTTTCTTTAATCGAATCACTTTCGTTGGATTCACCGTTTCTTTCAATCCACTCGACTCCAATTCATCCACCAACTTCACGCGTTGCGTCTCCTCTTCCAATCTCGTTTTCGCCTCAAAGTGATCTGACGTCAATTCATTCAACTCTAGCTGTGTTTTATTTACATCGTCCGACAATCGCTTCCCGTAATACCCCTTCGACACAATTAGCAACAGCAAGAGCATGACAAAAAAGATGAATCCGAGATTGTTAATCATGAATTCCTTTGTCAGGAAGTCACCATTTAAAATTTGCACGAACGCACTTGGCTTTTTCTCCACCTGTTGACGCGCACGCTGCTTCTTCTCCTTCTTCTTAGCAGTCTCCAATGCCTTTTGAGCATCCACTTTCTCTTTGTCGACGTACTCGTTATCCATTTCTCTCTGCTATTCTCAACTTTGCACTACGTGCACGACTATTTCGTTCAATCTCCTCATCCGAAGGTACAATTGGATGTCTTATCACTTCCGTAAATGGCTTCAACACATTCCCGAAAAAATCCTTTTCAATTTCACCCGTAAACGACCCACGTTTTGTATAATTCTTCACCAAGCGATCTTCCAAAGAATGGTAAGACATCACCACTAACCTTCCCGTCGGCTTCAATACATCTGCACTTTGCTCTAACAACTTCTCCAAAGCATCCATCTCATCATTCACTTCGATTCGAATTGCCTGAAACAGTTGAGCCAAGTATCTATTCTCTTTATGTTTCGGCGCGCATTTCACACCAATTTCATTCAGATCATTTGTTGTTTTAATCTTTGCACCGCGACGAGCTGCTATAATCTCTTGCGTTAATCGGTACGCATTTTTGATTTCACCATACGCACGGAAGATTCTCAACAAATCCTTTTCTTCGTAGGTATTCACCACCTTCTCTGCGGTCAAATCACTTTGCTGATTCATTCGCATATCCAAGCGCGCCTCAGAACGAATTGAGAACCCACGAGAATCCTCATCAAACTGATGCGAAGACACTCCAAGATCAGCCAACAAACCATCCACCTGCTTAATTCCAAGAAGGCGAAGATGATTGGCCAAAAACGCAAAGTTTGCAGGCACTAAATCAAAGTTTGGTGCATCCCACGCATTTTTTCGAGCATCTGGATCTTGATCGAATGCAATCAAGCGCCCCTTCGAACTCAAACGTTCAAAAATCGCTCGAGAGTGACCTCCACCACCAAAAGTGACATCTACATAAATACCATCAGGATTGATGTTTAATCCATCAATGCATTCCTGTAGCATTACCGGTATATGATATTCTTGATTATTCGTCATCGCCCAAGTCTCCCATTACTTCATCCGCCAAATCGGCAAAGTCCGCCATGGAGCCTTCGATCATTTCGAAGTACTTCGACTTGTCCCAAATCTCAACACGATCGTTGTAAGCTATCAACATTGCTTCTTGCGACAATCCTACTCTTTCCGCATGCGCTACCGGAATCAAGATTCGCCCCGCTTTATCGAGACTAATCAATTTTGCTCCTTGGTGGAACAAACGGTAAAACATTCGGTTTTTCGGCTTGAACAAGTTCAATTTCGATAGTTTCTCGCTGAGTTTTTCCCACTCTGCAAGTGGAAACAGGGTGAGGCAATCCTCAAACCCTTTGTTCAACATAAAATCTCGCTGAGCTGCAGGAGGAAGCTGCTTCCGTAAACCGGAAGGAAACATGAAACGCCCTTTGGCGTCCAATTTCACTTCAAATTCTCCTACTAAGCCTGCCATAACGGTACAATAATTAGGTAAAAATAATCACATTTTACCACTTTTTACCACTCAGATTTACATTGTTCATAACTCTGAACGCTAAAATAGCAAAAAGGTTACAGCTAATCAGCTTAAAGATCAATATTTATAGGGATTTTAGAAAAGTGGTAGAAAGTGGTAGAAAAAATCCAACTGTTGAAAAGTAGTCCGTTATTCACATTGAAAAATCCAGTACATTTGCCGTATGTCGAAACGAACATTGAGTTGGGTTTTACTGGTATTTCTGGCTCTTATTTGGGGGAGTTCATTCATCCTGATGAAACGCGCAATGTTCACCATTGACGGCGCCCCACTTTTCAGCGATTCGCAGGTAGGTGCACTCCGCATGTTTCTAGCGGCACTCGCCTTGCTTCCATTTTCCATCAAACACCTTTCCACGCTTCGAGACTGGGGCACCATTGGCAAACTTGCCATTGTAGGTTTTTGCGGAAACTTTTTTCCCGCCTTTTTGTTCACTTACGCAGAAACAGGCATTTCATCCGGATATGCAGGCATGCTCAACAGTTGTACCCCGATTTTCGCCATCTTGATTGGTGCATTTATCTTCAAAGACAGGCTAACACGCATTCAAATCATTGGGATTTCCATAGGAACAGCAGGTGTTATTTCATTAATGCTTGCAGGTCAGGATTTATCCATTAGCGGAAACTGGACTCACGTGATTGCTGTTGTTATTGCCACCTTGTGCTACGCCATCAGCTTAAACACTATTCGACACACACTTTCTCATTTGAAAAGCGTGCAAATTGCCTCACTAGCCTTCCTTATCACCTTTTTACCGAGTACTTTTCTCATTTGGAAGCAAGATGTTTTAGGCACACTCACCTCAACCGATGGCGCAACAGAAGGCTTGATTGCCGTGATTATTTTAAGTGTGATTGGAACCGCCTTCGCCTTGATTGTTTTCAATCGGGTGATTGCTCTTTCTTCGGTGGTGTTCGCGAGTAGTGTTACGTACTTAATTCCAATCGTCGCTGTGATTATTGGAATTTCATTTGGAGAAACGATTAACCTCTGGCAAATCCTTTCGATGGGTGTTGTTATTTCAGGTGTATTCATCGCAAATGCACCCAAACGCAGAAAACTAAAGACTGATTAATAAGTGGAACGTCCGTCACTCTCTTTCATTTTAAAATGAGACACAAGCACAACGAAAACCAAGACGGTTCACGCCCATTTTCCGTGAGTAGAACCATCAGCTAGACAATCTGAAAGATATAATTTCGCTCCCCTCGAATTTTCTTTTCCACTTTCTTCAAGAACTTAAAGCCATTCCGTTGAGCTATGGATTGAATTTTTGCCAGTTCGCAATCTTCCGAAAGCACCATTAGCACCTTTGAATCAACCTGAACATACGGTTTCAGTGTAGAAAAAAGCTTTTCGAAATATTCAAAATTCTCACCACAAAACCATGCCTTCTCTGCATCATTGTTCGGTTGTTTTGGATAATATGGAGGATTAATCACGATGAAGTCGAATTGCTGAGAAGGAATCTGCTTAAACAAATCCGAATGTAAGGTTTCAAGCTTCACCTGATTTAGATCAGCGTTTCGCTTCGCATTTTCGAGCGCCTTGGGGTTGATATCCGTTGCCAAGACTTTCGCTCCTTTTTTTGCCGCCAACGCGCTAATCATACCCGTTCCGCAACCCAACTCTAAAAACGACATTCCATTTAAATCTTGATGTTCCAGAAACGACATCAAAAAGCGCGTACTCAGCGTAAAATGAGGAAAGAAAACACCCGGCAACACCACCGCTTTTATCGAACCATAGTGAAACTTCCGTTCTTTTTTAAAATAGAAACGAACAAAACGTTGGAGAATTGGTGATATAATGCGCTTACGAAACCACTTCATTACTCGCTGTAAAAACCTTCGGTTTCAGGCTGACGATACTTCCAAACCTTGTGAAGCACCTTGATCTCGTAGGGAAGATTGTATATTCCAGACTTGTATCTCCACCATGAACTCAGACGCAAAACAGACCTTTTTGCCCCCTTGATTCGAAAATCTGAATTCGTTGGGTAGTACCCATTGAGTACCGTTTCAAAGTTCTTGATTTTATTGATCATTTTCGGCGTGAGCCAAGGAGTCAATGGATTCTTTCGAAGGTCAAAATTTTCCCAAGAAGGATTCAACCAATCTTCCAAATCTTCTGGAAACTCAAATCCTGCCTTCGTAATTTGTTCGTACAACTCGGAACCTTCCGTAGGAACTGGGCTGTATAAATAAATGATAATCTCCGTATCAGGATTGAGCTTCTTCACCTTTTTAATAAAAGCGATATCCGCATCAATTTGCGCCATTACTTTCTCCTTAGATTCTCCAGGCAAGCCCAACACAAACGAATACTCGGGTACAATATCAAACTTACGCATGCGTACCGCGAAATCTAAAATCTGCTTAGACGACTGCGTTCCACCTTTATCCATTTGCTTCAACACCTCATCGCTTCCTGTTTCAGCACCTAAGAAAATCATGCAACAACCAGCCTCACTCATCAATTTGAGATCATCGTCTGAGTATTTATCAATGGTATCAATTCGACCTTCTCCCCACCACTTCATGTTTTCGTTGCGCATCAGTTTGGAAAACTCAACAACACGCTTTCGAGAAGTGAAAAAGTTATTATCATGAAACTCAATGGAATCCACGCCATATTTCTCCTTCAACCATTTGACATCCTGATAAATTTTCTCAGCTGACTTCCCTTTCCATCGCGCGTTGTAAATTGGAACAACCGCACAAAACGAGCACGTAAAAGGGCACCCCATACTTGAATGGTATGCCATTGTTTTATTTCCCATAAAGGTCTTCGCAAGATAATTTTGCAAAGGGTAAAATGAATCCAAATAGGAATACGGCAATTGAGGCAATTCATCTTGATTCAACAAAGCTTCCAGTGCTGTTTTTACAATCTGGCCGTCCTTTTTGTAAATCAAATTTTTTATTCCATCAAGTGGCTCATTGTTTTCTAACGCGTCTAACAAAGAAGGAAAAGCGATATCTCCAGGACCGTTAATGACATAATCCACATAACCACTTCCCAACACAACCTTGTACTGATTAGCCGCAAAATAGCCTCCCCAAATAATCTTCACCTCGGGGAATTGCTCTCGAATTCGTTTACTAAACGGAATCGCTTCCTTCAACTGAGGACCGGGCATTACAGTAGCACCGAAATATTTGTAGTTTCCCGTTTTCAACTTTGATTCAATGACAGCCCAAGGATCTTCTTCCAAGTTCCCATCCACAAAGTCGAAAAGATACTTTCCAAAAATGGACGCTCCTACCTGCAAAATGGAATTTGGAACGCGGTGTTTCCACTTAGCACTTCGCGGGTTAAAAAGTATGATTTCGGATTTTTTCTGACTCGTCATATTGTATAGCCTTTAGGCTGAGAATCAAATGTAAGACTTATTTTTCGAACTCAAGTTTTTCGTAACTTTAGACTCACGTGCGCTCAAACAATTATAAGAAACACCTCGTATTCACCAGCACTTTACTCGTTGGTCTACTCGTCCTAATTTCAGGATGTAATCGAGACAAGACTCAACTTTACCACAACGAGGTCGTCATCTTAAAATGGCACAGATCCTATAGCGATGACTCATTTGAAAAATCCATCACAGGTCTTAATTGGGCACTCTCTCAAATTGGTGTCGAAAAACGCATTCTCGACGACTGGATTTCATACGAAAAAGAAACTATCAGCATCGATCCAAATGCATTATCAATACCACATCAAAGCAAACAGACACTCAAAAAACTGCATCGTGCCATACAGGAATCCATTGCGTATAATTCAAACGGATACACAGACATTGGACATTACGTTGCTTTGATTCTCGGATCATCCGAACATTATTACCAGTTGATCAACCTCCCCGATCAGCTATCTGAGCTTCAAAATCAATACACGCTTGATCCAGCTATTGGATACATTTCAAACTCCGCCATTTCTGAAGAGCATCGCGAAATTCTATTTTCGAGTCAAAGTGGGCTTTCGCAACTATTCATTTCCCAAGAAATTGATTCCGTAACAGGTGAAATATTGGAATTCGAAACCCTTGATTTACTCCCAAATGGTCAACCTCGATTTGGTATTTACGATCCATCTGGAAACCGAATAATTGGTGCTTTTCCAGGTGTTTCAAGCGCTGGAAAGCCTGGGAAATGCATGTGGTGCCACGAATCAAGTATCCAACCATTACTAAGTTCGCAAACGCTTCAGGCAGGCTATTTATCTCCCAACGAAATGGCAGACACCTTGATTCATTTCCGACTGAGACACAAAGAGAAGCAAAACCTTCTCTTTAATGGCGTAGATTTTACCGACTTTCAAGGACATGTTTTAATGGAACTACTTTATATATCATACATGGAACCATCTGCTTCTCGACTTGCGTTGGAATGGAAAATATCTGAAACGGAAGTCCTCACCTTACTTTCTGGATTGCCGACACATCAACAAGAAGAATTCACCTTTTTAGGAGAGCTTTACCACCGAAAAGATGTAGAAGCATTGGCTCCACACACCCCGCTCGGGGTTTCGAGTAGTGTTCGAGAACGCATTGGTATTGAAGTCAATTGGCTGGATTAAAACGCCTAGCTATTTTTAACGCTTTGCTTGCAGTACACCAAGAATGAGAATAAAGCCACTATAAGCCACAACCTCGGAAAATGAATCAAAAGATCAGCAAAAGGCCACTGCTCCACACTCGGAATTTGGTATGCCTGAATCGAAAATGCACCAAAAATGAGAGCGATTGCTATTAGAAAATGACCAACTGATCGTTCTTTAACCAACCACCTAAGGATGAAAAAGATCGGAAGAATCAACAATAAAAAATGATACGACGCACTCGCGGGAATTAAGACGAACGCTCCAATAATTCCAACAGAAACCGTCGACGGTGAAAACGCATATTTTTCCTTTCTCAGCATGAGAAAGCACGCCACTCCCACTACTGCAACAATCATCCATTTCAACACAGGTTTTAACCACTCCGCCTCGAAGAACGGCTTTGGATTTTCGACTGCATCTGCCACAAACAGATTATTAAACAAGGCATCCAACGATTGAAAACCAATGGCATATTTCCCTTGTCCAGACAAGTCACCATTTACGTGTCCACCAAGATCGCGCAAATACACTCCATAGGCCTCAAAATCAATCAACACAAAGATGCCCGTAATCACCAAAAGAGTTGCTATAGCCGTAAAAATAGGCTTCATCGACTCTTTTGAAAATCTCATCAAATAGCCTAAAAACAAGATTGGAACATACTTGACACTCGCCAATACTCCAATGAGCACACTCGAAAGCATCGACTTTTTCGTCACCCGAAAATGACCTATTGCTTCCACCAACACAAACGCTGTTACGAAGTAAAACTGACCAAAATGAAGGTTCGACGAAAGCGGAATAACAAACAAACTCAACATTAATGCATTCTTCCACACCGACGAACGAAAATAACGCTTCATCCTGAACGGCAACCACACCAACAAAAGCATATTGAAGACCAACCAAATCCGCTTAGCAGTTAACAAATCAAAGAAGCTTAGTGGCCAGTACAAAACTGCTGTAGGCGGTGGAAACGGTGAAAATTTCGCTCCATTTTTTACAGCTACCGATTGCGCCATCTCCTTGAAACGATCATTTGAATAAAATGCGTGAATCGATTCTCCCTTCTGGATCAATTTTGCGGAAGCATAATAATTATTGAAATCCGTTTTTGTATCGTTCCAGCCCGGGCGAATGCCTTTGTAAAACAAAACGAACGCGACCAACATCAACCAGAGCGCAACAAATATCTTCCAGTTCTTTTTCATTCCTCTTGTTTTCGCAGAATGGATTTAAACACATGCGTCCCCTCAATCAAATGAAATTTCAGCTCTGTCCACGAGCGAATCGAGAACAAACGTTTCAGCAAATAGCCAGGACGAAAATAAAAGCTTCGGTATGCTTTTCGTTTGAGTAAGTGCAATTCATCTTTTGTCAACACACCATTCCCCATAACCACTACATCCCCCGACTGATCCATCACTTCGACCGACTCATCAATCAACCCCATTTCCAAGGCTTCTTCACGAAAAGACGTCTGACTCCGCGGCACCGCCACATTGAACGATGCGTAATCTGCATCAATTTCCTTTGCAAAGCGAACCGTGCTTAAAATGGATTCCTTCGTTTGTCCGGGCACACCAATTAAAAATGTTCCCAATCGTTTGATGCCAAGCTCCTTGCTTTTCGCAAACGTGCTTCGGATTTGATCGATCGAATAATGCTTTTTGTATTTCTCCAGTCGTTCGTTATCTGCCCATTCAACGCCGAACATAATCAACTTGCAACCAGCAGCTTTCATCAGCTTCAAATCATCTTCATCTACAACATCTACACGAGAAAAGCACATCCAATTGATTCCATAATTTTCTGAAATCATCCAGTTCAACACCTCACGCGTAATGGCCTTTGATTGAAAAAACGTTTGATCTGAAAAATAGATAAATCGATAACCGTTTCGTTTCAAGTATTTCAATTCTTCAATGATGGATCCAGCTGTTCTTGTCGCATAGGGCAAAGTCGACATGATGCAAAACGTACAAGGATAAGGGCACGCATAATTCGTCAAAACGGTTGCCACAGGCTCAGCATTCGCAAAAGGCATGCGGTAGTTTCCCGTGAATGTCGCTTGCTTTGGAACAGGAATCTCCAATTTCCCAGATATTTTCCCAGGATCGAAGATAAATTGCCCAGAATCCTCCTTCAAGTAAGCAATTCCACGAAAAGTAATTTCGGAATCAACAGGTGTATTCAACGCTTCAAACCATTGTCTGGTTCCATCAATATAGAAGTTGGTGATGATCACATCGAGCCACGCATAGTCGTTTAATTTTTGCTCGTAGTTATCCAAAAGCGCATCACCCGAACAGGCAATTTTGACCTCAGGAAGCACCTCCTTCAACTTTCGGTATGCTGCAAGATCTTCTTCTAAGCTCACAGAACCTAGAAGTCCAATGATTAGCTCGGGCTGAATGCCTTTGACTTCCTCCAGCACCTCATCTATCGTTTTCTTTTCAGCAATCGCATCAATTACCGTCAGCTCGTACTTATCTTCTGAGAAATACGCCGACTGCATCAACAAATCAACTGGTTGTGGATAGTAATAAGCTTTCGAAACCTTCGAGCAATAGTAATCGCGGATGTAAATCTTACCTCCAGGAGGATTAAACAGCACTATTTTCGTCTTTTCCATCATTGATTACCGTTGTTCACAAACTCATTTATCTTCAATAAATTCTTTTCTACATCCATCTCATGAAAACATGAAAGCTTTCCATTACACGCTTTGGCCACCTCAGATTTCGGACTTATGAAACAAGGCGAACATGCAAGTTCATGAGAGAGATTGAGCATCCGCGCAGAATTTGGATATCCCACCAAATAACTCGACGTTGGTCCCCAAATCGCCACCGTTCGAACGCCAAAATAGCGTGCCAAATGCAGTGGCCCCGAATCATTTGTTAAAAATAAATCCGATGCTTTCAGAAAATCAACAAACGACGGTAAACTTTGCTCACCCGCCAATACCGTACACCTCGAAGTTGGTAAGAATGCAGCTATTCTCTTGCAAAAAGCCTCAACTCCTTTTCTTTCACTTTCCAAGCCACTGAAGTAGAAAACTCCTTCTGGAAACAATTCCGCCAAACCTTTTATCAACTGCGACCATTTCTCCATTGGGAACTTCCGTTCAGGTAGATAACCACCCGCGTTGATATTGATAACAATTCTCTTTATGGATTTGGATTGAACGGGCGTATCTTCCCACACCAACGGTTCTGCATGAAGCATCTCTGCAATTCCAGATGTGGCAGCCTTTTTTTCAAGCGAAATGATTCGTCTATTTTTCTTTTCCACATTCTCACCTTCCACTTTGAACTGTGCATGTTTTTTTCGGATCGAAAGGATCAAACTGTACATTCCCGCCATATTCGAAGAACGTTCCATATCGACAATCTCCGCTTTTCGCAGCTGCCAGATCGTAACGACACGTTGCATAGCACTGAAAAGAAGTACGAACGGATTTTTATCATTGATATAGATTGCCTCTAAACCGAGTAAATCAACAACGCCTTTGTTTCGTTTCAAAGTGAGAAAAACCGCCTTCTTTTCAACCTTTGAATTCTGCAAGACATGTGCAATTCGCGTGATGCTACCAACCCCAAAAAGTTTAAGAATAACGACCTGATGGCTTGTTTGATTTCTTCTCGGCGCGATTGACTTCAACTGCTTTGTGAGCCAATAAAACGGCAAAAACGCATTATCCATCCGCACGAGGTTCGACCGCTTCATTTCCCCACTGATTTTGCGATTCGTTTCATCGTATTGTGTGAAATTGCCACCTTGAGTTTTGTTTTCATTCGATCAATTGTCCCTATCTCATTTCGCTTCAGCTTTACCCGATTGTGAATGTATCGAATAGCCGCTTCGTAGAAGTGATCAGGGTATTCCCGTTTGAAGTCAATTTCTCGATCAGTACTCGAAAACCAATCAGGCTGTTTCGTGATTTCACTTTCCACCTCATCATAGAGCGAAGTTCCTTTGATGGGATAACTTTTCGTAATTGTAAATTGATCAGGCAGTGCACTTTCGAGGTAAGTTGCTGTTTTCAAAATATCATCGTAGGTTTCTCCAGGATACCCAACCATGATGAAGGTTCCCGTTTCGATTCCAGCCTTTCGCGTAGCAATGAGTTGATCGCGCACTACGTCAATATCCACCCGACGATCCATTGCATCAATGATCTTTTGCGAGCCACTTTCCGCTCCAATCCACACCCGAAAACATCCCGTTTCTTTTAAAATCTGAATGATTTCTTCGTTCATCCGCTCGGCCCGCGTAATGCATTCGTATTGCACCTTCAAATCAGCTGCCTTCATCGCCTCGGCAAAGCCACGCATCCACTTATGACTAACTGTGAAAACATCATCTACGAACCAAAACGTATCTGGCTGGTACGTTTCCATCAAGGTTTTCAATTCTTCTACCACTTTTTCGGGAGATCGTCTACGATAACTCTGACCATAAACCGCCGTACTGCACCATTTGCACGTATACGGACATCCACGCTGCGTACTCACATTTAGCGCACTCTTTCCATGCGCTTTTTTCCAAGTAGCTAAGTATTTCTCAATCGGGAAACGCGAACGATTCGGAAGCGGCAAAAAATCTACCTCCTTCACTCTGATTCGTGGCTTGTTTCGCTTGATTTCTCCCTGTTGCCTGTACGTCAAGCCATTCACATCTTCCAATGAATCATTTGACTTCAAGCACTGAACGAGTTCTGTAAACGTTTCTTCCCCTTCACCAATCACCAAAAAATCGGCTCCTGCTTCCAAGTAATTCTCCTCATTGTACGTGATATCTGGACCACCCAGCACTATTTTCGTAGATGCCAGTCCTTCCGAAGATCTGATCTTTCGAATCAAATGAATGATTTTGACCTTCGTCATGAGGTTCACATAGAAAGCAATCACACCTGGCTTTTTCTCTTCCACATACGTCCACCATTCAGTTTCCGATGAAAATGTTGTATCGAAAACCTCGTGTTCTATTTCTTGTTCTTCGAGATAAGACGAAATGTACAGGATTCCCAAAGGCGGATACGGCTTCATTATTTGCTGTTCCCGCTCATCCTCTTGTAAGAAATATCCGTGTGTTAGTAGAACCTTCATTTTTTCTCTGCAATCAATATATAGTGATCGCTCCATCCCGAAAATAAGGAAATCCGACCAAGGTTCTTTTCTAATGCACTCAAAAGCTTCAAAAAACGTGGACGTTTAGCAAAAAACGGTTCCAAATAAGAAGGTGGCAAGCAAATCGCCACTGGTTTTTTCAATTGAATGGAATAATCGGGTAGCATTTTCTGGACGGCACGAGGTGAATGATAATAAGTTAGCACATCTTTTCCGTCGACATTTACAGGCAATCCTTTCGATGTATTCCTACGGAATAATTTGCTCCATTTCAATCGTGTAAAAAAATACAACCCCTCCATGAAACAAAACCTCGGCATAATCACTACTGCCAAAAGGTCGCCTGAATTTTGAGCCACGGAAATACGTTGAAACAATTGCTTCAGTTCTATTTCACTCAGACAGTTCAATCCACCAAAATTGGAAAAAATCGCTTCACCGATAATCGTTGTTTGATCCACTTTAGAAAAATCCAACACGCTGAAATCAATCGCTTGATCTCTGGAAGACCGTGCCACTTCAATCATCTCTGGCGAACCATCCGTAGCCTTAATTTTTATTCCCTTTTGATGGAAATACGCTGCATCAGCACCCGTTCCGCAGTTGATTTCAAAAATTCGCTGTCCTTTTTTTGGAAAATTCGCTTGGTTGAGCCAATGATATACGCGTTTTCGCTGTTCTTTCCCAATAGTACTATCCGTAAAGGTTTCGTCGTAAGCGGATGCTGCCTGATCAAATGGTGCTTGCTGCCTTCCCATCTCTCTATACTCCACTACAACAACGATTACATCCAGGGAACAATCCTCCAGCTTTATTCAAGTCTAAACGTAGTTTGCTTAGTACAGGAGATCTCCAAATCGTTTTTAAATCGTCCTTGTATACATTACCCACATCTAGATTATAGCATCTTCCATGAGCAGGAATTACAGTACCGTCGGTCTTAACCATCATGTTCTTAAACACATCACTGCAATTTCTGCCAATTTTTTCCATCGGCCTCAGATAAAACTTCTCGAGCTCTTCTAAGGAATTTAACTCGGGTGAAAACGATACCGTAAAAGGAAATTCAGTTGATTTAATACGGCTTATCTGGGCTTGCAGTTTAACAAGGTCTACTTTTCCCATGTCTGTTTCTTCCACATTCGAATGCGTTGCCGGATAATGATTCCCACACATTGCATTGTGTACGCTTGCCATTTCTTCGGTTACAAAGTTCGGATGCATAAAACCAACATGCTTAATTGGGAGTTCCCGGAAAAACTCGGTGAATCCAACCAGTTCTTCAAAATTCCATTCCGTAATAACACAAAAAACGGAAACAGAAGGAGCACCTTTCAAGCTCGTGATAAACTGAATCCCCTCAATTGCTTTCTGAAAAGATTTTTTATTTCCTCTGATATAATTGTGGGTTTCTTCTAGCCCATCCAAAGAGATATACAACTCATTCAACCCCGCTTCTACCAAATCTGTCGCTTTGCGTTTTAAATTCAACGCATTTGTTGTTATCGAGGTAAATAATCCTTTATCATTCGCATAAGCAAGTGACTCCTTTAGATCAGGATACACCAAAGGTTCTGTAAACGCATAGCCCAACTTCACATTTGGCCAAAAATCAGCGGCTTGATCTACTACCGTTTTAAACAACTCTAATGGCATATTCAGGGGATGGCTGCCCACTAAATTTTGGGCAAAATTCGTTTCCAGATTTGCCGTTCCTACATCGCACATTTTACAGTGCAAATTGCACACATTGTTTACTCCAAGAACAATCCACTCCGGTCCAAACATATAGTTTGACGGAGCCATTTTTTTATTGATCTTCTTGAGGTACGAATTCATTCAATCTAATACTACGGTAACCGATGAGCGCAATGAGTTGGGCAAGTGCATGCGCTGTTAGCACTCCCGTGATTCCCAGGTTCAAAGATAGAAGAATCAGAGACATAACTCCATTTAATGCCGCACTAATCAATGAAACCACCAATACCTGCTTCTCTTTTCCTTGTGCGAAGGCCGAAAAAACATGAACGGCATAGGTAAATGACGGATAACCAATCAAAAAGAACAACATTGTTTGAATCCAATCGGCTTGAAAATCGAACAACCATTCTAAACACAAAAAGATCACAGCCGTACTCACAAGTTGGATTGGAATTCCAATGATCACCATCAGTCGTTTGGCTTTCACCAATGCTGTGTTATTCATTCGGTAGATATTCCGCACGTACGGCATTAGAATGATGGTTGCAAGACCTTGAGAAAACATTAGAAACCCCGAAATTATCTGATAATCTGCCAATTCTATTCTTGTCGCGAACGACTCGAAAATGTAGAGGTCAACTTTCCCTTGTAAAAATCCTGATATCGCCATCAGAAAGAACGTAAACGAGACAAGCAGCAATTTCCACTCAACGACGAGTGATTGAAAGCGAAAGAACCTGACAAAACGTATCGCGTAGCTTAAACATCGCATCGCTTGATAGATCGTAAATACAATTAGCAACTCAGCCAGATCAAGCGGAGCAAAGTACAAGCACAAGGTTAAGAGCACAAAAAAGCCCAACAATTCAATCAAAATAACCGCACTGTAATCGCGCTGGTCGTTCACCATTGGCTGGACACTATTGCTGACATACGCCAAAACAATACTTGCGGAAATATATAGCGCATGATCCACTGGAAAGAAAGCAAATGACCCTGCAATCACCACCAATAAAACTGGACTTCGCGCCACAAACAATGTTTGCCAGCTCCTTATTTTGCTCCGCGGTTCCTTACTGAAGGATCGAAGTAAAAAATCTTTGCTTCCCCAGTTCGATACGATGTTCGCCAAGTGAAAATAGAGCAGAAATGGAACAAACTCTCCGAAGACTTCTTTGCCCGAAGATTGAATCACGATGTACGAAAACAAGATAGCAATAGCCGGAATCAAAAAGGTTTTGAAGCCATTCAATGCGACAGGAACCAATCGATGCGACTTATCCAATCTCCCGCTATTTCGTCGTGCCTGATTCATTTACTCTGAACGTAGTTGATTGCTTTCACCATATTTTCTACCGCCAAAGCTACGCTTACTTTTTCCAATGATTGTGCACATTTCCCCTTCATTTGGATCAACTCGTCATCCGAACAACTCAGCGCGCGATTGAGTACTCGATCGAAATCGCTCGCATCATCCGATTGGAAGACCCACCCATTTTTTTCATCCTCTATCAACTCCTCCACTGCTTGACTGTGCACACTTCCCACTACAGGGACTTGATAAGACAGCGCTTCATTCACGACTACTCCCCATTCATCTCCCAAAGTTGGAAAAAGAAATAGGTCTGCCTGCGCATATACATTTGGAAGCTCATCGTAAGTCACATTTCCCAGTAATTCCAATTCGATATTTTCGTAGGATTTCAAATCATCCAACCACTTCTTTTCTGGACCTTCTCCCGCCACCAGGAGTTTCACTTTCTTATCCTTATTCGCTTTCGACCAACGCGATAAAGCAGCTGCCATTTCAGTAATTCCTTTCCGCTCAATCAATTGTCCAACAGATAAGAGTGTTCTTGTTTGATGTACAGATGAAACATCTTCTTCCTGAATAAAGTCCGTTGTATACGGCACAAAAAAGAAAGATCCCGAATAGTTCAATGAACGAATGTAACGCTCGCAACTTGCTCCATTCCCCAATACCGCAGTTGCTGATTTCAGCAATCGCTTTCGCAGTATTTTTCGCAAACCTTTTTTATTCGACTCCGTTCTTTCGGAGAGTGTCAACCATAAAATGAGTGGTTTTCGGTACAACTTACAATAGATAGACGCCAACAAACTCCGAAAGCCAAGCTCTGCAGAAATAACTACTTCGGGTTTCATTTTACGTAGTAAACGAACCGTATTGAGAGGCAAATGGACCGTGCTTTGCTCCGAATATCCGTTCTCATTTGTCCATTTTTTCGTGTAGCTCCATGACTTTTGAACAACCACATCAAGCGTTCCATGATCCTTCTTCCAATCCCGATTCTTCTCCATCTCGGTTGAGACAAATACCTTCAACGAATTCACATTTTTCGCCAAGGTTTCCAGCAAGCTTATTCGATAAGGAGGGATAAAGTTGGTTAAAAGAGCTACTTTCATGGAGCGATCTGGCGGAAATTTTGTCAAAATGTTACAGAAAGCTAAATTTACACAGATTAACGTTAACGCCCTATGGATAAAAGCAGTATTTCCGAAGATGAAACGATAACTCCCGTTTTACGCGATGTTGAACTGGTGACAAAAAAACTCTATTCCTTCGGAAAAAGCGTTTTCATTGGCACGGTAGAATGGATTCGTAGACTACTCACATTTACGGTAAAAAATATCATCATCTTGCTCGTTGCCGCAGCCCTAGGAGGAACAGCAGCCTATTTTTACAGCAATCATTTCAAAAACACCTTTGAATCCCATTTGATTATTAAATCAAACATCAATACTTGGGAGCAATTGTCCAGTGATGTGCGCTATGTGAATTCGCTCATTTCCAATGAGCAGTCAGAAACACTCTCCAAGCTCCTCAACATTCCAAAAGATGAAGTTCTCAAACTGAGAGAAATCAAAATTCAACCCTCTGCAACGTATTCACAAAAAGTTGGGCTGATTGAAAAGTTGAACACACACATGGACTCGTCGACACTGAGTAAAGTTGACTACAATCGCATCATGCAATTCGACGATATGGCATTTACAGAAAGTTATGTCATTACCCTAAAATCTTCTGACGGAGCCATTTTCGGTGACATTGAGGCACCCCTTCTTTCATTCTTTGAGAGCTCACCTATTTTAAAAGAAAAATTGAAGCGAAAGCGAGCAAAACTTCAGTCTCAAAAAGCGATGTATGTAAAAAAGCTGAGTGATTTAGATACCTTACAAAACGTTTTAAATCAAGCTATTTTGACGAGCGCAGCATCTGGAAACTCGAAGGAGACAACTTCTATTTCGCTGAGTGATAATCCACAGAGTTCTCCTCTTTCTCCTATTGATGTAAGCGAAAAATACATCTCTTATCATCAGGAGTTGGTCGACATAGAAGAATCCTTGGAGCTGTATAATCGTTGCTACGAAATTAAATCACATTTTAATCCGTACGGTACGAAAGCTGGAATGAGCACATTTAGAAAAGTTGTGTACGCTGCCCTGTACGCTGGCGGTGTTGCATTTCTTCTACTCCTCCTCTTCCATTTCTTGAAGAAAAAACCGTTGGATGCTTGACACAAAGCATTTGGAAAGTAGAAGTCGGCAATTGGTCGGCAATATCCTTGGCTCCTCTTTTTACAAAGCCATAAACATTGTTGTTGGTTTTCTGCTGGTTCGCTTCGCGATTGATTTTGCTAATGAAGAAACCTACGGAATTTGGCTCACACTTTCCTCCTTTTTTACCTGGTTTTCGGCTATTGAAGTTGGAATCGGGAATAGTCTACGCAATCGGATTACGAAACTTTTTACTTCAAAGAAATTCGACGAAATCCGAGTTTTACTTGTAAAAGGATACAAAGCCATGCTAACAGCGTATGGAAGTGTCATTCTCCTGCTCGTTCTCGTGCCTTTTTTCGTTGATATTGAAGCATTTTTCGTTCCGAGCGGCTCGCATTACCGAAACTTCGGACTCATTTTCCAAATCAGCTTTGCGCTCTACATGCTTCATTATGCCTTTGCATTTCTCAACATGATTCTGCTGTCGGTTCATCGTACGAGCACCACATTTCTGATCACTGCAATTCAAAACACCATTTTACTTATCGGCATTCTCGTGTTCACCCACTCGGACGTCTCGCCTTCGCTTGGACTTTTGTGCATTTGGTTTTCAGCCGTTCCTACTGCCGTGATGGGATTGGCTAACATTATCACGTTCCGTTCCGTGCTAAAAAACATTCGCCCTTCGTTCCAAAATATCTTACTCACAAAACCTCAGCGTTTCCGCGAGATGAATTATGGATTCTTGATTATTCAGGTGTGTACGCTAGTTATTTACGCTACCGACCACGTGATAATCTCTAATTTCATTTCAGGGACGGAGGTAACCAAATACGCGATCACCTTTAAGTATTTCAACATCCTCACCGTTATTTTCAACCTGATCCTTGTTCCATATTGGGCATCTTTTGCCGAGGCTACACAGATGAAAGACCGAAAGTGGATTCGGAAGAACATCCGATTTCTCATTCTTTTGATTGGCGGACTGCTTATCTTAGGGATTGTGATGCTAACTGTTGCCAATTTCGTGTATGACTTTTGGATCGGGAAAGATTTGTCGATTCCTCTGTTGCTGAGTGCGCTGATGTGTGTATCCGTTTTGCTTACCGCATGGTACAACATCTTCGTGTACTACTTGAGTAGCATCGACCGAATCGATTGGCAAATGCGCTTAATCATTTTTGGAGCCGTGCTCAATATTCCGCTTTCCATTTTTCTGATCGATCAAATGGGATCGTCGGGTGTGATTTTGGCAACCATTGCTTCATTGCTTCCCATGGCGATTGCATTACCCATTCAGAGTTTCAAACTGCTTAAATCCGATTTGTACAAATGAAGGCGAGCGGAATAGAACGATCGTTGATGATTGCCTTTTTGGAGTTGATCTGCCTGACGCCCCTGTTCATCATTTTGGGAAATGTTGTTCCGCCCTTCCCGATCAAAGTTCACTTCATCGCCTTTGGATTGATTTTCGTTGCGATGCTGATGCTTTTGGCGCTTCATCCTAAAAAAAGATGGGTTCTCTACCTTACGTTAACCATAGGATTGCTGCAGTATTTCATGCCTCACCCGAGCATCAAAAATACCATTGACATTCTCTTTGGCCCCTTGGTTCTATACGTGTTACTCGACCTACTTTTCAACCAACGGCTCGCGCAAGCTACGCTCGAAAAGTACCAACGCCGATTCATTAGTTATTTATGGATTCCCGTTTTGATTGGTGTGTTACAAGCCTTGGGCGTAATGCCAATCACCTTCTGGAATGCCGATTACATCAACTGGGCGTATTTTGCAGATGGTACGCGTCTTCCTCGACCGAACGGCTTTTTGTACCACGGATCAGAATTGGCAATCATCATCTTTTTCCTCGCGCTCTTTCAATTCTTCAAGAAAGGGTCGAATGCCTTTTGGATGCTCTTAATTTTCGTTGCTATTGCAAAATTAACCTTGTACAAGGCACTTCTTGGCGCTGTTATCATCCTGTTCTTCTATCAACTTTTCTTGATGAATCGCACCTTTTCACAACTAAAACTGCTCTCCAAAAAACAACTTTTAGGCTACACCGCCATCTTATTGATTGTTGTTTCAGGCGTTGTTTTGAGCTTTCTTCACGGCGTTTACCAGCAAACAGGTTATTACTTTCCTCCTCAATTGCTTACTGGAAGAGGATCGATTTGGAACATTTATTCGGATGCCATTGCCGATTACTCCGTGTGGAATTACCTCTTTGGATCAGGCATGGGATCTGGACAAGAACTCTTCAAGGAATACGCCTCACCAGACAATTATTATTTACTCAGAATTGACCCCGTTTTGCACGAAGCCTACGATGCACACAACGCCATTCTTAGTTTATTTGTGAATGCAGGAATTGCAGGAATCGCCTTTTTTGTGTGGGGAGCACGACGCATTTACCAGAAGGTGAAGCATTGGAAAAGTTCGGTAGATAATGGTAAATTCTTTTTCGCCATGACCATTATTCCACTGCTGACCATTGGTATTACCATTCCCATTTTTGACATGGCCATATACTGGCCGTGCATCGGATTTCTGATTTATCGTTGGCGCTTTTTCTCCGATGAACCTAAACAAACAGTAGATGCGTAGCATCAAGTTGACAGATATCGAGTTTTGGGGCTACTGCCTGCTGATGATTTCCTTTTTTCTTCCTGGGAATGCCATGGGATTTGCCTTGGTCTTTTTAGTCTTGTTGACCATCGTGAAGTTCATCCAGAAAAAACATGCTTTCAAAGGTTATTCAGGATTGATTCTTTATCCTGTGCTCTTTCTTCTTCTCCTCGTCGGGATGATATACACTCAAAACACGAAGGACGGCTGGGGGATCATCGAGCGACACTACGCACTAATCGGCGTCCCGATTCTAGCAGCATCCATTAAGCAGTTTAGCTCAAAACAGAAAGAAGCGATCATGAATGTATTTATCGCCACAGGAGTTATCACTGCATTGATTTGTTTAGGTGTAGCAACGAATCACTACCTCACGACGGGAACCGTGTACACTGCTACTCAAAAAGATCACTTCGTGTACAACCATTTTATGCATCACCGCCTGTCCTCTCCTCTGCAACTGCACGCAATCTACTACTCGTTGTATCTTTCCTTTGCCGCACTCATATTACTCAATCGCATACTGCACTCGTCTGCTAAAATGACTACGAAATTTCTCTATGCATTGATTTTCGTCTTTTTTGCCGTGATGCTCTTCTTGTTGAAATCATCCATTTTTGCTTTTGCTTTTCCGTTGGCCAGCCTTCTTTTGGTCTTCTTTCGCTATCGAAAAACACTCCTCGGATCATTAAAAATGAAACTAGTACTGTCCGCAATTGTTGTTCTCGCTGGCATTTTCTCCTACATCGGGATTCAATCCAAATTGGAATCTTTCTCACTAAAATATGAGTTGTCGGATGATCACCTTACACCGCTCACCATGCGCATGGCTATTTGGGAATGCACCTGGGAAACCATCCAAGAAGCGCCATTCATAGGAAAAGGAACAGGTGACGGCGACGATGAATTGTTTGCGACCTACGAAGAACTTGGTTTTACCATCGGTGCAAACGATCGTTTCAATGCCCACAACATGTATTTGCAATATTGGCTCACCAACGGAATCACAACAGCACTTTTATTCGTTTTGATTTTATTCGTGCTAGCGAGAAGAGCCATCAACCACCGAAACATGGTTTTCTTTTCTTTTATCTTCTTGTTTGCGGCATTTAGTCTCACCGAATCCACGATGTTGCGCCAGAACGGAATCGTGTTTTTCTTAGTCATTTCTTCGTTATTTTATTGGTCACCCCGCATTTGGGATCATTCACAATCAACTGCATGAAAATTCTTCAAGTACATAATTATTACCAGCTCTCGGGAGGAGAAGACACTGTTGTTGCCAACGAAAAAGCGCTCCTTGAAGAAAACGGTCATGAAGTAATTCCATTTTACAAGCACAACGAAGAAATCAATGACTATTCCTTTTTTCGAAAAATGGGATTGCTGTACTCAACTACTTGGTCGCAAAAAACCTACGATGAAGCCATGGAGTTGATCCGATTGACACGACCAAACGTATGTCACGTGCACAACTTCTTACCGCTCATCTCCCCATCCATCTATAAAGCGTGTAAAGATTCCAAGGTGCCCGTTGTACAAACGCTTCACAATTACCGACTCATTTGCACCAATGGATTGTTCCTTCGCGAAGGAAAAGTATGCGAAGAATGCCTTGGAAAGTCAGCCTATCATTCCGTTCCGAAGAAGTGCTATCGCCATTCATATACGCAGACTTACGCTGTAGCGCGCATGATTGAAAAGAACAAAGCCGATCGCACATGGACGAAACACGTTGATGCTTATTTCTGCTTTACCGAATTTGCAAAAAGTAAGTTTATCGAAAGTGGACTGCCCGAAGAGAAGTTGGTTGTGAAGCCCAACTTTGTGAAAGCACCTTCAACAGAAGTTACCGAAGGTAAGATTGAACCGTATTTAATTTACGTTGGGCGATTGGAAGAGAACAAAGGCATTCAGTTGTTTGTGGAAATCAGTAAGGAATTGGATATCCCATTGAAGATCGTTGGAGAAGGCCCGATGGAAGCACAACTTCGCGACTTGCCAAAGGTAGAATTGCTCGGGAAACGCCCGCACGATGAAGTATTAACATTGATCCAACAAGCAAAAGCACTCCTTTTCCCATCGCTCTGTTATGAAGGCATGCCCATGACCATTTTGGAAGCATTTGCTCACAAAACACCTGTTGTTGCAAGTAATCTTGGTGCAATGCAAACGATTATATCGCACCAAGAGAATGGACTTTTGTTTGAAGCCAATTCGGCAGATGAATTACTGTCATCCATTCAATTGTTAATGAAGAATGAAGAAATGTCAAGAAAAATTGCAGAGACGGCCTTTGCTGATTTTGAAAAGCTGTACAGTAGAGAAAGAAACTATGAAAGGTTAATGGATTGCTACAATACCGTGATTAACAAAAAGTAGCACCTACTTCTCCTTCCGCATTAAATCGCCGATTGCATAAAATATAAACTTGGGTACCACCTCAAAATAGCGCTTGAATAGCCTTCTTGGTTCACTACACATTCGGTAGAACCATTCCATTCCGATCTTCTGAATAAATTTCGGAGCCGTTTTGACCTTTCCTGTATGAAAATCGAATGCTGCACCAACGGTAACGATGTATTTTACGGTTGTGAATTTCGCCAAATTTCGGGCAAACACCTCTTGTTTCGGTGTACTCAAACCAATCCATACCACATCTGGATTCTTCGCATTGATTTCCTCTGCTATTGCCGCATAATCGAATTCATCTACCTTCTTGAAAGGGGGACAAAAGGTTCCAACTACGTTGGAATTCTGGAATTTCTCCTCGCATGACTTCTTCAATTCGTCTGCCACACCTTCTTTTCCTCCACAGAAAAAGTGCGTTACGTTTTCATTTGCAGAAGCCGCCATCAATCGCTCAAAAAACAATGGTCCCGAGCAACGCTCCATGTTTTTGGCTCCTTTTCGTCTCCCCACCCAAACACCAGGCATTCCATCTGGAAGATTCAAGTAGAAGCTCAACAAGGTTTCCTTGAAGGCTTGATCCTTTTTTGAGATCACCATTCCGTGGGCGCCCGTTGCACTGACGCAACGATTTTCATAGACTTCTTCACGGCATCCATCCAAGACAAATGTACACGCACGATCGACATTTCCCGAAAAAAATGGGATTCCCAACACCTTTACATCTTCCTCTCTTGAATACGCTTTTTTAGTAGGCATTCTCTCGTTTTAACAGTACGTGTGTGATCGTTTTCAAAACAATTTTAATATCCACCAGCAACGACCAATTTTTAATGTAGCTCAAATCTACTCGAATTCGATCGGCCATCGATTCCAAGTCGCGGGTTTCACCTCGATACCCCATCACTTGAGAAAGTCCTGTAATTCCGGGTTTCACCAATAAACGATCGTCGTAATTCTGAATTTCGTTTACAAATTTATCATTTAACTGCTTCACATGCGGGCGCGGCCCAACAATCGACATCTGTCCCAAAAACACATTGAAGAATTGTGGGAACTCATCCAAACTTGTTCGACGTAAAAACGCTCCAAACTTCGTGATGCGTTGATCCCCTTTTTTCGCTTGCACAAAATGCTTCGAAGGAAGCATTGAACGGAATTTGATGCACTTGAACAACTCACCACCTCGACCTGCTCTTGCTTGAAGGAAAAAGACGGGACCTTTCGATTCCAAGCGAATAATGATGGCTAAAATCGGTATCAACCACGACAAAACACCCAAAATCACGACAACCGAAAGCACAAGATCAAACACACGCTTGATCACCATATTTCGCTTATCTAACAAGGGAAAGTACTGCATCGTGCCATGCAACACTTCACGGTTGACACTCGTGATGGAACGCCAATTCTGAAACTGCTTCGCATCGGAAACGATATACAAACTCACTCCGTACTTACTCGTCAGATTGAGCACATCTGTCAGCCACAAATAATCCTTGATGTCAGCGGAGCAATAAATCTCATTCAAGGCATTCTCCGTAATCCTCCGCTCCAACTCTTTTATCGATGGCTGTGCCTCCAAAATTTCATCAAGCTGACAGCCGCTGTATTGCTGATCCTCAATTAAGTCCGCTATCACTTTCAGCTCCTCTCTATTTCCAATCATTAGGAAGCGATTGTATCCATACCCCGACTTTCGATACAATCGAACGAGGTAGACGAAAAACATTTTACTAAAAATCAAGGTGCCGAATAGAACCAGTACATCCATCAAATATTCCCGGCTCCACACCTCCATTTCAAGACTGGAAAACCCCGTGTAAAGCACTCCAAAAATCAACAATTGGATTAATGTCAAGCTAAAAATCGCAGCATACCGTACAAAACGTCGGTCACGCATTGGAGGGTATTTCAAAATGCTGGAAACCGTCCAAAAAAGAGCTATCCAAGCCCAGAAATGCTCAGAAAGAAAGACAAACGATGAAATGCCTAAAAACGCTAAATCCAACAATAGTGACGCTGCGAAATAATGAAAAAACTTGGGAAACACCCTACTTCTTTCGGCAAGCGTTTTAATGGATTTGAGTGATCTATTTATGAGCTGAGGCATCTCAACAAATTTACGATTATGGAGTAACTCCCACTATTTCAAACTCCTTTTTTGTTGCAATTGGATAAAACATGAAATCGTATGATCAGCATTCCCAGTATTTTATTCACTAATTTTAAGCCATTCAATAATCTAACTTCCCTTCCTTGATGGAATTGAAATTACTTCGTTTCTTGTGTTATTTTGATGTGTTCAATCACCCCTTATCGGTGCGTGAACTCAAAGCGCTTGCGCACGAGGAAGACGAGAAGAAAATTCATGCCACTCTGGAAACATTGATTGAAAAAGGAGTTGTTTTCCGCCAGGATGATCTCTACGGAATTCGTGAAACGATTTCAGAACAAATTTCGATTCGAAATGAAAAGGAAGACAGAGCGCAAAGCTATTATCAAAAATTACCGCGCTATTTGAGATTAATTAAAGCGTTTCCTTTTGTTCGAGGCGTAGCCATTTCCGGGTCATTATCTAAAAATGTTATGCCCGAAGATGGTGATATTGATTATTTCATCATCACTGCAGCCAATCGCCTTTGGGTTTGCCGAACGTTATTGGTTCTTTTCAAGAAGGTCTTCTTGCTGAACTCGCGAAAATACTTTTGTCTCAATTATTTTGTGGATGAAAACAACTTGGAAATAATTGATAAAAACATCTTTACTGCCATTGAGGTCAAATCGCTGATTACCGTCTATAACTCAGCACTCATGAATGAGGTAAAGCAAAAAAACAATTGGACGCAGGAGTTCGTTCCAGGACAACTTTCGCACTCCAAATTGTTGCCACTCGAACCGAAAAAAGGGTTTACTTTCAAGAAAATCCCCGAATCATTTTTCTTTGGTGGCTTTGGCGATCGTATAGACTTATTCTTCATGAAAAAGACATACAAGCGTTGGCAGCAGAAATTCAAAAACTTTGATGCGGATAAGTTTGAATTGACCATGCGCACGAACCGAGGAGTTTCGAAACATCATCCGAGAGATTTCCAAAGCAAGGTTTTGCAAGAATATCAAACCCGAATTGATAACTTTGAGCCCACGAAATGAATGTACTTTTCACACATAGCTATTTTCTGCATTTCGATCAGAAGCAATGGGAACAAAGCAAGCCGTATCCGCCACTTGCAACAATACAAGCTGCTTCACTTCTTCGGAAGAACGGATTTGACGTATCGCTTTTCGATACCAATTTTCGTCGTTCTGCTTCGGAGATTATCCCTGAATTAGATCGCCAGCAACCCGATGTTTTGGTGATTTACGATGATGGATTCAACTACCTTACGAAGATGTGCCTCACGAAGATGAGAGAGGCGGCGTACGAAATGATCGCTTTTGCAAAGGAACGCAACATACACGTGATTGTTTCAAGCAGCGATTCTACCGACCACTTTGAAAGTTATCTTTCCAGAGGTGCAGACGAAGTATTATTGGGAGAAGCCGACCAAACCTTATTGGAACTCATTCAATGCATTCAAACGAATGGCGATGTTGCTTCCGTTAATGGACTCGCTTATTCAAACGATTCGAAAAGTGAACGCACTCCGCCTCGAAAGGTGATGGTACATTTGGACGAACTACCTCTCCCTGCTTGGGATTTGATTCAGATTGAAGATTATCAAAACGCATGGAGTCAACACGGTTATTTTTCGATCAACTTGGCAACAACGCGTGGTTGTCCATACAAATGCAATTGGTGCGCCAAGCCGATTTACGGAAATCGATACAATAGTCGATCTCCAGAACATGTTGTTTCCGAGATTAAGCTCATCCATACCTTTTTTCAATTCGATCACATTTGGTTTTGTGATGACATTTTTGGACTCAAACCCAACTGGGTACAGGAATTCAATCGCCTGTTGAAAGAAGAAAATATTGAGTTGAAGTACAAAATTCAGTCGCGTGCGGATTTACTTTTGAAAGAAGACACCATCACAGCACTGGCAGAATCAGGATGTGACGAAGTGTGGATTGGAGCCGAAAGTGGCTCGCAGAAGATCTTGGACGCGATGGATAAGGGAACGGACGTAGAACAAATCTACGAATCGACGCGGTTGATGAAGGAGCACGGAATTAAGCCCTGCTTTTTCCTACAGTTTGGCTACCTCGGAGAAACCATGGAAGACATTCAGCTTACATTGGACATGCTTTTCGAGCTGATGCCGCATGACATTGGTGTTTCCGTTTCTTATCCTTTACCCGGAACGAAATTCTACGACATTGTTTCCTCTCAGTTAGAAGAGAAAGCAAACTGGGAAGATTCCGACGAATTGCTCTTGATGTATAAAGGCACGTACTCACCTGCGTTTTACAAAAAGCTACATCGCTTTCTGCATCGACGATTCCGACAAAAACAACTGCTCCAGAAAATCAAAAAAGGGAAACTCACAAACCTTCCTAAATTTATCTACTTCGTATTGGCATCAAACGTGAGTTATTTCCAAATGATGCGCTTGAAAAAACGCAAAAATTGAAGGAATCGAATTTGATTGGTGAGGAAATCACACATTTTAGCGCTTCAACGTTGCATTGTTAATAAAAACTCCTATCTTTGTCCTCCGATTTTTCGGGATATTAAAACATTAAATAAGCTATTATGTACGCAATTGTAGAGATAGCAGGGCAGCAATTTAAGGTGCAAAAAGACCAAAAGATCTTTGTTCACCGTTTGGATGCAGAAGAAGGAAAGAAGGTAAACTTCGATAAAGTTCTTTTAGTAGACAACGATGGTAAAGTTTCACTTGGCGCCCCAGCTATAAAAGGTGCAAAAGTTACTGCAACAGTAGACTCGCACGTTAAAGGTGACAAAGTAATCGTTTTCAAAAAGAAACGAAGAAAAGGTTACAGAAAGAAAAACGGACATCGTCAGCAGTTCACTGCTCTAACGATTAACGATATAAAAGCATAAATGACACCTGACCCCAATTCCGATAGTTATTGGAAATAATTGGGAGAAGGCATAAAAACGAAAAACGATGGCACATAAAAAAGGAGTCGGTAGTTCTAAGAACGGTCGTGAGTCAGAAAGTAAAAGATTAGGAGTTAAAATCTTCGGAGGACAAGCTGCAATTGCAGGAAACATTATTGTTCGCCAAAGAGGAACACAGCACCACCCAGGTGAAAACGTAGGTATTGGTAAAGACCACACCTTGTTTGCTTTGACTGACGGTGTAGTAGAATTCCGTAAAAAGAAAAATAATCGTTCGTTTGTATCGGTAGTTCCATTTGAAACTGCTGAGGCTTAATTGAACGCAACCGTATTGGTATTAATCCCGTTCCGATAGCCTTCGGAATGGGATTTTTTATTTATCCTAACCTGTTTTCCGAAGCAAAATTTGGGGACATTCATTAAATTCGCACTTCGACCTTCGACAGGCTCAACGCTCGGGTCAATATAAATTATTTACAATGTTAGAAATACAACGTATTCGCACAGACAAAGACGGCATCATTGAAGGACTAAAAAAACGTCACTTTGATGCTGCGCCAATCATCGAGAAGATTCTTGAACTGGATCAAGAATGGAGAACTTCAAAAACAGCATTGGAATCCATTGCTGCAGAAATGAATCAGATTTCGAAAGAGATTGGGCAATTGTTTAAGGCAGGAAAGCAAGAAGAAGCAAATGCTGCAAAAGCGAAAACGGGCGAGCTAAAAACTTCTGAAGCCGAATTAAAAACGAAAGTGGATGGCATTGATGCACAGATTCAAGAATTGATGTATCAGCTTCCAAACGTGCCAAATGAGTTGGTGAAAGCTGGAAAAAGTGAGGAAGACAATGAAATTGTTGAAACGCATGGAGCACCACCTGCATTTTCATTTGCAGCTAAACCACACTGGGAGCTTGCTGCAGATTACAACTTGATCGATTTTGAATTGGGTGTAAAGATCACTGGAGCTGGATTCCCTGTTTACCGAGGAAAAGGAGCGAAATTGCAACGCGCATTGATTAACTTCTTTTTGGCAGAAGCAGAAACAGCTGGTTACGAGGAAGTGATTCCACCACACATGGTAAATGAAGCGTCTGCGATTGCAACAGGTCAATTGCCAGACAAAGAAGGACAAATGTATCACGACTCGCGTGATGATCTTTATTTGATTCCAACCGCGGAAGTTCCTATTACCAACTTGTACCGCAACGTAATTCTTCCGAATGAAGATTTCTCGATCAAATTGACAGGATACACACCTTGTTTCCGTCGTGAAGCAGGTTCTTACGGTTCTGACGTTCGTGGATTGAACCGTTTGCACCAGTTCGACAAAGTGGAAATCGTGCGCTTGGAACACCCAAACAACACGGAAGCGGCCTTGAATGAAATGGTTGATCACGTGAAAGGATTGTTGGAGAAACTTGGACTTCAGTACAGAATTCTTCGTTTGTGTGGTGGCGATTGCGGATTTACTTCTGCCATGACTTACGATTTCGAAGTGTATTCTGCTGCACAAGACAAATGGCTTGAAGTAAGTTCTGTGTCTCGTTTCGATACCTTCCAAGCAAACCGCTTGAAGCTACGTTTCAAAAATGCAGATAAGAAAACACAACTGTGTCACACATTGAATGGTTCTGCTTTGGCATTGCCACGAATTATGGCCGCGTTGTTAGAAAACTTCCAAACAGAAGATGGAATTGAAATTCCTGAAGCATTGCATCCTTACACTGGATTTACGAAGATCTCGTAGGTTCAGAATTTACACATACTTGAAGCGCTCATCTTTTTCGGATGAGCGTTTTTTTTATTTCTAACGGATGTTGCGTTAGCGGTTGAAGCGGCATCCTCCGATCATCCCGATTGTTTTCGGGGTGTCGGAGATACAGCGGAAGACGCGACCCAACCAAGACGTCAGGAATGGTTTGGGGAACGCCCAAAGGCTTATTCAAATAACTGCTTTACTCAATCAAACTCCCAAATATCCTTAAAGCTCCCTTTTTAGAAGAGTTATGAGCGTGATCTTTCTTATTTTTACGTAAAAAGACATTTTTATGATACGATCACTCGTTGGGATTATTGGTTTTGGATTGATTTCACTCACTTCGTGTATGGATATTGAAGCATCGCAGCATTTGGATAGAATTGCCGAGTTGAATCAAACTGTTGATAGTGTAGAGACGGTATTCAATGAGCACAAAATGGATTCGATTGGAGCGATCTCTTTGAACGCCTACACGATCGAAAACCGAGTAAAGCGAAACTATCAAGCGGATACCATTGACATGGAATTGGGTCGCAAAATGGATGCGTTTAAGTTGATGCGTAAGAGCTTGAAGTCGCTTGGAACTGCGCAAAGTTCAATTCCAGTAAGTATTGAAGAGGAGCGCACAAAACTCAAAGAACTCAAAAATGACATCGAAAATGGCGATGGTGAACGTGAAAAGTATGCCGAATATGTAGCGTTTGAAGAAAACAAAGTCAACCAACTTCGTGTATTGTTGAAGGATTACGTAACAACGAAGGAATCTGTCGTTTCAACCTACAAAGAGCTGCACGACGAACTCAACAACTTTTCGTTGAGCTTGCTTGAGCAATAACAGGAACAATTTTTGTGTATGAAATCAATGATGAAAAAATTCTTACTCTTCTTGTTCGCTTTTCAATTCGCGCTTGTTTCCTTTGGACAGGATGGTGGCAGCGATCAGCAATTGGCTCAACATTATTACGATAATGGCGAGTACGACAAGGCATTGATTTACTACGAAAAATTGTATGGTGAAAATCCATCGAAGATCAATTTTATGCGCTACGTTGAGTGCTTGACACAAACGGGAGATGCTAGAAAAGCAGAAAAAACCTTCAAAAAACACATTTCTCGTCAGCAGTATAAACAAGAGTTTGAAATTCTGTTTGCCAAATTCTATGAAGAGCAAGGAGAAACGGGAAAGGCCAATGACATTTATCGAGATTTAATCGATAACCTTCAGCCGAGCTCTTCTTCTGTTGTAAAGCTCTACAACGCGTTTAAGGCTCAAAACAAATCGGATCTTGCCTACGAAACATTGGTGAAAGGACGAAAATTGTTGAAGAAGTCGTATCCGCTGAATTACTATTTTGCCGATTACTACGGTTCGGTAAACGAAACCCAAAAGATGATTGATGAATACCTCGACTTGCTCGAAGTTCATCGCTCTTACATCAGTGATGTGCAACGCATTCTTTCTCGACAGATTGATTTCTCGGAAGAAGAATCATCTGAATACGAACTATTGAAACAATCCTTGCTCGAACGCAGCCAGAAAAACCCGAGCAGCACAACTTATGCAGAAATGCTTACTTGGCTATTTATTCAACGTCAGAATTTTAGTGCCGCTTTTGTTCATGTGAAAGCATTGGACAAGCGTTTGGATGCTCGCGGACAGTACGTATACAACTTGGGGAACATCTGTATTGAGAACAAGGACTACTCCACTGCTAAGCGTTGCTTTGAATATTTGAAGAACGGAAAAGATGAACTGTATGCGCGAAGAGCTGAAAATGCATTATTGAACGTTCGCTTTTTACAGGTAACCACGCAACGCGACTTCACCACAGCCGAGCTCAACGAAACAATTCAAGCCTATAAATCGACTTTGGATCGCGTTGGAAAGAGCCCTTCTTCGCTCCCGCTGATTTTGGAAATGACGCACATTCAGGCTTTTTATGCGAACAATGCAAGTGAAGCGATCGCGACATTAACCGACGCTCTCGAAATTCGAGGGCTTTCCTTGATGCAAAAATCGGAAGTGAAAATGCAACTGGCAGACATCCATGTATTGGATGGAGATATTTGGGAAGCAGCATTGCTGTATAGTCAGGTGGATAAAGATTATAAGTTTGAAAGTATCGGGCACGAAGCGAAATTCAAAAATGCTCGTATTTTCTATTACGATGGGGAATTTGATTACGCGCAATCTCAGCTAGACGTCTTGAAACAAGCAACCACCAAACTGATTGCAAATGACGCCTTGAACTTGTCGCTCATGATTACCGACAATTATGGATTGGACAGTAATTACATCGCTATGAATTGGTTTGCGCAAGCTGATTTATTGATTGAACAACATCAATACGATCGCGCTTTCACCTACTTCGACAGCATCGTGCGCGAATATCCCGCACATAGTTTGGGAGATGAAATTTTGATGAAAAAAGCCCACGCCTATCAATTACGGGGAGAGTGGAGTGAAGCAATTAATATGCTCGAGCGTTTGCTGAAATTCTATTCGGATGATATTTTGGCCGATGATGCACTTTTCCAATTAGGAGACATCTACGAAAACCATTTACTTGATCCTGACAAAGCGAAAGAATACTACCGACGCATTTTGTTCGACTACAAAGGAAGCTTGTACACGGCTGAAGCACGAAAACGTTTTCAGAAATTACGCGGTGAGGGGAGTTTGTTGGATTGATTCAATTTCCGATTACCTGCGGTGCTGCTTCGCGATGTCAGATCATCGGATAGTCGGATAGTCGGATAGTCGTAGAATCGGAACATCGTACTAATCGACTTTAACATTTCTTTGCAGCCTGACTGTAAGTTTCTTCGCACGAGATCGTACTAAGCATAAAACAAGCAAACTATGAAATTTCTCAGTATACTTCTTATCAGTTTTTCGTTGATGTCTTGCGCGCAAACGGATGCACATGCAAGTTCCGCTCACGATGCCAATTCTCCAGAAATGAATAAAGATTTGGATTCGCTTCAAACGGCTTATTTCGCCAGCGGATGTTTTTGGTGTGTGGAAGCTATTTTTGAATCGGTAAAAGGTGTTCAAGAAGCCGTTTCTGGTTATTCTGGAGGGACTACAAAGAATCCGACTTATCAGGAAATTGGAACAGGAAAAACCGGTCATGCTGAATCTGTGAAAGTGTATTACGACTCATCGGTTGTTTCGTATGAAACGTTGGTGGAGGTTTTCTTTAACTCACACAATCCTTCCACGTTGAACCGACAAGGTCCAGATGCTGGGACGCAATATCGTTCAGCTATTTTCTATGAAACAGATGAAGAGCGCGAAATTGCCCAAGCAGCGATCAAGAAATTACGTTCTGAAGGAACAAGAGTAACCACGGAAGTTTCTCCACTCGATGTATTTTGGGTAGCCGAAGATTATCATCAAGATTACGAAAAACTCCATCCGAATCAGTCTTACGTGAAAGCTGTTTCCATTCCACGATTGAATGCGTTTAAAGCGAAGATGCCAGAAGTATTGAAGTGATAGATCAGAATTAGAGAACCTTAAATTAATGGGAAAGAAGAAGTTGTTGGGACAACGTGCTTTTGATGACATCGAACCATTCATCTTTTAAAATACTCAAAACGATACTGTCTCTGCGACCTGTTGGACTTGCGCAATTACTTCGCAAAACACCTTCAACGGTACAACCAATACTTTTCATGGCGGCGATGCTTCGCTTGTTATTGTTATCCGCTCGAAATTCTACGCGGTCCAAACCGAGTTCCTCAAATGCAAATTGAAGCAAAAGAAACTTGCAGTTTTTATTGAGTCCTGTCCCCTGCGCTTCTTTTCCGTACCATGTATATCCGAGTTGAACGGTATTGTGTTTGGGTTGGTAATCGTAGAAGCGCGTACTTCCTACAAAACGCTGGGTTCTTTTGTCAAACACAATAAACGGATAGGCTGTTTCCTTGGATTTATCAGCGAAGGCGGCTTTCATATAAGTTCGCAGATTCTCCTCACCCGCTCCAGAAACCAAAGAATAGGTCCACAACTCAGGTTCATTGATGGAAAACTCTTTCAATAACTCGAAATCTTCAGGTTGAAGCGGTCGCAATAACACGCACTCATTTTCAAGAATATAGTCGCGAGAGAAATCCAATTGTTTCATATGATAAATGTTCGTTTTGCCATCGATCGTTCAGGAAATTCCAACTCTGTAAAACCGAACTTTTTGTAGAGTTCATGTGCATCGAGCGTTCGAAGCTGCCAATTTTCAACATCAACCAATAGCTGGTCCGTCATTACCGCTTCCATAATCGCTGTTCCGTAACCACAACCTTTGTAATCATCCAAAATGAAGACATCCATAATGTAGGCAAATACGGATTGATCACTTACCACTCGTGCAAAACCAATTTGCTGCCCATCAAGGTAAGCGCCAAAGCAAATAGAGTGCTCGATACTTCTTTCAATTGTTTCTGCAGATCGCTCTTTTCCCCAATAACTATTTTGGAGGTAGTCAACAATCATTGCGATATCTAGCGTAGATTTATCTTTTGTGATGATGACTTCGGACATTACTCAGGTTTAACGTTGAAAAGTTACAAATATTTTCATTCAAAGAACACCGATTTGAGAGACGCACGCACGAAACGTCATCACCTTCTCCGATTCGCCAACAACGGAGGAGGCTCTCCACTAAACGGATTCCAACGGCTAATACTCTTCGCTTCCATGCCAGATGCTTTCATAATCGCACGATCTCCAAACTGTTTACGAATTGTATCCATTGCTTGGTACAAATTCAGAATTTGAGGATCTTCAAACAAGGTAATTTGGTGTGCTCCTTCCACAATATGGCTGTATCGCACACCAATTAAACGAACCAACACGCGTCGATTGTAGAGTCGTTCGTACAATTCGAGGACAATGGGAATAATCACATGGTCGGCTGCACTGTAGGGAATTTTCTTCTGTAACGTATAGGTTTGAAAATCAGAATAGCGAATTTTTACCGTAATACAGGCGGTTAACTTATTGGCTCTACGCAGTTGAAACACCAAATTTTCCGCCATGGCGATTAAAATTCCTCGCAACTTGTGCACATCGATGGTATCGCGATCAAATGTACGCTCGGTCGAAATGGATTTTCGTTCATTATATTGAACCACGGGGGCATTATCAATTCCATTGGCTTTCTTCCAGATCACGGTTCCATTTTTCCCGAACACGCGCTCCATCACCTCGACGGGCATCTCCTGTACCGATTGGATTCGCTTCACGCCCAAATCGCAAAGCATTCGATAGGTTCGATCTCCCACCATGGGGATTTTTTTCACCGACAGAGGCGCGAGAAACGGCTTTTCCGTTCCATTTTCAATCATTATTTCGTTATTCGGTTTTGCCTCACCTGTCGCAATTTTCGAAACCGTTTTGTTAATCGATAAGCCAAATGATATTGGCAAACCACTCTCTTTGATGATTCGTTGGCGCAATTCTCCCGCAAATTTATGGCAACCGTAGAAGCGATCCATTCCCGTTAGGTCGATGTAAAATTCATCAACGGACGTTTTTTCGTAGAGCGGAACTGATTCTTTGATGATCTCCGTCACCACATTTGAAAATTTGGAATAAACTCCTGAGTTCCCCCGTAAAATGACAGCTTCAGGACACAACTGTTTGGCCATCCGCATGGGCATTGCCGAGTGTATTCCGAATTTTCGGGCTTCATAGCTGCACGACGCCACGACACCACGGTCGGATGTTCCACCGATAAGCACAGGACGATTGTTCAAACGACTATCGATGAGTCGCTCACAAGAGACAAAGAACGTATCGAGATCCATGTGTACTATTGATCGCATTGGGAGTTTGTTTTTTAAATGTTGATGATGTCGGGCTTCGAGAGTCTCAGGACTCAATTAAGCGACTAGAAATAGAGGGCTGAGCGGAGTCGAAGCCCGAAACTTACGAAGTCATTGTTTGGTCTTCCTTCCTGAGCTTCAATTCGGATTGAGCGATATTTGAACGTCCCCACCGACTTGTCCTTCGGTTTTTCGTCACCACCTCGGGAGGAGCTTCCTTCACCCGATTGCTATCGAGTTCTGCATAACGTGGATCTTCCATCACACTCATTTTTTCCATGGAAGTCACTTCAATATTGGTGCAATCGTATTCGATCAAAACAGTTCCGTATATTTTGTACACACCTCTTCCCCGAAAAGGAAATTGAGCTGCAATTTGCGGAAAATGAACTGTATCTAGCCACGCTCCTTCCTCATCCAAAAAAGTTCCGAAAAACATGCGTTCTCCCTTTGAAGTGGTCGTTTTCTTAGCATGAATCAGATAACCTTTCACCCACACCTTTTGGTCTTTGAAACGGTGTAAATCTTTTGCCAAAACAAAAGGTGTTCTTCGCCCCTGCTCAGACACAGGATCTGGAAGCACGATTCTAAACGGACTAAACAGCGGGAAATTAAGCAGTTCAATTTGATCAAAAATCGCCTCTTCTTTGGAATGTGAAAACGTAGGAATTTCATATTCTTTCGGGGCCAAACGGAATAAATCGTGACTTGCAACTGGATGCGACGATTTACTCACTTTCAAATGTGCTTCCCACAGCAAGGTTCGTTTGTCTTTTCCTGTAAATCGGAATGCATTGATCCGCATCAATAAAATTAACTGTTCGATCCCAATTGGAACGCGATCCAGGAAGTCATTCAGATCTCTGTATGCTCCATTTCTCATCCGTTCTTCGGTAATCATCAACCCTATTTTACTTTCCAGCGACTTGATGAGATGGAAGCCTAAATAGATTTCCGTTCCTGAGATTGTCGTTAAGTATTGACTATTGTTCACGCATGGCGCCACAATTTCTCCTCCGAGCCTGCGCGCTTCCTGAACATACAATTCCGTGCTGTAAAAACCTCCGTAGTTGTTGATGGTTGCCACCATGAATTCCAATGGATAATACGCTTTCAAGAACAAACATTGATAACTTTCCACCGCATAGGATGCCGAGTGTCCCTTTGCAAATGCGTATCCAGCAAAACTTTCTGTTTGTCGCCATACTTCCGCAGCCAATTCTGGCGGATGCCCTTTTTCCTCAATACAGCTTCGAAAAAACTTTTCCTTGACTGCTTGAAACTCCTCTCGAGATCGAAATTTCCCGGACATTCCTCGTCGCATTTTATCCGCTTCCCCCAGAGTTAATCCTGCGAAATGATACGCGACTTTGATCACATCTTCTTGGTAAACCATTACCCCAAACGTTTCAGGCATCAAATCAAGTAACACAGGATGCGCTTCTTTTCTTGTTTCAGGGTGTCGAAACCGCTTAATGTAGGCATTCATCATTCCAGACTTCGCGACTCCAGGGCGAATCACCGAACTTGCAGCAACCAACCCGAGGTAATCATCTACTTGCAGCTTCCGCAATAGCATCCGCATCGCTGGCGACTCCACATAAAAACACCCGATGGCATCTGCTTCTCGAAGCATTGACTTGATGCGTTCATCACGTTTAAAATCGCGCATGTTGTGGATATCAATCTCTCCTGCTTCAGGACGATTGTAAGCGATAATTTCCAGTGTATCCTTTATTTTCCCAAGTCCGCGCTGACTCAAAATATCAAACTTATACAAGCCGACATCTTCGGCTACATGCATATCAAATTGCAAGGTTGGATAGCCTTTCGGAGGAAGAAACGTAGCTGAGAAATAGTTGATGGGGTGCTCTGAAATCACAATTCCACTTGCGTGTACACTCAAATGACTTGGGAAACCGTGTATGTAGTGCGCGTACTTCACCACCAAATCCGTCAAATGTGTTCGTTGCGATGGGTGCAAACGATCTTTCGTTAACAGGTCAATTTCTTCTTTGGGTAGTCCAAATACCTTTCCCAACTCACGCAGAACAGCTCTTCGTTGAAATGTATTATACGTCCCAACGAGTGCTACATGCTTAAAACGCGTAAACATATAGCGCGTCACATCATCACGATCCTTCCACGAAAAATCAATATCAAAATCCGGTGGATTTTTCCGAAACAGGTTGATGAATCGTTCAAAATAGAGGTTCAATTCAATCGGATCAACATCTGTAATTCGAAGCAAATAAGCGACTACACTGTTGGCACCACTTCCACGACCGACATAGAAATACCCTTTCGAGCGCGCGTAGGTCACAATATCCCAATTCATCAAAAAGTAAGAGACAAATCCCATTTTCTGAATCGTTTCCAACTCGCGACTCACCCGTTCTAAAATCAGTTCCGAAGCCGAAGGGTAACGGTATTTTAATCCCTCTTTACACAACTCCAACAGCAGCTTCATATCTTCCTCTTCCGACCCTGTATATGTTTTTTGATTTTGTGGGGCACGCTCTTCCGAAAGGTCAAAATGAATACTACTTTCATCCAGTATTCTTTGTGTATTCCGAATTATTTCGGGGTAAGCCTCAAACAACTGAAGCAAGCGCTCGATGGGCAACATTTGATCATTCGGAAGCGCTTGTTCAGAAGTCGGCAACTTGCTTAATAAGGTATTTAAATCAATTGCACGCAATAAGCGGTGCGCATTGAAATCTTTTTTCGTTCGAAACGTTACAGGCTGAAGAATCACCATTTTATCCGTTGCCCATTTTTGCAAGCGAATGGTTGGAATATTCTCAGGACGCACACCGATAAACTCATTCTCCCTCAGTGTCCTCATTTTTCCTTTCTCAAAAGGATAGATAACCCATACGTTCTCCAATTCAGGAGCAGTGTGAAGCACCTCATCTTTCAGCAAAATAGTGGTTAGGTAGTGATTGATTCGTTGGAATCCATCGTTATTTTTTGCCAGTAAGATAAATCGCTGTTGGACGCCATTTCTAACATCCACGCCAACGATAGGCTTCACACCACGTTTCCGTGACTCCCGAATAAAGTTGATGCATGCTGATGTTGAATTAATATCCGTTAAGGCAAGAGACGAAACACGATTCTCCTGTGCTAATTCTACCAGCGTTTGAGCATCAAAAACCCCATAACGCAAACTATAATAGGTGTGCGTATTTAAATACATACAGTCTTATTAAATGTTGTTTGAGCTTTGCAGCTCTCGTTGCGAGGTTGAGGAACAAATATACAATATCTTAATCACATATTGATTAATTTCTAATCATTTTATTTCGGTAATTTATGATATTCCGTAAGCAGTTAACTCCTGAACTTCTCGTTTAACGTCGAAGCCAAAAAACTCCCTTTCTTGTAAGCAACTGAATACGTGCACGTCTCACCACTATCTCTAAAGAGATTAACGGTAACATTACGCTAAGCATACTTCATTATGAAAGGACTAATAACATTTCTATTTGTCTCAATTTATTCAGTTGGGTTCTCTCAAAACGAGTTCGATTTCTTCTCAACAGCCGACACCTTTTTTTTCAAGTATTGTCTCAATGGAAAAGTAGATTATGTCCATCTGAAGTCAGATCCTGATCTCCCCAAAATGATCGCGTATATCGGAGAAACCTCACTTCCATCTGGAAAGGAAAAGGCCTACCTCATCAATGTGTACAACATTTATGTCATCTCGAAGGTTGCACAGAATTACCCAATTGGTTCCCCGATGGACGATAGCGGATTCTTCACCGACAAATCCTTTCTACTCAACGGCAGGAAAGTATCTCTGGATCACCTCGAAAACGATATTATACGTAAAGAATATCCTGATCCCCGACTTCATTTTGCCCTTGTTTGCGGTGCTGTGGGATGTCCGCCGATTCCCCATTTTGCTTATCGTCAAGAGCTGTTAGATGCGCAACTCGACCAGCAAACGACCAAGGCTCTCAATAATGATCAATTTGTCTACACCAGCGACAATACCATCTACCTTTCAGAAATTTTCAGTTGGTACGAGGAAGATTTTGGGAAGAACAAAGCGGAAGTTGTTGCCTTCATTAACAGCTACCGAACAGAGAAGTTTGATGAGAGCCACCGCGTGCAATACTACCCGTATGATTGGACCTTGAACGGCAAAACCTCTCCTGAAATGGGAATCAATGTAGGGGAACCGCACACAACCAATATAAGCTCACCTCCGAATCTGCAAACATTTACTGCGGGAAGTCTATTGGGAAAAGGCAAAGCTGACTTGACTCTTTTCAACACTTTATATACCGAAAACAAACAGCTTTGGATGGGGAATCGCATTTCAGGATATCGCTCAACGTTTATGACGCACTTATTCCAATTTACCTACGGTATCACCAAAAACAAGCGCGTTAATATCGGGTTCGATGTCTCTTTTCGATCATCTGGAAACTCAAACGACTCAACTTTTGCCGGAATTTCTCCCGCTTTCTCCTATCAAAACTCACCGGAGAGTCGTGTTGGCATTACATCAGCGGGTATTCGAGTAAAGGTTCAACCCTTCAAGCAAGTGGCTGACTTTTCCATTCAATCTACCTTCAGTATTCCAACAATTAAACATCCTGAGGGATTGTACACCGCTAATTCTGAAGAGAACCTATTTTGGGCAGATTGGGATCGCTACACATGGTGGAATCAGTTTTTTTACTCCAAAACGTGGGGCGATTTTCAACTCTTTACAGAATTTGATTTGTGGTTCCGATTTAAGCGAAATGAAAGTCAAATTGGTATGCTCGACCTTCCTGTAAGTGCTTTCATCAGCTACTTCCCAACCAAGAAAATCACCTTTTACGCAATGACGCAGCACGTGCATCGCTACACAAACAACATCGAGCCCAATAACCCGAATATCACCGATTGGGTTGTTCCGATGAACTATACCGCATCTGGAGTAGGCTTCAAATACCAGATTTTGTCGAATCTCAACCTCGAGTTACTGTACACCAACTTCTGGCGAGGGCGCAACTCAGGTTTAGGGAACACCTTTAATTTAGGCATCAAATTCTTAACAAAGTGATTCTACGATTGACCATCATCTGGTTGTTTTTGTTTGCCCAAACAAGTTATGCGCAGCACATTCACTCCATCACGTTTACGGGGCTTACTAGTACGAAAGAAAGCTATTTGCGCGATATCATCTCATGTAAAGAAAAAAGCATGTTCAACAAAGAAGTATTCGAGGATGATGTTTTTCTGTTGCGTAACCTGAACTTGTTTTTCGAGGTTGAAGGAATTGCTACCACCGAAGATTCGCTTTCCTACCATTTGGCATTTCACATCCGCGAAGCAAATTATGTGTATCCCATTCTTTCCGCGTCAGGCTTCGATGATCAACTGAAACTACAAGTGGGCGTGAATCACATTAATTTCTTGGGCAGAGCACAATCCTTCGGAGTATTGTATCAGTATTACGACCGTCACTCACTCTCCATTTTCCATTCAGCAAAGCGGCATTCAAATCAAAAAACGGGACACGACCTTGCAATTGCCAAGTATTCAACCATTGAACCCTTGTATTTTAGTGATCCAGCAGGGAATGATACCGTAAGCTCGTTCAACTTTGACAATTATTCCATTTCAGCGGGCGGACATTATTGGATTGGACGCTACACCAACATTGGAATTGGAGCCGCCTACATGTACGAAGATTACAAACAGCGAGACAATGCCTTCGACTTATTTGGAATGAAACGATTCAACTTTCACAAACACCAGGTTCGTTCACATCTAGAAACAAACAGAGTGGAGAACTTATTCGAGCGTCGCAAAGGATGGAAATCTCGCCTTTACGGAGAGTGGATTCACACTTACTCAGATGCGCCAGCGCCAAGCTTTCTAAAATTGCAATTGAGCGGTAGCTATTACCAACTGATTGGCAAACGAGGAAATCTTGCCAGTTTTATTCGCTTGGGCACCGCCTCCAATGCAGAAAGTCCATTTGCCCCCTTCGTACTGGATGGATTCTTAAATGTACGTGGAATTGGCAACCGCGTAGAGCGAGGAACCGCGGAAATCATTGTGAACGCAGAATACCGACATTCGCTCTGGATACACAAATATGTCACCATTCAATCTGCTATTTTTGCAGATTACGGTGCTTTACGCACAGCTGGGGCGTCATATAGCACCTTGTTTGATGATCTCATTCCGAACCTATATCTCGGAGGCGGATTGCGCTTCAACCTCAATATTCTCTACAATACCTGCATCCGCGTAGACTACTCCATCAATCCATTTTCACCATCAGCAGGCGGCTTCACATTTGGTTTTGGACAGTTTTTCTAAAAAAATACACTTAGTTTACACTTTTGTGTATTTATTATCTTATATTTGTCACTGTAAAGCTGAAGTCTATTAGAAACTGTCACTCCCCTCTAATAAACCGTTGGCAAAGCAGATAACTTTTATAAAGCGTAATAGTGGTTAGAGTCAAAGTAAAAGCCTTCAAGACCGAATGTCTCTCATTCCTAATTGAAGCATCTCGCTTTCCAACAACTTAAGTTCTGACGAACGGTTGTGATTTGGTTATGTTAGGTATCATGATCTCAGAACAGTACAAACGAAGAGCCATCTCTATTGAGGTGGCTTTTTGTTTTTCTGCACCTTCCCTATCGGGCCAGTCTTCGTGCTAAAGTTCGTTCAGAAATGGTTTGGGTAGCACACACCTGCTGTTAGCAAGCTATACGCATCTGTTGTTCACTCATTCCCATTTTCTTCACGAAGCTACCGCACTTCGCCCTAGGCGAGTTTTTGGGAGTAATCTTAATCAATGCTAGCGTAAATCTATCGTGTTCAAACGGCACGACCTTCCACGCCGCATCTTGCAATTGAACCAAACAAAAAAAGGCCTTCTCTACGAGAAGACCTTTTCCAAATCAGTTGATTGATTTACTCAATCACAATTTTCTTCACAAGTTGTTGCTTCCCGGCAGTCACTCGTACGAAGTACATTCCAGCAGGCGCATTACCTAATGAGATGTTTTCAGAGTAGTTACCTTGAACTGATCCTGGTGTGCTTTCGTAAACGATTGCTCCAAGAATGTTCTCTACTTCAACTGTAATATCAGAACTTGCCAATACCGTCATATCGATTGTGAACTCTCCTTTAGATGGGTTCGGGTAAACCGAAACATCACCATTCAAGAATAGATCATCCAATCCGATAGTAGACAATGTTACTGTATCTGTAAATGAATCTGTTCCACACTCATTTGTAGCAGTCAATGTTACTGTGTACGTAATTGTGTTGCTGTAAGCGTGAATTGGGTCTGTATCCGTAGATGAGTTTCCGTCACCGAAATCCCAATCGTACGTTGTATTTCCACCTCCTGTTGTTGTGTTTGTAAACACAGCTGTTGCAAATGATGTTGTTGAGGTAAATCCTGCAACTGGTGTAGAGTACTCATCAATTGTTATTGACTCAGAACCTGAACCACATGCATCGGCGATATCCAACGTGTACGTTCCACCAGTTGTTACCACCAATGTATCGTTTGTTGAACCACCTGTCCAAGAGTAAGAATCAGCCATCATCGTAGATGTCAAAGTAGCTGAACCTCCAGTACAGAACCACATCGTGTCTGCTACTAAGAACTCAGTGTAAACGTCTGCAGCCGTTTCAACAACGATTGTATCAGAACCAGAACCACAAACACCGTTCAATGAAACATCGTACGTTCCAGGTGTAGAAACCCAAATTGACAATGTAGTATCACCTGTTGACCACAAGATTGCATCTGTTGGTGCTCCAGCAGAAAGCATTACGCTATCTCCAGTACAAAGAGAAACATCATCACCCAAGAATGGTGTAGACAATGCTGAGAATTCATCAGCTCCAATATCTGGAGTCGCTCCGCGCATTTGTCCGTCATAGTCCATTGCTACATCTGGATGAGCAACTCCTGCTCCATTAAGTGTATCAGCACATACGTGAAGATCAATAATTGAGTGGTAAAGTGGATCGTTATCCATACCGTTTACATCAAAACCTGAAGCAGTTTGCCAATCAGCTAATGTCAATTGGTCACCGTTAAAGTACCCAACGCTACCTCCTGGAGAGTGAATGTTATTGTAATCCATTTCAGTAACTGAGAATGAACTATTCAAATAAACACCGTAACCTGCTGTGTAGTTAACAAAGTTATTGTTCATTACGCTCGTTGCACCACCACTTGTTGCGTAGTAAGCACGAGATGAAGAACCTCCTTCAGATACCAAAATGTTGTTTCCATAGATATCCATGTAACCTGAGTTCGAAGAGTAAATACCGTACATCGTTGAAGTTGTACCTGGCTTACCAACCTGAATCATGTTGTTTGCTAACAAACCTCTGTTGTTCGCTAAACCATCTGACTGTGAAAGGTAGATTCCATAGTACCAACCTGACGAACCTGTAGCGTATATTCTATTGTTTGTGATGTTAAATCCACCATCACAATAGTAGAAATAGCTTGCGTAACGAGTCCCTGTAGAAGCAGACTCTCCGTAGATCATGTTGTTTGTAAACGTTGCATTATTCACGTAGTACAAACGAGCACCTTGGTAATAGTTATCCAAGAACTCATTCCCTTCGAATACAGTACCTTCAGCTAATGCACTTGTACCAGAACCATACCAGTAAGCACCATAACTTCCTCCTTCAATCACATTATTGATGAAAGAACAGTTGTGGTTATTATTTCCTGAAGTAGAGTAAATAACACTTTTATTCGCTGATGTTGTAGTGGTAGTACTAATCAAATGACACCCTGAAATTGTATTCCAGTCTGACTCTCCCTGAAAGTCAAGTACACGACCATAAGTTGCCCCTTGATTTTCGATTGTTAAGTCCTCGAACGTATAGTAATCGGCTTCGTTGAAAGCGACAATATAATTAGCCGTTGATGTTGTAATTGTATCTGTAAGAATCGCCAATGCAGGATCTCCAGATTGACCGCGGAATGTAACTGTATTTGTTGCATCCATTCCTACTACTGGCCCAAGAACAAATTGCTCGCTGTAAATTCCATCTAGTACTTCAAACACAACAGGTCCACAAACACCAAAACTGTTGATCGCAGTAACTGCTGAGTTGAAATCGAGGTAATCTCCAGTAGCACCAATTGTGTACGTTCCAGACAAACCTGTACTCAATCCAAACAAAGATGAGTTGTCGTTACCCGACCCAGAAGCAAACTCGGCAACACCGTTTGGTGTATCCGTCCATGCGATCAGGTCATCACCAATACCATAAGCAACTGAACCAAGGTAAACTACTTCAGACTGTCCTGAAGGCAAAGATCCTGTCCAAGCAAGAGGCGTTTGAGTTGCAGCATTCCATGTCCAGTTGATATTCACTGAAGTCAATGTATCTGTACCGTAGTTTGTCAACTCAACAGAAACTGAATCGTTGAAAACACAAGTAGGAACGTCAGGATTAATGAAAGCTGAAATCCCAGCGTCGTTCACCAATAGGTCGTAGATTAAAACGTCATCAATAGCGAAATCTCCGTAGAAGTTTGAAGGATCTTCATAACGAATACGTACGATAACAGTACCTGAAAAAGCAGCCAAACTTACTACTTGTTGCTGCCATAGGTCTTGGTCGTCTGTCCACGCTGGAATCACGTCCAATGTCCATGTTGCTCCAGCATCTTCAGAAACGTCGATGTGAGCTGTACCCATAGACTGTCCGAACATGTGGTACCAAAAAGTAAACTGAATATCATTTGATCCTGTTAGATCAATTGATGGTGACTCCAAATGCCAAGAGTTAGATCCAGTGTAACATGGACTTGAAGTTTCAGCATAAAGGTAAATACCTGATGAGGTTCCTGGATTGTGATCGACTCCCTGTGGCCCCGTCGGATTTGAACCTGTTCCGCCAGCGTCAACAAGAAAGTCTCTTGTAGCCGTTGCTGCGTTGACCCAACCACTTTGTAGTGGACTTGTCGTGGTACATGAAGTACCTGTGGTTGCGAATGATTCAAAATCCTGGGAGTACGGGAAAGTTGTTATCTGCGCTGATACGATACTCGGCACAATCAAACCGACCACCGCCATAGCGGATAATAGTAGAAGTTTTTTCATAATAGCTTTTTTTAAAGTACCAAAGATAGGGAATTTAGATCGCGTGAAAAAATTGGTACTAAACGGTTTAGGGAAAATGAACACCTTTTTAACGGTATAGTTAGAATATTAACAGACCTCTTCCAAAGGGAAGCACACATCTAACACGGGACTCCATGATAACTAATGAATTATCCTCTTTTCAAGCGTTTGAGTCAAAAAAAATTATTTATAAGAAATATCGGATTTTCCATAATCAGATGTTGGTTAAGAAGATCACAGATTTGTTTGGTCGAGCTCCGGATATGCGAGTTGGTGTTGTGTTTGTAGGGGTGAAATAGATTTTAATGAATTGAGCGGTGTAGAAATGATCTAGGTAAAGGTGAGATTATATTGATGTTTGTAGTTTGGTATGGGGTTGAATTATTTCTTAAAAAACTATCTGTATGGCAGATAGCAAGCAAACATATTGTTCAGGAATGCTAAAAGTGATAATTTCCAAAACACGTCACGCCTTATACACTTAACACTTAATTTTGATGATAGTTTAATCGTAAATAGTTAACTTTCAATGAAAACCATTTAATCACTACTATGAATAATCGTGGAAGCTATTCCCGGGCTTACATAACAAATGTACCAGCAGATTTAACATCTCCCATTGCACAAGACTATGATAAGAGCCTCTTAAAATATCCAGAAGAGGGAATTTACATATACAGTTTTATAGAGAATCGAATGCTCTACGCTCATGGTTGGGAAGACGTTGTTGGAATACCGAGCAGCGAATTAAGTATGACAGGAGTAGTTAACTTCACTGCTTCTGATTTCGCTCCCTTCGTAGAAGAAGTAAACGACAAAGCCCTCCAATTTTTGCACGAACGCAATGAACGTCTAACAGAATACAGCTTCACCATTGAAATAAAAGTAAAACACAGAGCCGGGCATGAAGTTCCCGTTTATGCACGTGTAAGTGTTCACGACACGCAAGAAGATGGGAGTCTGGCCAGTATTATGGGACGATTCCATGTAAACCGAAGTTTGCGCTTTGGAAAGGTGATGCGCTTTAGAACCTACGGCCCCGAAAAAGAAGCTTTCGAGGAAGCGCTAGATAGTGATTTGTTCAAGTCTATTGTTATTTCCCAAAAAGAGTTGGAAGCGCTGCGCATGGTGGAAAAAGGATATGCCTTCAAGCAAATTGCGGCTGAATTGGGTATTTCTCACTCTGCCGTAGAAAAACGCATTTACCCGATGTTCGAGCGTTTCGAAGTGGTGAGCTTGGCACAATTGGTCAGTTTTGCACATAAAAATTATTTGTTCGATTAGTTGTGTAGGCGATTCGAAGATTCCCTTGGCGAGCTAAGGGTAAAAATCGTAATGCTGTAACGCTAAATCCAAAACTGGGTGTTGTGATGACTGAGCGAAGCAACGCAGACGCGCTGCATTAAGCCTGCCGAAATGAAGGCCAATCGAAGGTACCCTTCGGCAGGCTCAGGGCGAGTTCTCGTAAGGTTCTAAACATGATGAGAAAAAGAGAGTCACGTACAAAAGCAGAGTTTCAATCGAAGGTAATCTCGTAAGGTTCTAAACATTTTTTGGAAAACCTGAAACTCCAAACTATGGTAGTTTCAATCGAAGGTACCCTTCGGCAGGCTCAGGGCGAGTTCTCGTAAGGTTCTAAACGGTAAAGGATGAACTCATGGTGGAGCATTCAGGTTTCAATCGAAGGTATTATCGTAAGGTTCTAAACGTATAGACCTACTAGTCACCACTCCAGACGGGTTGTTTGAATCGAAGGTATTATCGTAAGGTTCTAAACACAACATTAATTTCATTTCTGTTATCCACATCTTTGTTTCAATCGAAGGTAATCTCGTAAGGTTCTAAACC
>JABXHO010000087.1 GCA_013373595.1 Flavobacteriales bacterium | reverse complement strand
CCCGTCTTGTGCCACTTCCATTAAACAAAAGAGCATCACCAGTTACCGATCCACAAGACGAACCAATCGTTTCACCGAGAACAGAACTCCACACCGAAGCATCTATTCCCCCTTCAAAATCTTCATTTATCAATAATTGATTCACCTCTCCGGTCAACACAGCCGAATCTGGCAAACACAGTGCGTTGGAACTTGTATTAACCGAAACCGATTCTACACCTCCACCTTGTACCAAAACGTACACACTATCTTCTGCAGCACTGCAATTGACTCCAACATTTGATACTGCAACGCTATACCAACCACTCTGCTGAATGGTTGCTGTAGGATTTGGAGACGTCGGATCATCAAACATGTAGGCAGGGCTCCATTCGTATTGCCACGTTCCAGGTGTCGAAACATTCACATTCATCTGAACCGTATTGAACATACATACTGTGTCCTCACTGGCAGAAACAGAAATGGTTGGCGGAGCTGGTGCCGAAATGCTATAATTGTACGTTACTGGACAACCAGACACCAATGAATTTCCTGTTACGGAATAGATATCTGTCGGGATCGGTGGATACATCACCAAGTTATTTCCTGTGCCAATGATTGTGCTCGTGTCGGATTGCGCCACCCACACCGAATTAAATAAGGAAACGGGAGTTGATAGCACCACGGAGTCGGCCGTACAAATGGTGGTATCGACCACAAAAAGAGGCTCTGACTGGAACGATCCTACCGAATACGAATAGCTCTCGGCACTTCCCATTCCATAGATATAAGCTGTTAATCCGTTATTCGCTTGTAGGTTATGGCTGCCTTGTGTCAGTGGGATTTGCGCAAAAGAGTTGAGCGGATTCGTACCGAACATCGTAAAGTTGCTCGCAGGAATGGGTACATTATCGAGTAAAACATTTCCTACGTCTGCTGTTTCTACAATGATATTTGCGTAATGATTCGTGATAACAGTGGAAGAAACCGTACTGAAGGTGACATTGTCAATTTTTTGATCGTTTGCATTGAGCACAAGCATTGCAGGATCACCATTTAAGGAGCAGTTATCTCCTTGCATGAATTGCACAACTTGAATCGGCTTGTTTCCTACAACTTGAACATCGGACGTGACATTATTGAACTCGAGCACTTGTCCTGCCGTCATTGAAACTGGGGTCGCTCCATTCAACGAAACAAGCGTACCGTTATCTCTAGCGATCACACGATAGGTAAACGTTCCCGTTGTTTGATACGGTACCACATAATATTCCGTTCCCCACGTTTCAACAGGTATTAATTGATCAAAAAGGTGATCGCAGGTCATACAACCCGAAGGTACATTGGCACATTGGGCTCCAGCGAACACCGCGAACGGTCTGCATTCTCCACTTTGCGCAGTTGAAACAATTCGCGTACCTGTGAGATCCTCCGTTCCGATAAAGGATCGAAGCTGATAGACTTCGCCCGCATCAATATTTAGTATAAATGGAACTCCTGCGGTCTGCATTCCCTGTGTCATCACAGAAGGAGTAATTTCGATTTGTGTATTGTCTTCCGTCGCAACAATCAATAGTTCGGAACGACTTTGCGATGAATGTCCTTGATAAGCGGAGACCAAATAATCGGTTCCTAGTGATTGTTTTGGAAGAATTTTCGAAGCATCTGCGCTGTACGTCGCAAAATTAATGGCAAACAAACTCACAGAATCGGCGGTTGTCACATGAATTCCTTTCGACTCGATAACATCACTGTTAATCGCTTCTCCAGCACTCGTTGGAACAATTACTGTGGTTGTCACGTTCGGAACTACAGAGAACGTTGTGCTCCACCCTTGAAGCGGAATATCGACTGTACCTGTTGTAGGAACTTGTGAAGAGATGAATAATCGAAGTTCGTGATTGGAAGAGGCCGAATTGTGCATGTATCCATACCAAAAATCAACTCCAACCGATGGAATTGTACCTTGAGCGAGCGATCGTGATGAAAATTGAACCATCACTAGTACAATTAACAACAACTGAAGGTGCTTCGCGAAAGTAGAAGTTTGGTTATAATTCATACGTTTCGAATGCCAGTTCAACATTCAAAATACAGTTAAAATCACTTCCAAATTCAAAAAACACTTAAAGTGAGCTAGTTAATGAGTTAACGTGAGTTCCCATTTAGTTGAATGGAATCAAACGAAGTCGAAACCAGCCGTATAATTTACCTTCCGTTGATTTACCTCCGTAGCTTTAGCCTCTTTTGTTTCGCGGGAAAGCTCCACGAGTTCGGCATAATTGACTCCGATTAGCTTATTGAGCAAGCCCCATTTCACTTTTGATTGCATTGCTTGATACAAAGTATCGTTTTCATCCACCCACCACATGATCACTCGTTTATTTTCATGAGCGAGAATCCCATTGAACAGTTCTTGAAGCAGAGCGGGATCATTGTCTTTCACATACACTGCTTCGGGTACCACAAATGAATGGTGGTTTGGTCGAATCAATCGATTTAAAACGGGAATAAACGGGAGTAATTTAACCAAGAAACCTCCCATTTTTCCCGGAAGTCGTTTAATTTCCCAACTCGCAGCAGTTGTTTTTGCGAATGCAAGTAATTGTCCATCTTGATCGCACACACTAAAGTGCGGACCCTTTTTGAGTTGGTCATTGAAGAAGAACCGTTGCTCTTCGAATTGCTGTAATACTTCATCAGGAGTGCTTGCTGGATTCACTACTTTCTCAACACGTCCAACTTTCGGCTTACGAGTGACGCTATACGTTTGCGTAGCAATCTTCGCCATCGACTTGAAACCGAAATTCTCGCTCATCCACAAACTTTTCACGTTACGTGGATCGATGTACGCATAGAAAGATTCGACCTCTCCGTCCTTGAGTTGTCGCTCAAAAAAAGCCTGAAGTTCACGCTTCAATAATCCATTCGAGGATGATTTGCGTTTGCCTTGTGCTTGCATCGCCTGATCGAAGGCAAAATATCGGATGTACCAATTCTTCTTTCTACGACAAAAGGTGACATTGCCCAAGACCTTCTCATGCCTTTCCATGGAAAGAAATAAAGGGTTGTCCGCTTCGTGAATTCGCTCACGCGTATCCAAATGACGGTAATGTGCCCCATCCGTTCCAAGCGTTACCGATTCCAGAAGAGACAAAATCCCTTCTGTTGGTTCCTCTCGAAACTTAAAAATCGGATGCATTTGAACATTCTGGGGAATCATTATATCGCAGCAGCTACAATTTCCTCCACTTTTGAAGGGTCAATTGCTTCTCGTTCGCCCATAGCTGTCCAACCTCTTGTTTCAAACACCTCACGCACACGAGCTTCAACGCCTTCATGGTTTTCGGTGTAATCAGAAATACGCGTATCAATTCCTAAAGATTGGAAGAAACGTTCCGTTGACTCAATCGCTTTCTTGGCAATTTCCTCTTCGCTTCCCGTTAAGTTCCAAATTCGTTTACCGTACTGAGCTAGTTTTTCTTTCTTACCGCTAAACATTGCCTCGTACAAGCGCGGCGCAATAATCGCCAACGTTCGTGCGTGATCGATTCCGTAGAAAGCTGTCAATTCGTGACCAATCATGTGCGTTACCCAATCAGTTGGAACACCGCAGCGCAGTACACCATTGAGTGCATGAGTAGCACACCACATTAAATTAGCGGCAAGCGTGTAATCGGATGGGTTCTCTACCACTTTTGGTCCAATTTCAACGAGTGTTGCGAGAATCGCTTCCGCTTGTCGTTCTTGTAATAAATTCCCAGAAGGATAAGTAATGTATTGCTCTAGCGTGTGCATGTATGCATCCGTAATTCCATTTGCGAGTTGACGTTTTGGAAGTGTTGCCACTTGCGTTGGATCACAGAATGAAAACTGAGGAAAGAACATTGGTCCTCCCATAACACGTTTCTGCTCAAACTCACTTCGGTTGATGACCGCTCCAGAATTTGCTTCTGAACCTGTTGCGGGTAACGTTAAAACCGTTCCAAATGAAACTGCCTCTGTAAAATTACATCCTTCCTTTTTATCGAGTACGTCCCATGGATCACCATCGTATTTCATGGCTCCTGCAATGAATTTCGTTCCGTCAATTACCGAACCACCACCTACGGCAAGAATGAAATCAATCTTCTCTTCTCTTCCTAGGTCACGTGCTTTCAATAGGGTTGTGTACTCAGGATTTGCTTCAATTCCTTGAAATGGCACTACATGAAAATCCGAAAGCACATCCATGATTGATTGGTACAATCCTGTTTTCTTGATGCTTCCCTGACCGTAAGTCAGTAGGATACGTTGTGCCTTGTTTTCTTTCAACAATTCAGGAAGTCGACCCAATTGGTCTTTTCCAAATACGATTCGTGTTGGGTTGTAATATTCGAAGTTTAACATATAACTTTTTTTACGCAAAATCCCGTCCCGATTCCCGATAGCTATCGGGGTCTGGGACGGGATCTCAATTACTTAGATTCTATTAATAGTTACCGTTATCTTTTACGGCGTACGCTAATTTCAGCGCTTCAATTTCTTGTAGTTCTTTACGGATATCGAATATAATTCCTGTTGGGGCTTTTTCGTCTGCCTTCACACAGGTGATTACTTCTTTCAACGGTTGTTGCATACGATCTGGCTTCGCTTCGAATTTATCCAATTTCCAACGACGTACAGTGTTTACGCTGTATAATTCGCCTGGACTTGGTTGTGCAACATTGTCCAAAAACAATGCATATCCGAATTTGAAGTCATCTTGTCTTGCTTTGTTACGAGGAACACCGATGTACAAGAAGTCAATTTCCGAACGTTGCTTGAACGGTGTCATATCCTCCGCACGCACACCTGTCGGTTGTGTTATCTCTACCGATGGATCAGCATCTTTCGTTGTTGTTGCCACCATGAAGAAGAACAAAAGCATGAATACGATATCCGGAAGCGAAGATGTGTTTACACCTGGCGCTTCTTTCTTCCCTCCTTTTTTAAACTTTGACATAGTTCTATTTTTTCGGTGTTACTTCAATGATACGAGCTGGATACAATGCTTCAAGCAATGTCTTTTTTGCATTAAACTCAGCATCTGTAGGCTCGTTACCCAATGTAGTGATGATTCTTCCGTATCCAAATCCCCACAATTCTTGAGATGCGTCATCACGCAATTCGAACAAGGCTTCTTCAATTTCAGATTGAATTTTCGCGAAGTACTCGTATCCCGTTTTGATTTGTACCTCAATACGGATGTGAGCTTGAGGAGAAATTTCTGGAAGTTCAGACTTTCCGTACAACTTCAATGCCTTCTTCTTCTTTTCCCACTCACTTACTTTCGCCCAGTAGTATTCAATCAACGCAGGATCTGCATCCTCCACCTTCTCGATTTCCTCTGCTTCTTTGGTTGTTCGTTCAATGTTCTGATCGATCTCGGCCATTCCGAATCGGTTGTAGAACGGGAACTCAAACCCAGGGTGTTGAGGATTCAATGCTGCTGAAGCAGTTTCAGCGGCCGTTAAATCTTCATTTTTACGGTACCATTCCAGCACTAATTCAGAGATTTCATCTGGATCTTCAACAAACTTGTCGCGAACCATCAACTGGTTTGCGCTGTTTGCTACAATCTTACAGATATCTCTTTTTTGGATTGGCTCTGGTGGTATTGTTATTTCAACCTTTTTAGGAATTGGGCGAATGTATGCCTTATCCCTGTCCATGGTTGTTGTTACCAAGAAGAAAATCAATAGCAAGAAAGCGATGTCAGCCATCGAACCAGCATTGATTTCGGGTATGTCTCGCTTTGCCATAATTTATTTAATTATTCGTGAGAAGAATCCACCGATTACTGCCAAGAATGCAACACCAACAGCTACGAGCGCTGTCCAAAGTCCTGCCGTTGTTGACACGATAGTTTCTTGTTCCACTGGGTGTCTTAGTTGAAGTGATTCGTTTGTGTCTCCAGTTCCTGCAGCCCAGAAGATCAAGTAAATGATCAAAGCGGCTACAATTCCAAGAATCGAAATGATGGTCTTCTTTGGGTTCGAGATTAATTGAACCACGAAGAACAACAGAATCAAACCAACACCTAAGAAAACGATAAATCCTGTAAATCCTGAAGCGAGTCCAAGCTTGGTACCATCGCGAAATGCACTGATTTCTTCTTCTGTTCCATTAGCGTTTGGACCACCAAATAGGAACAAACATAGAATTACACCAGCAGCCACGAGTACTACCTTCAAGATGTTCATGTATAAAGGGAGATTTTTAATCTTCATCCTATTAATTTTTTACGTTTATATATGGTTGTATTCACTCGGAATATCAACCTGAATTCGCTTGCGACGGTCTGAATTACTCAGCAGCAGTCACCTTGTGCTTAAGCATCATGTCTACCAAAGAGATAGATGCATCTTCCATTTCGTTTACGATACCGTCTACTTTAGAAACGATGTAGTTGTAAAAGATTTGGAGGATAATCGCTGCGATCAAACCAAATACGGTTGTCAAAAGCGATACCTTAATACCGTCGGCTACTGTTGTTGGTGATACTTGACCTTCCTCAACGATTTTATCGAAGGCGAAGATCATCCCGATTACTGTTCCCAAGAACCCAAGCATTGGCGCCAAGGCGATGAACAATGACAACCAAGAAAGTCCTTTTTCCAACAATCCCATTTGAACACCACCGTAAGAAACAACTGATTTTTCAACCATGTCAATTCCTTCGTCTGCTCTGTCTAAACCTTGGTAGTAGATAGAAGCAATTGGTCCACGTGTGTTACGACAAACGTCTTTTGCAGCTTCTGTCCCTCCGTTTTTCAACGCCGTTTCCACTTCATTTAAGAACTTTTTGGTGTTGATTGTTGAGAGGTTGAGGTATACGATACGCTCAATTGAAAGTGCTAGACCGATGATCAAACAGATCAATGGTAAAGTCATCCAGAATGGATCACCTTCAATGAATTTTTGTTTCAATTGTTGAACGAAGGTAAGGTCTTCTTTTGCGCCTCCTTCTTCAGCTGTTGATGTTTCGCCTTCTGTTGCAGCTTCCGAAACAACGTCATCTGTTGCTGCTACTGAATCACCTGCCATTTCCATCGTCGCTGCTGAATCCTCTTCAGCTGGAGTCTGTGCAGAAGCAAAATTTGCAAAACCAAAAGTCATTGCTGCCGCAATCACCAAAGAACTAACTACTTTTTTCATGTTCTAAAAGATTAATTTAATCGAATTCTAAGTTTTTAATTTAGCCAAAAATAATAAAATTTCCTTCACTCAATCATGTCTGAAACAATAGTTCACGATTGTTTAATGCGTATTTTTTCTAATGTTTTACGAAGTATTCGCATGATTGAGTAAAAGTTAAGCTCGAAAGTTCGCTGAAATTCATTTGGTCACTTGTACTTTGTACCGCGCAATGCAGCAACAAACTTGGGTTCTCTGGTTTTTTCCTTGCGACTTTTCAATCTACCTCCACGAATATAGTAGTTTGGTTTGGATGTGAGTTGGGGTATTGAGTGTATGTGAGGATTTGTTGAGTTAAGTGGGGAGTTGAGTTGTTCAGATCGACCAGCTCACTGCGGTAGATTGATTGGAGGTTTCAATTAATAATCCGATAGATACCCAGTTCGACACACTGAGAACATCAGTATTCAGTTGACTAGAAGCGATTGTCGCGTTACCGATTGCAGGGGAAAGCTCCTCGCGATCGCGATCGGGAGGACTTGGAACGGAAAGCGGGTTAAAACGCCCAAATAAAACTAATTCTTAATCCAGAGTTGAAGCTGTCCATCGAAGTACATATCGTGCAGGTCAAAATCCATAGAAATCTCCAACTCAGGCGAACAGTATTTCACCAGCTTTGTGCCTTTTGGTGTTTCTTTTAGCTTGTTTTCAACCAATTCTTGATAGCTATAAAACGCGTCTTCGTCGAAAGAAATTTGATCGTCGATACCACCTGAAATGGCAATGTGTTCACAGAAAGGATTATAGAAATAAAACGAAGTGAAATTGTTGAAATCGATGTTTTTAACGTCACCATGAATAAATTCTACATTGGATAGTTCGAGTTCTGATTTTAATCGCTGTGCTTCTTGGTACAAGTTTTCCCTGAGTTCAACTCCCGTATAGTGCGCATTGCTGTTCATTGCTGCAACAAGGCAAAACTTACCCGTTCCTGAACCGATGTCCAAAACACGATTGTTTCTACCTGTACCCAACCAATCCACCGCCGTTTTGATCACTTCGACAGGCGTCCAATGGACAAACGAATGACCACGAACCGCTTCTTGAAGCATCTTTTCAAATGCGTCGTCGTTTCGACAGATCAGTGATTTCTCTTCTTTGTTTACACTCATTTCAAACGTGAAAGTTACGGATTTATAGTATTTAACTTTGACATTCATAGAACATTTTCCTCCCATTTACTAGGACATCCTTACCTCTCTTCTATCACAGAATTGTACGAACGAATATCAACCATTCATACTATTTCTTCTTACTGAAAAGACTTTTTATTTTTTGCCTCCAACCTGTCTTCCATTCCTTGCCTTCATTAATTATGATGTGCGTCGTTTTTTGTCCATTCATACTTTTTCCTAATTGAATGGTCAACATGCCATTCGTGCACTCTGCGGAAATTGCTTCGTGATCGGTGTCTTCGGGTAAAATAAATGATCGAGAAAAGCGTGTGCTACTAAACTCCGAGAATTGACGCGTTGCATTTCTGTTTTCGGATTGTTTTTCTCCTTGAATGCGTAATACATTCCCACTCAGCTGAATGGTGAGATGTTCTTCGCTCATTCCCGGAACGGCTACTTGCAAGGCATAGTGGTCGCCCAAATCGTGCATGTTGGTATCAAAAGAATTGAAGAACCCGTCGTTAATGATGCTTTCTACGGATCGTTCAAAAAGTGGCAAGGTGCGATTAAATCTGATTAAAGTTCCCATATTTCATTTCCTATTGTTTGTTCGATTATCAGAATAGATCCGATTTCGAACTGGTTCTACTTATTAAAAAATGGTGAGTTGAGCGTGTTTGAGTCAGACCAATTGAAGCCCAAGCAAACAACTACCGTACTCGATGCATTATCAACAAGTTGCATTCCATTTGCAGAAAAATGAAACTTTGTCAGTGTAGCTGTAAATGAATGTTAAAAATTGAGAGGATGATATGACAAAAATTCATTGTTGAAGTCTTGAAGAGGTGCGCTTCGAGCGCCTAGTGTTCTACTCAATACAGGAAATCTATTGGAAACAAAAAACGCCAGACTTTTCAATCTGACGTTTTCTTATTTCTTTAGAAATACTACAGTGCATTATCCATAATTGCTTGCACCACTTCAGGGTTAAGCAATGTTGACGTATCTCCAAGGCTGGATGTTTCGTTGCATGCAATTTTTCGCAAGATTCTACGCATGATTTTTCCTGATCGTGTTTTAGGAAGACCGTGTGTAAATTGAATTTTATCCAGTTTCGCGATCGGTCCGATATGCTCCGTAATGATCTGGTTGATTTCCTTCCGAAGGTTATCATGATCTCTTCCTTCTCCTGTTTCTTTGAGGGTGATGTATCCGTACAATGCATTCCCTTTGATGTCGTGAGGGAAACCAACAATCGCTGATTCCGCCACAGCTGGGTGCTCATTAATCGCATCTTCAATGGGCGCTGTTCCAAGGTTGTGTCCAGAAACAATAATTACGTCGTCTACACGTCCTGTAATTCGGTAATATCCAACCGCATCTCGCAATGCACCGTCTCCTGTAAAGTATTTTCCTTCAAACGCGGAGAAGTAGGTTTCTTTGTATCGTTGATGATTGCCCCAGATTGTTCGCGCCATGGAAGGCCAAGGATATTTGATGCACAAACGTCCGTCCACTTGATTCCCTGAAATTTCCTTCCCGTTTTCATCCATCAATACAGGTTGAATTCCAGGTAGCGGCAAACTTGCGTAAGTCGGAATGGTTGGAGTAACATACGGAAGTGGTGCAATCATAATTGATCCTGTTTCCGTTTGCCACCACGTATCTGCAATTGGACTCTTCTTTTTCCCAACGTTATCGTTGTACCAGTGCCACGCTTCTTCATTGATGGGTTCTCCCACAGAGCCTAATACTTTCAACGAAGAAAGGTCGTATTTATCGACGAATTCGAGATTCTCCTTTGCCAATGCACGAATTGCTGTTGGCGCCGTGTAAAATTGAGTCACTTTGTGCTTCTCCACAACTTCCCAGAAACGACCGAAATCGGGATAACTCGGAACTCCTTCGAACATCACTGTTGTAGCTCCATTCGATAAAGGTCCGTATACGATATAACTGTGTCCAGTAATCCATCCGATATCTGCCGTACACCAATAAATATCGTCGTTTCGATATTGGAAAACATTTTTAAAAGAGTATGCCGTTTGCACCATGTATCCAGCGGTGGAGTGCACCATTCCTTTTGGCATTCCCGTAGATCCAGATGTGTACAAGATGAATAAAGGATCTTCCGCATCCATCACTTCTACGGGACAGTCATCCGAAGCGGCATCTAATAAGGGTTGCAACCATTCATCGCGATTGTCGACCATATTGATGTCGGAATTGATGCGCTTGGCAACCAACACCGTATTTACACCTGAACAATCCTCCAAAGCTTCATCTACGATGGATTTCAAATCGATGGTTTTCGCACCACGGTACGACCCATCAGATGTGATCACCATTTTACAATCACTATCATTAATTCGCGTAGCGAGTGCCGTTGCTGAGAAGCCTGCAAAAACAACCGAGTGCACCGCTCCAATTCGGGCACAAGCCAAAACTGAAACTGCCAGTTCCGGAATCATTGGTAAGTAAATACACACTCGATCTCCTTTCTGAACTCCTTTGCTTTTGAGCACATTTGCAAAGCGATTTACACGCTCCGACAATTCATTGTACGAAATGTGTTGCGCCTCTTCATTCGGATCGTTTGGTTCAAAAAGGATGGCTGTTTTATCTCCTTTTGTTCTTAAATGTCTATCGATACAATTCTCTGTAATATTCAATTTCGCACCTTCGAACCATTTCACTTCGGGCTTACTGAAATCCCAACTAAGGACATTGTCCCAGCGTTTTCTCCAAATAAAATGCTCCTCAGCGATTTCCTCCCAAAAAACTTCTGGTTCCCGAACAGATTTTCGATATACTTTGAAGTATTCCTCTAGGTGCTTGATGTGATAATTACTCATGGTTTTATTCTTTTAACGTTTTAATCAATTTTGTTCAAATAGTTTTTCCAATTCTGGTATAATACTTACGTCATCAATAGTTGAAGGCACTTTGTACACTTCGTTATCGGCAATTTGACGCAATAGTTCACGTAATATTTTTCCTGAGCGCGTTTTAGGCAAGCGCTTCACAACACGTACCTCTTTGAACGACGCTACGGGGCCAATTTGCGATCGTACTTCTCGCACAACTTCGCGTTGAAGCTCTTCCGCATCGACCTGATCCATTTCCGACTTCAGCACAACGAGCGCTAGTGGTCTCTGCCCTTTCAAATCGTCATGAACGCCAAAAACAGCACACTCTGCAACATCTTTGTGACTCGAAACAATCTCTTCCATTTCTGCTGTGGACAACCGATGTCCTGCCACATTGATGATGTCGTCTACTCTTCCTGTGATGAATACATATCCATCGCTATCCATGAAACCACCATCGCCAGAAAAGTAGTAACCTGGAAATTTACTGAGGTATGACTGTTTAAATCGCTCAGGATTGCCCCACAAATTAATCAAATTTCCTGGGGGAAGTGGAAGTTTTATCGCTACAAATCCTTCTTCGCCTGCAGCAACACGCTCACCGTTCTCGTTCAACACGTGAATTTCGTACCCACAAACAGGTTTTGTTGCCGACCCTGGTTTAACGGGTAACAATTCCACACCGACCATATTGGACAGCATGGGCCAACCCGATTCCGTTTGCCACCAGTGATCAATAACAGGCACATTTAGGTGCTTTTGAGTCCAGTTTAACGTTGAGATGTCGCAGCGTTCCCCCGCCAAAAATTGATATTTCAAGCTTGACAAATCGTACTTCTTAATCATTTCTCCGTTTGGATCTTCCTTGCGGATAGCACGAATAGCGGTAGGCGCGGTAAACATTACATTCACTTTGTGTTCCGAAATTACTCGCCAAAAGGTTGAAGCATCTGGCGTTTTGATCGGCTTTCCTTCAAACAGAATTGTTGTATTTCGATTGAGTAGTGACGCATACACAATGTAACTATGCCCTACAACCCAACCCACGTCACTGGCTGCCCAATAAACTTCACCTTCTTCAACACCGTACACATATTTCATACTGAATTTGAGTGCTGTTGCGTATCCACCGGTATCTCGAACAATTCCTTTTGGCGTTCCTGTTGTTCCAGATGTATACAATATATAAGAAGGATCTGTTGACTTGAGTGACACAGGCGGAACAATGTCCGCTGATTTTTGCACGTCCTCAAAAAGAACATCTCGATCCGACAATTCAAACTCAACCCCTAATTTTCGATCAAACACAATGACTTTTTCTGGTTTTGATTGTGCCAATTCGATTGCTTCATCCACATATGGTTTGTATGGAATAATTCGATCAATCTCAATCCCGTTTGAAGCTGTGATAACCACTTTTGGGTTACAATCATCTATTCGAATGGCTAACTCGTGCGGTGCAAATCCACCAAATACAACGGAGTGAATGGCGCCAATTCGGGCACAAGCAAGCATTGCGTAGAGCGCCTGAGGAATCATCGGCATGTAAATAATGACGGTATCCCCTTTTTTCACGCCCATTTTCATCAACCCGCCAGCAAGGGTTCCCACTTGCTTCAATAATTCGTTGTAGGTAATGTGCTGCTTGGTATTGGTAACGGGAGAATCGTAAATGACGGCATTTTGATGTCCGTATCCATCTTCGATGTGCTTATCGATGCAGAGGTAACTCAAGTTGAGTTCTCCATCCTCGAACCAATTGTACCACTCTTGAGAGGGCGAAACGATTGATGTTGGTTGTTTGAACCATTTCAATTGATCTGCTTGTTGTTTCCAAAACCCTTCAGGGTTCGCGATGCTTTCTTGGTAGAATTTGGCGTAATTCATGCGTTATTGTTTTTTCGATTTGAATAACCCGAACCAATTTGGATTCAACACCTTTGCTTTGATCATCACCCAGATAAAGAAAACAAAGACGAAACCGACCAATAGCGAAGCTGTTGTTGACAGCAGTACTTCATTTTCCAACTTGAACCGAAGGTACAAAGTCGCTATGGCGTAAATCAAGATAAAAACATCTGATACCAAGGGGGATAAACTAAATCTCATACTTCATTATTTTAATAAATGCTGACCCGACAATTAGCTGCGCACTAGAAGTCAGTCAGGCCAGCATTTCCGTTATTTCTGTTGTTATTTTCTTCACTGAAAATGGTTTTGTTAGGTATTTATCTACCCCGAGTTCCATTCCTTTTTCAATGTCGCTTGCTTTGCTCTTTGCTGTAAGGAACACCACCTTCACATCTTTGAGCGCTTTGTTGTTTTTAATCCATTTTAATGTCTGATAACCATCCACTTGAGGCATCATAATATCTAATATAACAGCATCTGGAACGGTGTATTCCAAAATTTCCAATGCTTCTCCTCCATCCCGTGCAATGAACACTTCAAATCCTTTCTTTTTGAAGGCGTACTCGAGTGTCATTACAATATTCGGTTCATCATCTACAATTAGTATTTTGTTTGTCATTCTTTTGGTTGTATTGGTATTTCAAATGTGAATTTAGCTCCACTATTCTGTTCGTTTTCTACGCTAATTTTTCCGCCATGGCTTGTAATGATTCTGTGCGAGATCGCTAATCCGAGACCACTACCTTCCGGCTTGATCGTGTTTTGATTTTTTGATTGATAGAATTTATCAAATACGTATTCAATATCTTCTTCGGGCACTCCTAAACCGTTGTCTGAGACGCTCACTCGTAATTTTCCGTCGAAAATTTGGTAATCGATTTCAATGACTCCTTCTGATTTATCACAAAATTTGATCGCGTTCGACAATAGATTTGTGACTACTTGGATGATTCGATCTTCATCGTAAACGGCAAAAGCATCGCCTTTCGAGTTAACATGAATCATGACCCGTGCGTTGGATGCCACTGGATTGAAAGAAGTGAGAACACCATCTAATGTTTCTGAGAAATTATGCATTCCTCTGGTGAGTTCGTGCCTTCCTTCCGACAGCTTTTCAAAGTCGAGAATGTTCTGAATCAGTCGTGTGAAACGATCCGAATCGTTCAAAATATTTTTGAGGAACTGCTCTTTCATCTCACTCGGCATATCATCGCCGTCATCGAGTAATATCTCTGCTGCGCCACGAATTCCTGTAATGGGTGTTTTGAGCTCGTGCGCTACGGTATCCAAAAACTCATCTTTTTGCTTGTCTTTTACGATCAATTCCTCGTTTGCATCCTGCAACTGTCCTGCTAACTTGGATAGTTCGTTTGATTTTTCCTTCAAAAGCTTGTTTCTGGCAATGTTTTCTTTTGATTCCTCCAAAATCTCTAACACTTCGACCAAGCTCACTTTATCCTCTTTTACAACGCTTGAAATCAAAATTTTCGCTGATGCCCCACCAATTGTACCCGTTAGCAACTTCTCGGAAAAGTTGATGAGTCGAGCATCGGCTATTTTCGTGTCGGGAGAGAGATCGTACTTTTTGAAGAACAGTTGCAATGCTCTTTCGGATTGCGTTACTCCTAAAAATTTTATCAAAACTTCCTTGATATCATCAACGTAGGCTTCACCTTTCCAGACGAAAGCACTATCATCCAACTCGGCAGACGCCTTCACATTCACAAACATTTCGGCATAGTTCCTTTCCCGATAATTTCCTTTTGTTGAAACCGACACCCACACATACGTAAAGGTGTTCAATAGCAAACTCCAGAAGAAAGCATGAGAAGGAGGCGAAAGAAAATCAATTCCGAAAAGGGCGTAAGGTTTTAATGAGTTATTTCCGAATAAACCTTCTTGAATAAAGCTGTCTGAAGCACCATAGGCTTGCATTCCAAACGGAATAATGAGTGTGTAGGTAATCACCAAAAAACCAACGATAATTCCCGCTAGTGTTCCTTTAGATGAACCTCTATTCCAAAATAAGCCCAAGAAAAAGGACGGAGCCAGCAGCGCAATGATCACAAAGGAAATGAGACCTATGGAATCGAGCGACATTTGTACCGAAAAATTGGCGTAAATGATGTATGCTAAAATGATGATCGAGAAGATCGACACGCGACGAATTGTGATGATATGACTGGCATTTTTTTCAGGATCACTCTTCACGAACTTCGATAGAAACCCGTAGGGGATAATCAAATTGTTACTCACCATATTCGACAGTGCAATTGTGGAAATAACAACCATGGAAATGACGGCTGAAAATCCACCTAAAAACACAAGCAAAGCCATAAATGAATTCCCATTTTCAAGCGGAAGAAGCAAGGTGTAGTAATCAGGATTTACAGAATCATCGAAGGTGACTTTTCCTCCCCAGGCGATAAAAATCACAAATACATTAAACAACAATAAATACAGCGGGAACAACCAAATTGCTTTCTTGATATGCTTCTCTCGGTTATTTTCCACTACTGAAACTTGAAACTGTCTCGGCAATAAGAAAATGGCAAAAAAGGACAACAGAATGAGAAAGAACCAATCGAGTCCGTTCGTATCGCCAAACCCAATTAGCTTTTCAAAATCGGAACTTGTCGTGATTCGCTCGTAAATATCGGTTGTGCCATCAAACAAAAAGAATGTGACATAGATTCCAATGGCAAGAAAAAACACCAATTTCATGATTGATTCGAAAGCTACCGAAGCAATAATTCCACGGTTCTTTGTTGTCGCATCAGATTTCTGCGTACTGAAAAACGTCACAAACACGGCCAAAATCAGGGCAATGTACAACGTAGAATCCTTCAATACGTGGGTTGAATCAAATTCGGATTGAGCCGTCATCACCTGAAAAGATTCAGAAATTGCTTTTAACTGCAACGACAAATAAGGAACTGTTGCGAGCAGGCAAACGATGGTAACCACTGCGCCCAACAGTCTATTTCGTCCATATCTCAACGAGATAAAATCCGCAATGGAAGCGATGTTGTGTTGCTTTGCAATTCGAAGAATCTTACGCATCAGTACAATCCAAAGCGGAATAGCAATAACGGGTCCGAGATAAATCGGTAAAAACTTCATTCCCGATTCTGCTGCTGTTCCCACACTTCCGTAATAAGTCCACGCGGTACAATAAACAGCCAAAGAAAGTGTATAGACGTATGGATTGTTCACCCATTTGCTACGGTTGTTTTTGTTTCCCCAAAAAGCAATGTAGAAAAGCACGCCAAGGTAGGCCAATATTATGATGATCAATACGTAATCACTCATAGTATCGGGTTAAAACAATGTACGAAATGATGGTTGCGAACAACCACACGGAGAAGATTGAAAAGTAAAACACCGGAAAACCAAGAATTGCATCTTCCTTATCAAAAAGAAGTACAAGCGGCACATTGAACAGCAGCAATAAGCTTACTGAAAGTAGCACGAGTTTTTGTTGATGTCTTTTTTTCATTTTAGCATCGTAAAAAGCAGCAGCAAGAGTCAACCCGCTGCTGCCTGTTCTCATTTTAATGTCCTTGAGCAGCTTCTCCTGCACCACTCGGGATTCGTATATTTTCTACAATTTCCTGAACATCCTTTGGTGGAGCTGGTGTCAAACGTGAAACCACAATCGACACTGTGAAATTGATCAGCATGGCTATCGTTCCGAAACCTTCGGGAGATGTCCCAAACCACCACTCGCTTTCAGGAAGTGGATCCATGACACCAATCAATCCAGTTTTGTACACAATCATGTAGTACAACAT
>JABXHO010000131.1 GCA_013373595.1 Flavobacteriales bacterium | reverse complement strand
GTACGTCATTGAGTTGGCTGTCCATGTGTAGGAATTACAAGCTGTCACGGATTCTGATCCAGATGTGCTGTTGTTGATTGTCAGGTTCAATGTCGCCACGGAATCACATCCGCTTGCTGTTGTCAAGTTTGCTGTGTACATTCCCGAAGTCGTGTACGTTATCGAATTAGCTGTCCACGTGTAGGAATTACAAGCTGTCACGAATTCTGATCCTGATGTGCTATTGTTGATCGTCAAGTTCAACGTCGCAATGGAATCACATCCACTTGCATTGGTGAGTGTTGCTGTGTAAGCTCCCGAAGTCGTGTACGTCATCGAATTAGCCGACCATGTGTAAGAATCACATGCTGTCACCGATTCTGATCCAGAAGTAGGTGTACAAGGTCCTGGAACCAGGGAACTACACGAATTCCCTAAGTTATCTCCCCAAATGTATCCAACCCAAGAAGGATTGTCAATGAACGGGTTTCTATTTCCTTGAATGCTGTAAATGGCATTGTTTCGTTCAATTTCTTTCGCGCTTACGGCGTCATTTGCATGCCATGTAAGCAAGAGGTCAAGTAGCCACGGTTCGAATACAGTATAATTTGTTCCGTCAAGTGCACAATCTCCTTGAGTATTGATCGAAGCCCATGATGCAATTTGATTTTCGTAGCGGGTAGCGAGGAAAAAGAACATCCGTGCGTAATCTCCTTTGAATTCATCGATAGGTTCGAAGTATTGCATCGAAGGACAGGGATAAGCAGGATTTGTTCCAACTTTGAAACCATTCGAACCTGTTGTTGTCGCTGTAATGACCTCACCAGGAGGGTAGTTCAGTTTGGCGCTATTCATTAATCGATCTGACGGTGTCAAGTGATGCAAGTCAAAGTTTTGTGTGTCTGCAGGGAATGATGTTCCGCCTCCCCACCAACTTCGGGGCAATGTGTGCTCACGATTATAGCATAATCCTTCGCCATTCGGACACGATCCATTATCACGATTGCCACAATGATCGAACTCATACTCTCCTGTTCCTGAAGGAATATCTGTAAACATGTCCCACACAATGGTCGCTGTTCCAAGATCGTTAAGTCGTCTGTCGGTGTGAAGAAATGCATCCCATACGTCGTATTGCGATGAGGTATATTCGATCACTGATTGTATTTTGATCGTGTTGTAAATCTCCGTTTTCAGGGCTGCACATCCAACACCCAGTGCGATTTGTGCCTGAACGGAACCGTAATAGTCCGCTTCGATCCGAAAGTTGTCGATTCGGTAACGCTTCGCGGCAGTAGACGTTCCAGTGTACTTAAAGGCAAAGTGCACAGAAGTTCCGGAAATTCCACTTACATCAATTGCAGGGTGCCGCTGAAAAAGAGTCGAGAAGCAGGCCGTGGCATTGATGTCGAATACGCTCAGAGGAATAGCTGTCCAAGTGGCATTTTGAAGGTCAGCAACTGTTCCGCCTCCAGTGTAGTCTAGGGAGTAGTACAGTTCGATTAATCCACCGTCATAAAAATCGTTGTAATCAAACATGAGGTACTCTTCTGTTTGGGTATCCATGTTCAAAGAAGGAGAGATGAGCCAATCTTCATCATTGGCACCTCCATATCCATTGATTTCCATGTATCCCGCTGTTGCATTCCACACATCTGTGGGATCTAAGATGTCGATGGAGGTCCAGGCACCTAAGCCTGCATTGAAGTCTTCCGAATGTACAGTTGATTGTGCATAAATAGCTTGACTGAGCAGGCAGAATGCGCCCACCGTCAGTGCGTAGAGTAGTTTCATTTTATAGTTTTTAGCACAAGCAAGATAGGTAATCGAGAAGTATTAGAAAAATCGCAGAGACCTGTTTGCGCCCTGTTTAGCGATTGTGATTTCCTGCTAAATCGAGTAAGTAAAAAGAAAATCTCGTTTGGATTTTTTTTGAGAACTTTTCAACATGAAAATTACAATTTAACCTACTTTTTTGAACGTTAATGAGCATAATTTGCTACCAAGTTCCAACTTGAATAGATGAAGTGGTTAATTTCTTCTACGAAGGGCGAAAAAGAGATGTGAAATGAATTGTTGATGATAAGATCGAGCTGTTCGAGAAATGCCGTGCGATTTTTTACTTTGGGAATTGTTTTGATCGAAACTACCATTGTTCACTTCTCGCTCCAAATTGTTCAGTTCAAAAGAAACAACTGCTTGATCCGTTCCATTTCCATTGAATCACTGATTTCATAAAAGTACTCTACTTGCCATTTCTGCGTCTTTTGCGCTTGTTTGCTCTCAACAGTATCCCATGGCGGGTACACACGAAAGCCTCGCTTCCCTTCTTTTTTATCTGTCGAGATAATTCCTTTGGAAATTAACACAGATTTTGGAAAGACAAACTGTCCCAGTCGCTGATTGGATTCCACCGTAATGATATAAAAATCAATAGAGTCTGTAGCGTGATACGGTTCTGTTATTCCCTCGTTGTTTCGTTTCCAACAAGTCACGAATTGCCCAACTTTTTTCGGGGTGATCTTCGCGCTTCTCCCCAAGACAAAATTTCCGTTCAGTGTGTATTGACAGGCATCATATTCGATACTTTCTTTTTCTGGAGAATAGTCAGAAAGGATGAAGTCACATGTGTCGTACACACGTGTTTTGATGATGTTTAGCTTCGGGTCTAGTTCGTTCATTTTTACAAAGAAAAAAGCCCTAACTCTTTCCGATGAGTATCGGAAGAAGCTAGGGCTTGTTCATTTAATATAACTTTCTAGCGATTCGCGATATTCACGTAATCACGTTCGTTTTCTCCTGTGTAAATTTGACGCGGACGACCGATTGGTTCTTTGTTGTCCATCATCTCTTTCCATTGAGCGATCCATCCTGGAAGACGTCCTAATGCGAACATTACCGTAAACATCTCTGTTGGAATTCCGATTGCACGGTAAATAATTCCAGAGTAGAAATCTACGTTCGGGTACAAGTTACGCGCTTTGAAGTATTCATCTTCCAAAGCAACTTGCTCCAATCGCTTCGCGATATCCAACATTGGATCATCAATACCCATTTTCGCTAATACATCGTCACATGCTTTCTTGATGATGGTCGCACGTGGATCGAAGTTTTTGTATACACGGTGTCCGAATCCCATCAAACGGAACGGATCGTTTTTATCTTTTGCTTTTGCTACCCACTTATCAACGTCACCTCCGTCGTTCGCAATTTTTTCAAGCATTTCAATTACGGCTTGGTTTGCACCTCCGTGAAGAGGTCCCCAAAGCGCGCAAATTCCAGCTGAAACTGAAGCGTAAAGGTTCGCATGAGAAGAACCAACGATACGTACAGTAGAAGCTGAACAGTTTTGTTCGTGGTCAGCATGAAGAATCAACAAAGTGTTCAATGCGCTTACAACAACTGGATCTGGTTGGTAATCTTCAGTTGGCATTGCGAACATCATGTGCAAGAAGTTAGCACCGTAATCCAAATCATTTTTTGGATACATGAATGGGTGACGCATAGCGTTCTTGTGCGACCAAGCAGCCAACGTTGGCAACTTTGCAATCAAACGATGAATGGTCAAATCTCTTGCTCCTGAATCGCGGTTTGGATCCAACGACTCTGGGTAGAATGTTGAAAGTGAACAAACCATTGACGCCAAAACTCCCATTGGATGCGCTTTCGCTGGGTAAGCTTCGAAGAACTGTTTCATGTCTTCGTGAACCAATGTATGTTTTGTAATACTGTTTTTGAAATCATCCAATTGCTCTTGAGTAGGAAGTTCTCCTTCAATCAAAAGGTACGCAACCTCTAAGAACGATGCCTTATCAGCTAATTGTTCAATGGGATATCCACGGTATCGCAAAATACCTTTTTCACCATCCAAAAAAGTGATGGCACTTTTTGTACTTCCCGTGTTTTTATACCCTGGGTCCAAAGTAATGTATCCACCAGTTCCACCTCGTAGTTTACTGATGTCAATTCCTTTTTCGTTCTCTGTTCCTTCGATTACTGGCAACTCATAGTTGTTACCATCTAACTCCAATTTCGCAATTTCGCTCATTATTATCGTCGCTGATTTATGTTAAAATTCTTCAATCGTCTAAATTAATACTTCATTTTGAATCTATCAATGTAAAATCAAAAATTAATTTCACCTTTATTTAAAGGTTTTCCAAAGTATAATCCAACATCATATTATATAGATGATTTCGGGTGTTTCCACCGTAAATCCCGTGGTTCTTATTTGGATAAATAAAGAGATCAAACTGTTTGTCGGCGCGAACCAAAGCAGTAATCATTTCCATTGTGTTTTGATAATGAACGTTATCATCGCCTGATCCATGAATGAGGAGATACTTTCCTTTCAATTGATCAACAAAGTTGATGGGTGAATTTTGGTCATATCCACCTTCGTTTTCAGCAGGTGTACGCATAAAACGCTCTGTGTAGATGTTGTCGTAATAGCGCCAGTTGGTAACGGGAGCCACAGCAATACCCATTTTGAAATAATCGGCTCCTTTCGTCATGGCAAGGGAAGTCATAAATCCTCCATAGCTCCATCCCATGATTCCGATGCGATCGGATGCTACATAATCATAGGTCTGGAGTTCTTTCGCTACTGCAATTAAGTCTTCGGTTTCTAATTTCCCTAGCTCCAAGTAGGTTGATTTCTTAAAATCAGCACCGCGATACATGGTTCCACGCGGATCAACAGAAACAACGACGTATCCTTTCTGCGCAAGCAATTGATGGTACGCATATCCGCCCGTGTCCCAACTATCAGAAACGGTGTTGTGTCCAGGTCCACAATATATATTAATGTATACGGGATATTTTTTGCTCGGATCGAAATCCGCAGGTTTGATCATCCACCCGTTTAGTTCCATTTCATGACCTTTGAATTTCACGAACTCTTTTGTTGAGAGGGTGTAGTTCGACAGGCGTTCTTTCAATTGCGCATTATCCTCGAGAACGGCAATCTCTTTACCACTGTTGTCGCAAAGTGAATAAACGGGAGGTGTATTGGCATTCGAGTACGTTTTAATGAAGTATTTCATACCATTAGAGAACTCAGCATCGTTGTGTCCTTCTTCAGAGCTTAATGCTGTTTTGTTGTTTCCGTCTAATCCAATTTTATAGACTCCTTTGTGAATGGCTCCTTTTTCTGCAGCGGTGTAATAAATCATGTTGGCATCTTCATCAATACCCAAAAATTCAATTACATCCCAATTTCCAGAAGTGATTTGTCGCGAAGTTCCATCGAATCCGAGTAGATAGATGTGATTGTACCCATCAGCTTCACTGGTACGCAAAATCGATTTTCCATCTTTCAGAATGAGCAAATTATCATCGATTTCAACATAGGTCTTGGATGTTTCTTCGAAGAAGGTTTTTACCGACATCTTTTTGGAAGTCATGTCTACCAAATGATATTTCAAGGAGTTTTGGTGACGATTCATCGTTTGAATAACCAGTTGATTCGAAGTTCCAGACCATTTTAAGCGCGGGATGTACTCGTAATCGCCAAGTTTAATTTCTTTTGCTTTTCCTCCATTAGAAGCAATCATGTACGCAGTCACGCATGAGTTGTCTTCTCCTGCTTTTGGATATTTGAATGTGTACAGGTCGGGATACAAATTTTTGTAGTAAGTCATGGTGAATTCACGTACCTTGCTTTCATTGAACTTTAGAAAGGAGATGTACTTGCTGTCTGGTGACCAGCCGTAGGCTTTTGTTATCGAAAATTCTTCCTCATACACCCAGTCGGTGGTACCATTAATGATTTCGTTTCGTTTCCCATCTTTCGTCAATTGTTTGACCGTTCCAGAAGCGATATCTTTTACGTAAAGATCATTTTGATAAATGAATGAAACTTTCTTTCCATTCGGAGAATATTCGGCGAGTGTTTGAGGCGTACGCGTAGCATCGAGGGCTTGCAGCTCTTTCGTTTCTAAATCGTACAAATAGTATACGGCGGTGTAACTTCTTCGGTAGACCGATCGCTGCGATGTCTTAAGCAACGCTTTTGTTTCGTCGCTGTTGAATTCGTAGTCATCCATGTCGATTTTCGATAGGATATTCGCGGGAATTAATACTTCGCCTTCACCATCTGGATCAGAAAATGCATGCTTCGTAACGCCAGATTTGGAAATTTTCGAAAAGTAATTTCCATCCTTCATCGAACGGAAACCTTCAACAGAACTCCCGAAAAACGAATAGTTTTTCCAAATGTCTTCTACCGTGATGTCCTGAGCTTGTGAGAAGCTCGAAATGGTTAAGAGAAGTAATAATAAATACCGTCCTGAAATCATTTACGTGTGTTTTTTTGTTTGAATGCTCTAAAAATAGGAATTGTTATTTGATTTAGATGTTTTCAAGATTCCGAGTAATCAAGGTTGCTTAACCGATTTACTATTAATAAAGAATACGATTTGTTAATAATTATGTAATGGATGAAAACTGAAAATGCTGTATTTTTGTGCTCAAGTATTCTCGTGTTCTCCTTGACGCAACCAAATGTGCCGAAACCGCGAGAGTAATATATTGAGCGATGCATGTATAGATGAATACACTTTTGATAATTGATCATGAAAAGGCAGCCTTTAAAAGGTTTGGTCTTGTTCACCCAACGGATCACTTCAATTCATCGTTTTCTAAGCAAGTAAATAAACAATTATTTTAATATAAATCCCTATGAAAAGAACGTTACTATTTATCGGTACAATCATGGCCACAATGACTTATGCGCAGGATTGTTCTGATTTATTCATTTCAGAGTACGTAGAAGGTTGGTCAAACAACAAAGCATTAGAAATTTACAACCCAACAGCTTCTGCAATTGATTTGAGCGAGTACATGGTGATTCGTTACTCAAACGGAGCCACTTCTGCCACTTCTGCGAATGCAGTTCAATTGACAGGTACGATTGCTCCTTACGATGTACAAGTTGCTGTATTGGAAAAATTGGATCCAAACGGAACAGGACAAGATGCTCCAGTTTGGGATTCATTGCAAGTTCGTGCAGATGAGTACTACTGTCCAGATTACAATACATCTAATGCATTCTACTGGAATGGAAACGATGCGGTTGCTTTGGCAAAAGGTGATGTAGCAAACGTTGGTGCTGCTATCTTGGTTGACTTGTTTGGAAAAATTGGTGAAGATCCAGGTGATGGATGGTCAACTGATTTCCCTTACACAGGAGCAGGAGTTGTGGTAACTAAAGATCACTCGCTCATCAGAAAGTCAACTGTATTGAAAGGAGAAACAAACCCAGGAATTTCTTTCTTCGATCCATTGGCAGAATACGATTCAATTCCAGCTGTTATAGAGATTGGTGGACAAACTTACGGAAACTGGTCTTCTTTGGGTGAGCACGATTGTGGATGTCAGCCTGCTTCAACGCAAGAGTTGGCGAAAACAAAAGTTTCAGTTTTCCCGAACCCAACAAGCGGAGAGTTTTTCGTGAAAGGTGCATATGGAGATGTTGTTATTGTAAACGCATTGGGACAAACAGTTTCAACAGTTGAAAACAACTCAGATGCAATTCTATCATTTGATCTCGGAACAAAACGAGGTGTTTATTTCGTGAAAATGCAGGATGCTGCAGGAAACGATGTGACAAAACGAGTAATCGTCAAATAACTAAGAAAACAAAAAATAAAGAGGTCGAATTTTTCGACCTCTTTTCATGAAAAGCCGATTTTTTTATGAAAGCTATTGTATCAATTTTTGCATTGTTTGTTGTATTTGCTTCAAATGCACAGGTTACTCAAGTAACAGGGGTAATTAAATCAAATGCGGACGGTCAAACCATGCCTGGGGTAAAGGTCGAACTGAAACCTTCAGAAACACCACTTAGAGCATTAACAGATGATGACGGTGTATATACGCTGAAAAATGTTCCTTTCGGGTTGTACAACATGGTGATTTCCGGATATGGAATCGACAGTATGATCGTGGAACTAGAAGTAAATGAAGATCCATTCGTTTTTGATGTATTTCACGGAAAAACACTTGAGCAGGAAGAGGTTGAAGTGATTGCGCAATTGGTGAAGGATCGAAAAACACCAGTAGCTGTTTCAAATATCGGCACGAAAGAAATTAATGAGGAATTGGGATCGCAAGACCTTCCAATGATTATGAACTCGAAACCAGGTGTACACGCGACACAGCAAGGTGGAGGAGACGGAGACGCACGAATTACAATTCGTGGTTTCGACCAGCGTAACGTCGGTGTAATGATTGATGGTGTGCCAGTAAACGACATGGAAAATGGTGCTGTTTATTGGTCGAATTGGTTCGGTTTGGATCAAATTACCTCTCAAATTCAGTTGCAACGAGGACTCGGAGCAACAAAACTAGCAATGCCTTCTGTAGGTGGTACAATGAACATCTTGACCATGTCTACAGGTGGAAAGCGAAGCATTAAAGTAAGACAAGAGTATGGATCAGGAAATTTCTTGAGAACATCGGTTTCTTACAAATCAGGTGCGTTGAAAAATGGATGGGGAATTCTTGCATCAGGATCGTACAAACAAGGTGACGGTTGGGTTGATGGATTGATGACTCAAGGTGGTTTTTACTACTTGAAAGTCCAAAAACGTATCAAAAATCACGTTGTTTCATTGAGTGGGTTCGGTGCTCCTCAACAACATGGACAACGTTCTTACAGTCAACCAGTAGAGTATTGGGATACCGACTACGCAAGAAGTCTTGGAATTCCAGATTCTACATTCGGATCGATTCGTGACCGTGGGTTGCGTTTCAATCAACACTGGGGATATAGAACGGTAAATGGTGAACAAACCATTCAGTTGGAAAGAAGAAACTTCTACCACAAACCACAAATCACCCTTAAAGATTTTTGGAAAGTAAATAAAAAACTTTCTTGGTCGAATATGGCCTATGTTTCCATCGGTAGAGGTGGTGGAGAACGCTACTTTAACTCAGGTTCTTCTATTATTTACGATGAAAACGGACAAATTGATTGGGATACGATTGTATACAACAATCAATACAAAACACTTTTTGGTACGACTTACTCAACAGCAGATGCGGCGTATCATCCAACGAAGTTGAAATCTTCTCAAGTTCTTGCAGCAGCAATGAATAATCACTTCTGGATTGGTGGATTGTCTCAATTTGATTACAAAATGAACGATAACTGGAACTTCGCAGGAGGTTTGGACTATCGATACTATAAAGGAACACACTACTACGTAATAACAGATTTGTTGGGGGGAGACTATTTTGTGAATAACCAAGATCAAAATGCTGCCTCACCAATGAAAGTGGTAGGTGATAAAATCGGACGTCAGCCGTACCACAACGATCGAGATGGAATTGTCCAATGGGCAGGAGGTTTCGGTCAAGCTGAATATGCAAAAGGTAGATGGGCTGCTTTCGTAAACGTTTCAACAGTAGCCAATTTCTACAAAGGAGTTGATCGTTTTGCGCCGAAGCAATTGGTGTTGGCAGATACAACACTTGAATTGGCATACGGAGATACTGTAGCGTACAATGGAGAAACATACACGCAAGCTTCAGATGGTGTTCGTGTGAATCAAACGGATTGGGTATCTAAAATGGGAGCAACCTTCAAAACAGGTGCAAACTACAACCTTAATGAGCACATGAATGTGTTTGCTAATGTGGGATACTTGAGTAGAACGCCGCAGTTCTCAAACGTAGTTGATAACACACGAAATAGAATTTTCGATACAATTCTTAACGAGAACATCATTGCATTTGAACTTGGATACGGTCTTCAAACGAAGAAATTCAGCGCAAACATTAATGGATACTACACACGATGGGAAAACCGTCCGTTGCCATTTGGTTTAACAGTTCAAGATCCGAATGATCCATTGGAAACAGTTGCTGTAAACGTTCCTGGAATGGATGCCTTGCACATGGGAGGAGAGCTTGACTTTGCTTACCGTATTCACAAGAAATTGACATTCGAAGGAATGGTAAGTATTGGAGATTGGAAATGGCAATCGAATGAAACAGTGTTAATCCCAGGAGGAGATTCGGTTACGTTCTACGCACGTGGAGTTCACGTTGGAAACTCTGCTCAATCTACATATGCAGCGAGTTTGAGATGGGGCTTCCTGAAAACAGGATACGTGAAAGTGAAGTACACGTTCTTCGATCGTTACTACAGTAATTTTGAGCCAAACAGTCTTTCGGTTCCAGATCCAAACAAGTACACACCTGTGGATGAAAACGATCCG
>JABXHO010000097.1 GCA_013373595.1 Flavobacteriales bacterium | reverse complement strand
CCTGAAATAGTTGGAATTGAATTTACGACTACATTGAAGAAGACTTCAGATGCACAGGCACCGTTCTCATCGTATGCATAGATAACCACATTGGTAGGTGCTGAGTATACTGTTCCATCTGGAATCAATGATCCTGAACCACTTGGTCCTCCCGCTGCTGTGTAGTAAGCCTGATTTCCTGTTAATGTTCCAGAAATGTCTGCGTTTAACAACGTAAAGCTCACTCCACAACTAATCGTATCGGCAATAGGGTCAACAATTGGAGCTCCCGGATTCGCCAATATCTCTTGCGTAGTATTTGATGTACATCCTGTTGTACTTGATGTAAACGTAACATCGTACGTTCCAGCATCCAAAGCTGTAATGTTATAGGGTAGTGTAACAACTCCCGATGTTCCAGAAGCCGTTCCTGTCCAGTTTACTGTTCCTGTTGCACCTCCCGCATCACTCACTTGAATTGCTCCGTCTCCAGCGTTACATCCGGAAAGTGGTGTTTGACTTGTTGAAATTACCGGTGCTGCATTTACCGTTACTACCACTGTATTTTGACATCCTGCATCATTTGTGTACGTAATGGTTGTTGTTCCTGCTCCTACTCCTGTCAATAATCCTGTTGAACCGATCGTAGCCACTCCTGTATTGGAAGAACTCCATGGCGTCACCGCGCTTGGTGTTCCCGAACCAGTCAATTGGAGTGTTGAGCCCACACATACTGGAGCGTTCCCAGAAATGGTTGGTGTCGGATCAACCGTTACAACAACAGTTGCTTGACATCCATTCGCGTCTAAATACGTGATAGTTGTTGAACCTGCCGAAACCGAAGTAACTAATCCAGTATTGTCAACTGTTGCCACTCCAGTATTTGACGAAGTCCATGGCGTAGTTGCGTCTGGGGTTCCTGATCCCGTGAGTTGTAGTGTTGCTCCTTCACATATTGGAGCATTTCCTGAAATCGTTGCGCCTGTGTTTACAGTAACTGTAACCGTATTTTCACAACCAGATGCTTCTAAATAAGTAATGGTTGTTGTTCCTGCTCCTACTGCTGTAACAAGTCCAGTATTGTCAACCGTTGCGACACCTGGAATAGAAGACGTCCATGGAGTTGTTGCATCTGGTGTTCCTGATCCCGTTAATTGAAGCGTTGAGCCAATACATATTGGAGCATTCCCAGAAATAGTCGGTACAGCATTCACCGTTACCACAACTGTTTGTTGACATCCAACATCATCCGTGTAGGTAATGGTTGTTGAGCCAGCAGACACCGATGTAACCAATCCCGAGTTGTCTACCGTTGCCACTGCCGTATTTGACGAAGTCCATGGAGTCGTAGCATTTGGAGTTCCTGAAGCAGATAACTGCAATGTTTCTCCAACACAAATTGGCGCATTCCCTGAAATAACAGGAATTGGGTTTACGGTTACTTGAACCGTTAAATCTGCCCCAACACATCCCGCAGCCGTTGGTGTTACCGTGTAGGTTACAACCTGTGGAGTTGGTGAAGTGTTTACGAGTGTATTTGCAATGGTTGTTGCCGTTTGGGCTGTCAAGCTCTCCCCTGTAACATTGGCATTATCTGTAGCTACCCAACTGTATGTTGTTCCACCTACGGTACTTGATAGCGCAATACTTGTTGTTGAACCCGAGCAAATTGCATCTGGGTTTGGCGTAGCCGTGGCCACGGGGAAGTTTACCGTGAATGTCTCACTTGCTGTACGCGTACATCCTAACGCATCTGTTACTTCTAAAACGACTGTAAACGTTCCTGTTGAAGTGTATGTATGAGAAGGGTTTTGCAAGGTAGAAGTTGTTCCATCTCCAAAAGTCCATAAGAACGTTGAATTGGTTGTTTGACATGTTTTCGAGAAATCATACACGCCACACGAAGGATTCGTGTATGTAAATCCAGCGTCGGGACCAAGTAATGCCGTTCCACCACCACATGCTCCTCCAAACGTTAATGTGAACCCACTGTTCGAAGCTGAGAAGTTATCCACGAGTAACGCATATGTTTGTCCTGCTGTAGCATTAATGACTGTTGTTTCCCAAGCTGCCGGTCCTCCCTGACAACCTGAACCACTCGTTACCGTTCCTGGCTCATCTGTTGCTATATCCACACAGGTTGAAATTCCTGTTGAACCTTTACATCCACTCCAGTTACACGCAACTGCTGAAGGTGTAGTAGATGCTGTTGAAGGACAAGTACCTGATGTAACATCAAATAGCGCCCAATCATAATCATCACTGCTTACATTTGGGTTAATATTGAATTCCAACGTTCCGTCACAACCGATTGTAAATTTGAACCATTTTGATTGTCGTTCTCCTCCTGATCCCCAACATGAGTTTCCAGTAGTAATTTCTTGTGTTCCAAAACCTGCACTGGAATTAGTTTGACTGAATGCAGCGTCGTCACACAAGATTGCCGCTGAGGAACAATCCTGCCCTGGAATAATTGGTGGGGCAACGTTATCAATACACAAAGTGAAATCTCCTGGAGTACCACCACTTGGTGTAGAGATTGTAATGTAGTAGAGCGTTCCTGACTGAAGTCCGTTGATTGTTCCAGAAAGAACAGAAGGTCCACAATCAGATCCTGCAATCCCCAATCCTGTACAGGAACCAGTTGCTTCTACCAGAATGAACTCTACGTTTCCTGCCCATGCACCAGACGTAGTAACATCATAGTTTAATTGTCCGTTGATTGCGGTGAATGTATACCAAACATCGACATTTGTTCCTCCACCTTGACAACCAACTGCCCCGACCCAACTGTCATCAGCTCCGACAGTTGTGCCACTTACACAGCCATTGTTTGGGTTAATAGGCAAGGCACCTGAACACAGATCATTTGCGGGTTGTGCCCAAGACTGAAATGCGCACAAAAGCATATATGTGAATATAAATTTCCTCATAATTGTAACTTAAGAAGTAGTAGTGTTTATTAGAGCTCCATTTCTGCTAGAGCTTCAAAATTTTCTGAATTAATCTTCTCTCTGGAAGGGATAAAAAGCGTCACGTTTTCAGACAGAGGTATGGCTACATCTATCGATTGTTTTCTTTCTCTTTCTATGAAGTAAAGAATATTAGTTGTGAAAGCGGGCATCACTTTTGAATCGTGAATAATGAACTGATACGTCCCTTCTTCTGCTTGAACAAGACCTTGTGTATTTTCAATTCTCGTATTCGGATAAGGGGCAGACTGTGCCAACGCACCACATGATATGGACATGCACATGCCGATTATAATGGGGAGTTTCATTGTAGTAGTTTATAAATTAACCTGGTTTAACACACTATGTGTGTTTGTTTTACTACTACTAATGTATCAATAAATATTTAACACAGAAGAGATATTTCGTTAACACATTCACATTATTCGACGAAACCACTAAATCCTCCAACCAATACATGATTTTCTCGGTGTAAATATTTTTAAGTTTCAGTAAAACACCTTTTTGTGAATCTATTTCGCTGTTCAAAATTCATAGAGTAAATCATATTAGAACAACAGCTTGAAATACTTCATTAATCCAGTAAAAAAATGAAAATCAAAAAATAATGATTGGATGTGTCCTATTCAGAAAAGTTCAATCGATATAAGATTGAAAACAAATAATTATTAAACTTATTGACATGAAAGAATTTATGATGCTTTTCAGAAATGAAGAAAGAACGGAACGTGATTTTGAGCAATTATCTCCTGAAGAAATGCAAGCCGAAATTCAACAATGGCAGGATTGGATCGGTGGAATTGCAGCACAGGACAAGTTCGTTGGAACCAATGCCTTAGGCACTCAATGTAAAATTGTAAAAGCCAACAATGTTGTAACGGACGGACCGTACATTGAAATGAAAGAAATGGTAGGAGGCTACATCATTGTGAAGGCTGAAAATTTGGATGAGGCTGTCAGTTTAGCGGATGGCTGTCCAGTTCTGGCTACTGGTGGAAGCGTAGAAGTTAGAGATGTAATTGTATTTTAACTGATTGCACCCGTTCACTTCGTGGGCGGGTGCTTTTTATATGGATATGACGGAACTCATACCTAACCTATTTCGATCAGAGTTTTCAAAAATTGTGAGTGTTTTGTGCGCGTCGTTCGGGATACGTAATATCGAATTAGCAGAAGACATCGCAAGCGATACATTTCTCAGTGCGACTGAACGATGGTCTCTCAAGGGAATTCCTGCGAATCCTACAGCTTGGTTGTATTCTGTTGCCAAGAACAAAGCTCGAGACCATTTTAAGCGTTCTTCGATCTATCAGGAGAAAGTAGTTCCTGTCTTACGAAGCGAGGAAAGTGACACAGACGTTGAATCGATTGATTTGAGTGAAAAGAACATCGAGGACAGCCAGTTAACTATGCTTTTCGCCATTTGCAATCCAAGTTTATCGAGTGAAGCCCAGATTGCACTTGCTCTTCGCATTTTATGCGGTCTAGGTATTGACGAAATTGCGTCGGCACTGCTCACCTCAAAATCCACCATCAACAAGCGATTGCAACGAGCAAAAGCATCCATCAGAGAACAAAAAATCGACTTCCAAGCTCCCGTAGGAAAGGAATTCGAAAAGCGGCAGGAAAATGTACTCCGAATTATCTACCTTTTATTTAATGAAGGATATTATTCATCAAGCGTAGAGAAAAATACACGGAAACACCTTTGTTTGGAAGCCATGGCGCTCCTCCTACTCTATCTTAAATCGGTATCGTCACCTGATGGAGATGCATTGATGGCTCTTTTTTGTTTCCATAGTTCACGATTCGAAGCTAGAGAAGATGAAATGGGCAACTTCATACTCTACGAAGATCAAGATACTTCCAAATGGTCGTTTGATCTCATTCAGAAAGGTGAAGAGTACCTCAAACGCTCTGCACGCGGAGAATCTATTTCAAAATACCACCTGGAAGCCACCATCGCGTTCTGGCATTCTCGAACGAATGATATCGAGAAAAAGTGGCCTCCCATTTTACAATTGTACAATCAACTCTTGCAAATTGATTACTCTCCTGTTGCCGCACTCAATCGGACCTATGCTTTATCAAAAGTTAAAGGGAAGGAAATAGCCATCTCTGAAGCCTTGAAAATCAACATGGATGGGAATCATCTCTACCATGCACTTCTAGCAGATTTATATCAAGGAATTGATAAGAAAGCGTCTCAAAAACACCTCAAAAGAGCATTTTCACTAGCTCAAACGCAAAGTGAGAAAGCCTTATTACAGCGAAAGATCAATGCTACTTAGTCAATACAATTCGTTCCATCTTCACTTTACTTTCAGAGAAAATGTGTATCAGATAAACTCCTCCGTTTAGCTCCGATAAATCTAGTTTTGTTGTATTTCCAGAAATCTCAGGAATTGACTTCACTTGAGTTCCCCGCGTATCATACACGCTAATCGATGCTAGTTCTTCTTCACTTGAAATATGAATCATTCCACTGCTCGGGTTTGGGTGTATTCTCAAAACAAGTTCGTCTGGATCATCTATACCGGCAAGATTATCTAATCGGAGGCTTGCTTTTGGATCTCCTACGACCACAGATTGCCATGACAAACGAGGTTCAGCCATGTAGAAACTTTCGGCGAGATTGTAATTTGCAGCTACATCCAAGTACCGATTAAAGAAGGTTTCAGATGATACAATCAAACCAAAGAAATTTCCGTTTGCCAATCCCATAGCTCCCGTGCAGCCTTCAGCAATAAGATCTCCTAACAACAATTGTCCAGAAGTATTTTGAGCTAAATCAAAAGTGGATGCAGAAAAAGACTCTTGAATTAATCCAATCGATCCTTCAGTCCAGGAATGATTCAGACTTTGGTTAAAAGAGGCATTCACTCCATAAGCCATGTAGGCAAAAACATTACTTTGATTCTGAGACGGAAGCGTATCGGGGTGCACTACGCTATTCCACAGGTTCGTTGTCAAATAATCTTCCGCAGGAGTTACAAACAAATTGTGAAAGTAGGACGAATCTCCTCCAGTGGAATAATTGATATCGAGAATGGCCTGAGCACTCAAGCGATTGACACCTGTTTCAGGACCACTTCTATCAATCATATTGTAGACATCTTGTTTTGTATATCCCGTCAATCGTGTTACGAGATAAATTCCGTAGGTACTCCGAGAGAAGTACTGTGTATTATTAAAAACAGGATTATTCACTCCAGATCCTGCGCCAATCGAACTTGACTCTGCACTTAAAATCAGACATAATTCGGAATCGAATGAGGCACACGAATAATTACTCATAGAACCATCAAAACATTCATTCAATACCTTTAGAGGTACTCCTTTTGTAGTTACTAAATAATTGATCGAATCAGCCAAATCGCTTGTCAATAAATAGTTTTCAATCTGAATTCGCACTGCTTCGAATTGAGTACTGTCTATTTCCTCTGTTGTTGGTGCTGAAATCTGAATGATGTTTTGAGTAGGAATATTCCGTGCGGACTGAAAGTAATTTCCAATGTCAATAGAAGTTTGGCTGTTGACATTTACAATAACAGCTACGTCGTTGTAATTGACCGTTTGAGCAAAAGAAAATGTGGATACAAATGAAATAATGAATAGAAAAACGGATCGTTTCATATTGATAAAAATAGGTTTAGGAGTCTAACGGTCGACTTTCACATATATTGAGTACACATATCAATTTTCCAAGCACTGAATCCAATTCAGGTATTTTTACCTATCCATCAGCCAACGGTTCTTTTTACTTTTGACCAACAAGTTCTGGTTTTAGGTGATCGCGCTAGCGAAATATTCCTAATAAAGATCACTACTCACTGAAAAAAGAGTGCGGGGCAGGCGTTTCGCACTTGTTTTTTGCCTCAATTTTTCTGAAATAAATCATTTCAAACTTCTATTTTGTAAGAAATTACAAATTGAATCAATTATGAAATTAGGAGCATTTTCAGCGAGTCTATCCGTGAAGGATTTACAGGTTTCAAAAGAATTTTACGAAAAACTTGGCTTTTCTGTTTTCGGAGGTGATCAAAGTATGAATTATTTAATCATGAAAAACGGCAACACCATTATTGGCTTGTTTCAAGGAATGTTTGAAGGAAATATTCTGACCTTCAATCCTGGGTGGGATGAAAATGCATCGCCAATTGATCCATTTGATGATGTTAGAGAAATTCAGGCCTCACTCAAAAAGGAAGGAATTGAATTAATTCGCGAAGCCGATCCTGTTACTTCAGGTCCCGCAAGTATTACATTGCAAGATCCAGACGGGAACAACATACTAATTGATCAACACCGCTAACATGGCATACGACGAATACCTTGCCGACAGAGTTCGAAGAACACTGAACGAGAAACATACGCCTTTCGAAGAATTGAAAATGATGGGAGGATTGTGCTTCAAGGTAAACGATAAAATGTTGTGCGGACTTCTTCAAGACAAGCAAAGCAGAGAAAATTTGTTGATGGCGCGAATTGGCGAAGAAGCTTATGAAACCGAGATTGAAAAGGATTGTTGTTTGCCGATGGATTTTACAGGAAGGCCAATGCGCGGCTATACCTTCGTAACAGCAGATGGCATTGACTCAGAGGACGATTTATCTTACTGGATCGACAAATGTTTGGCATTTAACCCAATGGCAAAATCCAGTAAGAAATCTAAAAAACGATGAGTTATGAAAACAATTATTTTCCTTTTCAGTTTAGTGCTGTGTATGAACACCTTTTCTCAATCACCACAAGCAGCTATTGAGTCAGGAGAAGTCCACTTTCTCTTTCGAGGTTTTGAAAATAAAGTTTGGCCTGTGATTAGTAACAACGATGGGCGAACGATTGGACTCACAGGAGAAAACGTATCAATAAAAAAAGCTGAAACGGGAGACTACTTCATAGTGAAACCTAGTGGAAATGTCAAAGAGGTAACGTTGAACGTAGTTCTTATCGATGGGTCTCAGGTAGATGTAATCAAGTCTTTGAACTATCAAGTGATGAATTTGCCCGATCCTGATCTCTATCTTGGAAGAGTAAAGAATGGCGGATCAGTTGATTTTTCTTCGTTCGAACTAAATCTAAAGTACCCTGTTTTTACTCCGTTAAGGAACGACTTCCAGATTCTTTCATGGGAAGCTCAACTTCCAAGGAGTACCATTTTGGGTCACGGAAACAATCTGTCAGAAGCGAAAAAATCATTGGAAAATCTACCTGATGGGACAACTTTTACGATCTTAGCTAAAATTCAATGCTCGGATGGAATTGCGCGGTTAAAAAGTGCCTCGTGGACCATTCGGCGAGAGTAAGAATGAACCTGTGTTCGCAGAAAATACATAAACAATGAAACTCCTTTTAGCTGTCTTTTCACTTTTTTCATCGGTAGCGCTTTCCCAATCAGGCGACTGGCAGTATAGCTATCCCCGCATGGAGTTCACTGATCTGATAACGCTCTGCGAAAATTCCATGGGAGAAGAAGCATTAACCTGCGAAACAACCTGTTTGAACTTTTACGGTTTGATGGATCTCAAGTATGAAGTTGAATTTACCTACAAGGGCGCAAGCAGCGAATTGACAGGAACGAAGAAACGATACATCGATGATTGGATCAACGTATATTTAGATGATCGCTACAAGGACATGTTCCAACATGAAATCCTTTTTTCGAATGACTCTGTCGACTACCGTATCGCTGTTCAGGAACCAACTTTTCCTTACTATAGCGATGAATTGAAAAATGGCGATTCCGTTTATTTGTACCTGCTGTATGTTGGAACACTCATCAAGGAAGATGTTCTTGAGCACGTATTTGTAGCCAACGATTTTATTAAAGTTGAATAACATATCCTATGAGCCCAACACTAACAAACTCCATTCTCACATCTCTCGCCTACTTGATTCTTTCTCCAATTTGTTTTTCGATTTTTAATACGGCAGAAATACATCGAGAAGGAGCACTCATTTACATCTTAGTGATTCAACTTGCGCTCATTACAAGTATCACTCTTCTTACCCTTCGGCTATTTTTTGTAGGCAGAAAAATATCAAACCGTTTAGGTTGGATGATTACTCAAATAGTGATTGGCGTGTTGGTTTTTGAAACCGTATCACTTTTATTCGCAGATTCTTCATTACTGTATGGGTTTCTGAAAAAACCGAATTGGTTTCAATTTGGATTAAGCATTGGGAACCTTGCCGCTCTAATCATTGTACATGGCGTTCATTTTTTGATTAACCTACCCAAAAAGACATCTTAACTTTGTTCTTTTTTTAGCGAATGTGATCTACCAAAACATTTGGCACACTGCATCAATAGTGCATAACTATTTTCAACCCACTGATTAACAAGTTGATTTAAATCATTATTTTTAAGAATGTTGCGCACTGCTATTGCAACATTTTACCACATTCACGAACTATGAAAGAGAACACACAGTCTACAGGACTCGATAGCTTTGACCACGTAGTGGTGCTTATGCTAGAAAACAGATCATTCGACAATTTATTGGGCTATTTGTACCCAGAAGTGCCGAGCAATGCACCTTTAGGAAAAACCTTCGCAGGACTTTCTAATATCGACTTTTCGAATCCCGTTCCCACAGGAGCCAATCAACCGCCAGACGGTACAGGAAAAGTGGCAGCCCACAAGCACGATAAAAACAAAGATGGAAATGCCATTTATTTCATGCCTTATCCAGATCCCGGGGAAGAGTACTGGCACGTCAACCTGCAGTTATTCAATGAGCCTGATGGAGGTGAAAAATCACCCTATAACTTACCAAAGAACACTGACGAACTGAGTCCAGGTATGAAAGGCTTTGTAAACGACTATATTGCTGTATGGAATAAAACGATTGGCGTTAGTGCACACTACAGCGACTATAAACAAATGATGGGATGCTTTACTCCTGAACAGCTTCCCGTTATGAGCACACTCGCTAAAGAATTTGCGGTTTTCGATCACTGGTTCTGCTCCGTTCCGAGTCAAACGTGGTGTAATCGCGCTTTTTGGAATGCAGGCACATCATGGGGACACACGATAAACGGGCCATCCACCAGTTGGACTGTGGATAGTATTGGGCAAACACTTTTCAATCAAATTCATGAAACGGGTCGACATTCGAAATTGAACTGGATGGTATATTCCGACAACGAAGCTGCATTAACAAGTATCATTCACGCAGGAGCGCTCTCTCCCTATCATTTTTGGCCTGCAAATCACTTTCCGAAGTGGGATCAATTTTTCTCCGACTGTTCTAACGGAAATTTGCCTTCCTATTCTTTTTTGGAGCCACGATTTTGGACGCCACACAACGACATGCACCCATCGACCTACAATTCTAAAAAGTATGGTAAAAGTGACGTTGGCTCTGTTTATCTCGGTGAAAAATTAGTGTGGGATGTCTATAATGCCATCAAAAATTCCAATTCATCTACAGGAAACAATTCGCAAAATACCTTGT
>JABXHO010000021.1 GCA_013373595.1 Flavobacteriales bacterium | reverse complement strand
TTTTAGTAACTCTTCTTTCAATCCTTTTAGCTCTCTGGCTAACCATACATTCCGTTGAATGCGGGCTGCAAAGGTATGCATCTTTTTTACTTTAACAACACTTTTAAACAATCTTTTTTTGAAAAAAGTGAAGTCTATTTTGTAAATCATTGATTTCACCCATTTTACGAAGCAAAAAAAAAGGAGGAATAAATCCTCCTTCCTTGATTTATTGCAAAATCCTATTTCTTTTTCTTCTTTCCTTGTTTGTTTACCCACTTGTCGCTTTTCATTTCTCCGAGTATGGTAACGTTTTTCATTCGCGAATAATCTTCGGCAGCCATTTTCATTTGTTCTTCCGTATCTCTTCTAATCAATACGCCTCCGCTACCTTGATTCTTCACCTCTATATAAAAACCATCTTTTAATCTGGCTGGCTTCGTTGCTGGTCTTCCCATCTAATCTAAAATTTAATAATCCGTACAATATAACAAAGAAATCGACATAGGCAATTAATTTGTGATATTTTATGAGTCTAAAATGTCCAATGAAGGATTTTGTACAGTTACCCGGGAACGTTTCGCGTAACGTATTGCCTGAACCAAGCCAACAATCATAAATGCTAACATGATCATACTATAGAAGCCAAATCCTCCACCGACTTCATCGAAGGAAACTGCACTTGGACTTATCATCACTATGAAATCCCAGAAGAAGAAGATTCCAGAGATACTTAATCCAATAATTGAGAATACTTTGTTTGTTGTTGTTTTCACGCGGACCAATCCGAAAATGGAAGTCAGAATGAAGAACACAAAGAAGAAGAAGGAAACGATCGCTGCCGCCATTGTTTCATCTGCTCCAGAATTGTAGGAGTTATAATTGTAGCTGCTATAACTATTATATATATCGTAAGAATTACTGTAGCTGGAGTAGTAACTTGAAAAGCGAGCACTTTCCACCTCTTGAATAAAATATCCAATAACAAACATGAAAATTACAGATAACACAATACCTGTAATGTATAATGCTTTCATCATAGTGTAGGTTTTAAAATGAACCTAATAATAACAAAAACTATTATTCTGTACAATAAAATGTACCTGACTCGCTCATTTTCATTTTGATAACATCCCAAAAAACCAAAACTGACAGGATTCCGTCCACTTTCTTTTTCGGGAGATTTAAACTACGATACAGTTTGGAGATCGTGACAGGCTCCAGTTCTCGCACTGTCTGAATCAGCCCTAAGGTGTTTTCATCGAAATGTTCTGGACGATTTACTCCATGTTTTTCCAAGCTCCAAACACGATCAAGGATTTTATTTCCTAATAAAGTATGGTCATCAACGCGGACGTAAGATCGATAATTTCCGTTTTCATCCAATGCTTTGTGCTTCACATCGGACTTTTCTACTTTTATTTCCAGCACGAAATGGTGTCGGTCTTGCCAGGTTAATGATTCAAATTTCACTTCCGGCTTCGTATACATAGATGCGGCACCTTCAATCATATGAAATTCTTCTTCCGGATTCACCCCAGCGATCTTCCCATTATCTTTTACGCCTATCAGCAAACTTCCTCCATACGAATTGGCAAAGGCGACCAGTGTCCGCGCAATCTTCTTTTGATCATCGATACGGAATTTGAAATCGAGTTGTACTCCTTCCCCTTGTGCTATGCGTTGTTTTAGATCCATTATTTACCTAACCAGATTTTCCAAGACTTCAACGCTTGTTCGCGAAGCATTGACTCTCCATTCAAAATGGCTGCTCCACACTCCTCTGCTTTCTGAAGAAACTTCGTTTTTGTTGGATTGTAAATCAAATCGACCACAAGGTGCTCTTCCGATAAATGACTAAACGGAATTTCTATGCTATCCTCAACATTTGGAAACGTACCTACTGGTGTTGTATTCACCAACAATTTACATGCATTCAACATGTGGTTGTTTACTTCGCTGTAATGAAACTGATTTTCACCTTTCGGAGTTCGAGAAACGAAAATTACATCGACACCAATCTTCTTGAGAACATACTCCACGGCTTTCGATGCTCCACCTGTGCCAAAGATAATGGCTCGTTCATGTCGATTCGTCAAAAAGGGCTTAATGCTTTGATGAAATCCGAAGGCATCCGAGTTATGACCAATTGTTCTTCCTTCTATTATCTGAATGACATTTACGGCTCCAATTTCCTTAGCTTCACTTGAGAGCTCATCCAAAAAAGGAATAACCGCTTCCTTATATGGTATCGTCACATTAAATCCGCTTATCTCTTTTTTCAAAAGATCCTGCACCTCATCAATTGTGTCTAGCTCGAAATTGAGGTACTGCGCATCAATATCGTGCGTTTGAAAGTATTCTTCAAAAAAGGATTTCGAGAAAGAGTGTCCAAGTGATCTACCGATCAATCCGTAGGTTTTCATTTTTCTTTAGGTGCAAATCGTTCGAGGATGAAAATAAGTAAAAATCCTCCAACAGCACATGCGATAGCAATCCATAATTGATTATCTCCTGGATAATCTCCCGGAAGCACATTCTTCATCATCCATTCTTCTCTTCCATCTGAATGAACAAGTAAAGGTTCGTCTCCGATTGCTTTTTTCCATGGCCATACCTTATATAATGCTCCAATCATAAAACCAGTGAGCAACGTTACTGTTAAATCGTGATGATTTGAGAATAAATACTTCAGTACACGTGCAAACGAAAGCAGGCCAATTACACATCCAAGGGCAAACAAACCGATAATCGATAAATCAACATCCGCGATCGCACCATAAATTACGTGGTAGCTTCCCATCAAGACAAGGATGAACGATCCTGAAATTCCAGGCAGAATCATTGCGCAAATGGCAATTGCCCCTGATAATACCACAAACCATTTCGCGTCCAAGGAAGCTGTTGTTTGAATCGATGAAATCCACAATGCCACAGCCATTCCAAATACGAGTGAGATAATGGTTGGTAGTGTCCATTTCTTAACTCTCTTTCCGACCACCAAGATACTCGCGATGATCAATCCAAAAAAGAAACTCCAAAGAATAACAGGGTGAGAATCGAGCAAGCGCGTTACAACCTTTGACAGAGCAAAAATCGAAATCCCGATTCCTGCAAACAAGAACACGAAAAAGGTTCCATTGATATGTCTCCACAGAGCACCCGTCCCCTCTTTTCTCCAAAGCGTTAGTGCTTTCAGGTTGATATTACTTAGGGAGTTGATCAATTCCTCGTAGATTCCCGAGATGAATGCAATTGTTCCTCCCGATACACCTGGAACAACATCGGCTGCTCCCATCGCCATTCCTTTGGCGGTTAACATCAAGTTCTGTAGTAAGTTTCGTTTTTCCATTTAATATACTTCTAAATGATTCGCTACTTTTTCAATCCAGGCCATCATTCCTCCTTCTACGACAACAACATTTGTAAATCCGCACTCAACGCACATTAGATTTGCCACAGCTTCGGCTCGTTTTCCAGACTTACATAAGACGGCAATCGTTTTATTTGTTGGTATTTCGCTCACGCGATCACAAATTTGTCCCATTGGAATTTGCATCGAATCGATGGAACAAATATCCACTTCGTAGGATTCTCTGATGTCTAAAATCAACATTCTTCCGAGATCTACCTCTTTCTTCACTTCTTCAACAGAGCAGTACTTCATGAAATTTCAAATTGCGCAGCAAATGTAATGAGAATCTCACGAATGAGATAATCGATTTTTTTTATCATTTCACTTTAACCGAAACAATCATTTCGAAACGAGCCACCACCTCATTTTTGTCATTTTTTGCGATGACGTTGATGGGCTCATTGATTCTTTCTCCTTGTTCGAATGATCGATTCATTGCATCATTCACTTTTTCTCCATCTTCCGAAACGAAAACGATGGTTGACTCCGCCCGCATAATGAATTCAGCATTCATTCCTTTAAATGCAAAGGACACCTTCTTCCCCATTCGATCGGCGAAGTAGAAAGCATGTAATCCTGCGGCAACATCTGCACCAACTGCCAACGCTCCGAAGTACATTGAATTCAGGTGATTTTTTGTTCTTCTTCTGAGACGAATTTTTACCGCTGCCTCGCGCTCATCCAATTGGATCAACCTTGGCTTTACGTAGCCGATCATTGGAATTTTCACCAATCCAAGAAGAAACAACTTTCGCTTCATCGATTTAAGTGAAACCTCTTTACTTTCCTTGCTCATATTCCGTTCGAATTGATTTGACAATTTCACCTAATGGACGAATTTCCTTAACGTGCTCGATTGAAGGTCCGGCACACCACACTGTTTTATACGTCGTACTGAAGGCCGCCTTTTGCAAACTTTTCATTCCTTTCATGAATGTGAAGGCTTTCACCCACTTCTTCAGGCGTTTGTTCTTATTTAGCAAGCGTTCGAGCCAATTTTGTTTCGTTCCCGTCTTTTCAACGTATGGCGTTTTGATTACTGTACAAGGCGTTCCCGACAATTTTGTTGTCATGACGATGTCCTCTTTTCCATAATCGACACAGGCTTGTTTGTACTCTTGGGAAACACCAGCCTCTTCCGAAGCGATGAAAACACTTCCCATCGAAAGCCCATCAGCTCCAAAATCCATCATCTCTCTCGCTTCAAAACCATTTCCTACACCTCCTGCAGAAATCAACGGTATGGAGCACTCCTTTTTCAATAATGGCAATAATTCTTTGAAGGACATCGGCCCTGCATGTCCGCCGGCTTCTTTATTAACTGCAATTATAGCATCTGCACCAAGTGCTTCCACTTTTTTCGCGTATCGCACATCCACGACATCACAAAACACCTTTACTCCTGCTTTTTTACAATGCTTAATTGTTTCCTCGGGAGACCCTAATGATGTAATGATAAAATCAACTTTCTCCTCACAGCATACAGCTAGTTGTTCTTTATAGAGGAAATTCGATTTGTTTACGATCAAATTAATTCCGAAAGGACCACTAGCTTCGGCTTTCAACTCGCGAATGACTTTTTTGAGTTCATCTACCGTTCTATAATTAAGTGCTGGAATTGCTCCTGTAACTCCCGCTTTCGTTGCCTCGATAATCATTTCCTTATTGGAAACAAGAAACATGGGCGCAACGATTAAGGGAAACTCAATTCCCAACATTTTACTCAGTGCGGCCTCTTTTGGATCTGCATTCATGAGGGCGAAGTTAGCGAAAATTTATTATGTACGCACAATTTATTTATTGCACTAGATCAGGTGAAAATTCTTCGCCTAAATATCGGTGGAAACTTTATATTTGTCCTATGTCACAACCCAAAGCTTGGATTAGCGCGATGCGACTGCGCACCTTACCTCTCTCTCTTTCTGGTATTGTCATGGGATCTGCCGTGGCGTACTATCAAGGATACTGGGATTGGCTCATTTTTACACTTGCCGTTATTACCACCATTTTGTTTCAAATTCTTTCGAATCTAGCAAATGATTTGGGAGATGGTTTGAAAGGAACGGACAACACCGAACGCGTAGGGCCTGATCGTATGGTTCAATCTGGAGCTATTTCTCCGAAGCAAATGAAAAATGCTGTGATTCTCACTTCTGTCTTGAGTTTTATCTCTGCGGGAGCGTTGATCTATTTTGGAGCTCAAAATATGCCAGAGTCAATCATTTGGTTTTACGCCATTTTGGCACTTCTTTCCGTTACAGCAGCAATTACCTATACTGTTGGTAAGCGAGCTTACGGATATCACGGAATGGGTGACCTGATGGTGCTCGTATTTTTTGGATTTGTGAGCGTACTTGGCGTATACTCTCTCTACAGTAAGTTATTTATTGTTGATATGATTCTCCCAGCACTTACGGTAGGACTTCTGAGCACTGCTGTTTTGAATTTGAACAATATGCGGGATTATATAAATGATGCCAAGTCTGGCAAGAACACCTTGGTAGTGAAAATGGGACCCAACATTGCGAAATTGTATCATGCCATTTTGATTCTATTTGCCCTTTCATCTCTCGCCATCTTTATCGCATTGTTCAAAGAACCTATTTTGTTCCTGAGTATGCTTCCAAGCTTACTTTTGCTTGTTCACTTAAGAAAAGTGATGCAGATTCGGGAAACCAAAGATTTCGATCCTGAGCTGAAAGTCGTTGCGTTGAGCACCTTTGCTCTTTCCCTATGTGTATTCGCTATGTTGGTTTATTTGAAATCTCAGTTGCCCTCATGAAAGCACGCTATTCGAAAAAGACCTTTCACTTTAAACGTCCAAGCGGAACCAGCAGAGGCATTCTAACCGAAAAGCATGCTTGGTTTCTCGAAGTTTGGCACGAAGAGCAACCCGAAATTGCGGGAATTGGAGAGTGCAGCATCATCCCTGGTTTATCCCCTGACTTTGTTGATTTTGAGTCGTACGAACGTAAATTGACGGAGGTGTGTGATGATCTCTCTATTGACTTAACCAATTGGCCTTCGATTCAATTTGGATTAGAAACGGCCCTACTCGACCTAAAAAACGGTGGAAAAGGAGTTATTTTCGAAAATGGTTTTGTTAAAGGAAAGCGACACATTCCGATTAACGGTTTGATCTGGATGGGCGACGCCGGTTTCATGCAAGAGCAAATAGAAGCGAAACTCTCCGAAGGATTCACCACGATCAAACTGAAAATTGGCGCAATCGATTTTCAAGCGGAAATAGAACTCCTCACATCCATTCGAAAACGCTACTCGAAAGATGAAATCACATTGCGCGTGGATGCAAATGGTGCTTTCTCTCTTCACGAAGCTGAAGAAAAACTGAGTGCATTGGCAAAGCTAGATATTCATTCCATTGAACAACCTATAAAACAAGGACAGTGGGAAGAAATGCACAAATTATGTCAGTCAACACCTCTTCCAATTGCTCTGGATGAAGAACTAATCGGAATCAACACTACAGCAGAAAAAATAGCGCTACTTGATACGATTCAACCGCAATACATTATTCTGAAGCCAAGTTTGCATGGAGGAATTGTCGGAACGAAAGAGTGGATTGAATTAGCGGAAGATCGAAACATCCCATGGTGGATTACCTCTGCTTTAGAATCGAATATTGGATTAAACGCCATTTGCCAGCTGACTGCAGAATACGATAACAACCTACCGCAAGGCTTAGGAACTGGTTCTCTTTATACAGATAATATTCCCAGTGGCTTGAGCGTTCTTGACGGAAAGATATTTTTAAAGCATGTTGAATAAAATTCGAGCATACGAACCTCTGCTGTCGAAGACCTTGCCAATACTCATCTTTCTTTTGGGATTGTGGTATTTCTGCTTTCGTATATTGGGATTTGGATTAGAGTTTGTACCTGGCGACTTGGGCGATTCTCGTTTTATCAATTTTCTATTAGAACACGGCTACCAATGGGGCGTAGGCAACAAGGCTTCATTTTGGAACGCAGGCTTCATGTATCCGTATCAAGACTCGATTGCCTTTTCGGACAATATGCTTGGTACAATGCCCTTTTATGGTTTTTGGCGATTGTTTGGAATCAATCAAGAGACATCATATCAACTTTGGTGGATTACTATTTGCTCCTTAAACTACTGGTCGGCTTACTTCGTGATTAAACGCTGGTTCAAACGTTGGGACTTAGCCATTATTGCTGCATGGATTTTTGCTTTTACCATCTTCAATTTAGGACAGTTAAGCTACATGCAAATGATGATTCGTTTCATGGTTCCCATTGTTATCTACAGCGGAGTTCGACTGGTTGAGACCTCATCGTGGAAGTACTTCGCGATTTTCTTATTGGGAATTGTCTATCAGTTTTACGGTGTAATTTACACCGGTTTCTTCCTCATGTATTTCAGCGCCTTCTTTATTGTTGTGTATGCCATTATCCAAAAGAAATACTGGTTCTTTGTTCCACTTTTCAAAAGGAAACAATTACTTCAATCCAGTACGATAATTGTGGTTGCAGTTCTCTCTTTAGGTTGGCTTATGCTTCCTTATTATGAAATGTCTCAGGTATTGGAACCGCGCAGTTTTGACGAGGTAAAATGGTCTGTTCCTGTGCTACTTTCCTACTTTTACCCTCACGAATCGAGTGACTTTTGGCATATTCTCAATGTTAACTGTAGGCCCGATGTTCCTTTATCGTGGATTCACTTCACCTTTCCTGGGATGATTCCATTGGTTGGACTTTTCTCCATCCCATTTCTTTGGATCTATTGGAAGATTCGTCGCGTTCAAATTTCAAAATTGATCTGGACAGTATCCATCGCGACATTCATCATTTTCGTCTTCTTTGTTCGAACCTACGACGGACAAAGCTTCTATGCCTTCATGTTCGAACTACCAGGAGTAGATAGCATGCGCGTTATCAACCGTTATATGCATGTAGAGTTGTTCTTGATTATCATTTTTATCATCTCACTTCTCACGCGAATGCCTAAAAAATGGTCGGTAATACTGTTTCTATTAGTACTTCTCGACAACTCGTTTACAGAAGAAAATCTCATTCGAGTGAGTAAAAAGCAAATTGTTGAACGTCGGGAAACGACAATTAACGAACTCAAAAAGGAGGTGAAGCCGTCGCATGAAGCATATGCGATTCTGAATAGTGACGAAGATTTCTTCCTAACCCAGATTGATGGGATGACTGCTACGAATTACATCGGCTTACCTACGGTAAATGGCTATTCAAGTAGTTGTCTTCCTGCATTCGCCCCCTTCTATTATAAAGCAGACAACGAAAGTTTGCAATTTTGGTTAAAATCAAACGACATTGATTCAGCGAAAGTGCTGATTATTGAACGTTAGCGCGTTAATCGTTTCAATCCGATTCTTTTTCGATTGACATCTACTTCCAATACCGATACCTCGACATGTTCATGGAGAGAAACGTATTGAGACGGATCTTCCACATACTCATCTGCCAACTGAGATTTGTGAATCAAACCATTTTCTTTGATCCCAATATTCACGAAGGCACCAAAGTTGGTCACGTTCGTCACAATTCCTGTAAGCACCATTCCAATTTCGAGATCGTCAATCGTTTTGATTCGATGGTCAAACTCCAGCACTTTTGCTTTTTCCCGAGGATCATGTCCCGGTTTTTTGAGAGCTGCTACAATATCATTAAAGGTAAACGTATCTATTTCCGGAAAATCATTCGCCGACACCTTATCCAAAACCTCCTTGTTTCCTACAAGCTCTTTTGGAGACAACATGAAATGCTTCGCCATTTTCTCCACGTACGCGTAGCTTTCTGGGTGAACAGATGTATTATCGAGCGGATTTTTTCCGTCTCGAATCCGAATAAATCCTGCTGCTTGCTCAAATGCTTTATCTCCCAATCGCTTGACTTTCTTCAAATCCTTACGTGAATCGATGCGTCCGTTCTCAGAACGAAATGCCACAATATTCTCTGCCAAAGTAGGTCCCAAACCTGAAATATATGCCAACAAATAAGGAGATGCCGTATTTACATCCACTCCTACTGCATTTACACAAGAAGCAACAACATCATCCAACGAATCTTTTAATTTCGATTGATTTACCTCGTGTTGGTATTGTCCAACCCCAATGGATTTCGGATCAATCTTAACCAATTCGGCCAAGGGATCCATCAAGCGTCTACCAATGGAAACCGAACCTCGCACCGTAACATCGAAGTTTGGGAATTCCTTCCGAGCGATTGAACTGGCCGAGTAGATAGATGCACCGTCTTCTCGCACGGAGAACACATCCAGATCTCTGGAGAAATGTGTGTTTTTCACCAGCGATTCCGTTTCCCGTCCTGCGGTTCCATCTCCAATTGCAATTGCATCAATTTTGTACGCTTCCACCAATTGCGCCAACTTCGCCTTTGCCTTCGATTGCTCCTTCTGCGGAGGATGCGGGTAAATGGTCGCATTCGTTAACAAGCCTCCCGACTCATCCAAACAAACAACCTTACACCCTGTTCTAAATCCTGGATCGATGGCAAGCACACGTTTTGCTCCCAAGGGAGGAGCGAGTAACAACTGACGCAAGTTTTTGGCAAAAACACCAATAGCTTCTTGATCGGCCTTTTCCTTCATTGTAGACAGCACTTCATTTTCGAGCGAAGGACGCAACAATCTGCGGTAGGCTTCCGTGCACGCTTCATCAACAAGGTCAGAACAAGCGTCGTTTCCTTTTACAAAAAAACGCTGCATCTGTTGGAGTACCGTTTCGTCATCTGGTCGCGCTTTCAAACTCAAAACACCTTCTCTGTTTCCACGATAAATAGCTAAGAAACGATGAGAAGGACAGTGATTCAAAGACTGAGAAAAATCAAAATAGTCACTGTATTTTTCTGCCTCTTTCTCTTTTCCTTTCACCAATTTTGATGTCAATGTTGATCTTCGTTGGAACGTTTGTCGTAATCGATCACGCAAAGCACCATTTTCATTCATCCATTCCGCCATGATGTCTTTTGCCCCCGCAATGGCCATTTCTTCATCATAGATTTCTCCTTTTACGAATCGTTCAGCCATTACTTGAGGATCGCCTCCACGTTGCGACATGATCATTTTTGCCAAGGGCTCTAATCCATTTCGCTTCGCTTTTTCTCCTCTCGTTAATCGCTTTTGCTTAAAAGGAAGGTAAATATCCTCCAACTTCGTCCGATCAAAACAAGAAGTAATTCTTTCTTTGAGTTGATCATCCAGTCGCCCTTGTTCCTCGATAGAAGTTAAAATCGTTTTCTGGCGAGCAATTAATTCATCATAATTCTTGGCTTCATCGCGAATTTGAGAAATCTCAACCTCATCCATTCCTCCTGTTTGTTCCTTTCGATAACGCGCAATGAAAGGAATCGTAGCTCCATCATTGAGTAAGGATAATACGTTCTTTACTCCTCTTTCGGAGAGGCCTGTTTGGGTTTGGACAAATTTTTGTTGATGCATACAATTAGATTGAGGACAAATTTAAAATTATGAACCTAAATACATTTGTTCAGTTTTCTTAATTTCGAATTAAATTAAACAACTATGAAATACCTTATATTTTCGTTTGCTACCGTGGCTCTTCTCTTTGCCTGTAGTCCAAAAACGACAGAAATTGCAACTATTGAAAACGTTGAAGAAGGTTCAACGGCAACAAATGGAGATATGCCAAAAGCCGATATCGCTGAAGGAAAAGTTGTTTTTCTAGAAAACTGCATCGATTGCCATTATGGTAGAAGTCGTGACAATGTAGCGGGGCTCATTGATAGCTACTCGAAAGCAGAATGGGCGGAAATCTTGCCGAGAATGATCAAACAAGCAGAACTGAATGATGAAAAGACACGTCAGGTTACGAGTTATATCCATTGGGAATTAGAAAACTAAATACATGAAGTTATTTCTACTCTTTGCAGCTATATCCTTTGGGATTATCGCCTTTTCCTCATGTAAAACATCTTCTAAAATCTCTGAAAGCGAAGGCCTCATGAGTGCAGACGTTGGAGAAGGAAAGGTAATTTACATGCGTGATTGTACGCGCTGTCATGAAGAGAAAAAAATCGAAAATTACACACAGGCTCAGTGGGACAACATTCTACCGAGAATGGTTATCAAAGCACAATTGGACGATACGCAACGTCGTCAAGTGAAAGCTTTTGTCAATTGGAAACTTGAAAACAATTAAGCCATGGAGTTTTCTTTGAAAGGAATCCGCGTAATTGACGCAAGCACTGTGTTAGCAGGACCTTCTGTTGGCACTTTTTTGGCAGAGTTAGGAGCAGATGTTGTAAAAATTGAACATCCCTCGCATCCAGATGTTACGCGAAGTTGGAGACTACCTCAAGAAGAAATGGATTCATCCGTTTCGGCTTATTTTTCAAGCATTAATTACCAAAAACAATACAGCCAGCTCAATCTAAAAGACAAAAATGATCGCGATGAATTCCTCCGCCAGGTGAGCGAAGCGGACATTTTAATCACCAATTTCAAATTGGGCGACGCAGAAAAGTTTGGCATTGAAGATCACATTCTACACGAACTCAATCCTCGTTTGATTATTGGAAAAATAAACGGGTATGGCGCAGCAGATGCTCGCGTGGCTTACGACCTCATCTTGCAGGCCGAATCTGGTTTCATGTCGATGAATGGAACACCCGAAAGTGGACCGGTTAAAATGCCCGTAGCACTCATCGATGTACTGGCAGCCCATCATCTCAAAGAAGGAATTTTACTCGCTTTATACAATAGAGAACGAAACGGAAAAGGTACAGCATTCAGTGTATCGCTTTACGATGCCGCCGTAAGTAGTTTGGTGAATCAAGCCTCCAACTATTTAATGGTTGATCATGTTCCACAGCGTATTGGAAGTTTGCACCCAAACATTGCTCCCTACGGAGAATTATTTCAAACGGTAAATGGTGACACAATTACACTCGCCATTGGATCGAACGACCATTTCAAGAAGCTCTGTGGTGAGCTTGGATTAGAAGAGTTGACCGAAGACAAGCGATTTGTTACCAATCATGATCGCGTTATTAATAGAAAGGAACTTCAACTCTATTTGGATCAAGCGATTTCCAAACGAGAAACGGCACCTCTTCTTGAAAGCCTTCAAAAGTTGAACATCCCTGCGGGGAAAATTCAAAACTTGCGTGAAGTCTTTTCATCCGACAAAGCCAAATCACTTATTCGAGAAGAAATGATTGATGGTAAACTGACCAAACGTATTACTTCAGTTGTTTTCAAATGAGCATAGAAATACGATCTCCACAAACAGAGCTGGAATGGCAAGCTTATTACGATTTACGGTATCGAATACTTCGCGCTCCGCTCAACCAACCATTGGGTTCAGAAAAAAATGACGGAGATGCAACTGGAGTTCACTTTGCGTTGTATGAAGATGGAATCTTAAGAGCCATTGCTCGACTAGATAAAGCGGAACCTAGACTGGCACAAGTGCGCTTCGTTGCCGTAGACGATAATTTGCAAGGGCGAGGATACGGAAGAATGATCATGCAGGCAACAGAAGAAGCAGCCAAACAGCGTGGCGATACCGAAATGATTCTTCAAGCTAGAGACTATGCTGTTGATTTCTACTTAAAACTGGGATACACACTGATTGAAAAAAGTCACCTTTTGTTCGGAGTGCTTCAACACTTCAAAATGTCGAAAAGGCTTTAGCTCTTGGACAACTACGTTATTGTACTACGTACAATTCTTCCGACAACTACTTTTTCCTACGGACGTTTTGATCGATTCGTTTTGTGAGCAATTTAAAGAGAAGCACACCATCCTTTTCAGAAATCTTTCGTCCGAATCGAATTGTTTTCCCGAGGTAATCGAACTCAAGTCGCTCTCCTCCTTTCACCCATGGAGATGATTCCCATGTCGCTTGAAACGATCCTTCTTTCACTTCATGCTTTCGCATTTTTGAGATATTCTCCAAAAGGTAGCGATTGGCTTTGCCGTAGGTTCTTATCGATTTCTTGTACGTAAATCCTGCTTCATCAATTTTAATAAGCTCTTTACCCCAAAGAATCCAGAATAAGGATCTTCCAACACGAATCGCATAGTAGGTCCAGAAAACCATAAATACGATTAAGGCAATTTTTAAATCCTCTTCCACAGGAGTTGTGAAGTAATAAACGGTAAGACTTACTCCGATTGTTATCCACATGGCAAACCAAGCCCCCATTACAGACTTTATCCATCCTTTGCTTTCGGGGTGAATAACCACCGTTAATTTGTTTTGATCGTCGACAAAACTTATACGCTCACCAATCCATTTCATGGTACAAAAATAACAAAGAAAAAGGGTGGTTCGTATGTTACGAACCACCCTTTTTCACGGATCAATATATATTCTTACTCGATAACCAATCGTTTCGTCATGCGTTGTCCATTTACTGTCAATTCAACCAAGTAAATTCCAGCGCTTAAATCAGCTGTATTCAATTGAATTGTTGACGAAGTTTCAATAGCTCCATAGTTTCTTGCAGCCATTTCTTTCCCCGACATATCCAATAAACGTAAAGCGACATCAGAGGTTGCCTCAAGATCAATTTCAACAACAGCATAAGTTGATGCTGGGTTTGGATATACTCCGAATCCCTTTAACGTTTGCTCAAGATCTGTCAAGTTTGCCAATGCATCAATTCCAGATTTGCTTGCGTTGTCGATACGTCCTGTTGGGTCCATCATCATACCGATGATATGAATTTTTTGCTCGTCCCAGTCAGCAGGAAGTACAAACGTATACGTTTTAGAGTGTGAATCTCCACTGTTCACAGTCGCAGGGAAGCTAGTTGCATCTCCACCAAATGATGGCTCGATTGCTCTTGCTACGTGATCATATACCATTTGTGAAGCGGGTACTGGGCTTGGTAAGCTTTCGTAACCTCCCATTACACCGTTTGATCCACCTGCATATGCATTCGCTTGTGCAAAACCAGATCCTGTTCCTGTAACTCCATCTTCCGTTAACACTACTGCCAACTTGTAGTTATTGTTTGCCGTAGCTTGGAAATCTGCAGTAACTGTAACAACTAACTCTCTTGAAATCGCATCCCATGTTGAAGTTGTAGAAATAAATGCTGTTGGTGGTGTTTGAAGACGATCATAAAAATCAGTAGACATTGCCGAAGGATCTACATCAGCTCCACGATCTACCAATGCACTTGGGTATCCAGAAATCAACCCTCCAATACCTGCATCATAACTATTAACAACCATTGGATCTCCGTTATGAACAGCAATTCCTGCCCAGAATGGACCGAAATCTTGTTCGAAACGATCCATGAATACCGCTCCACGTGGACACCACTGGCACCATGTACCCGTTCCTTCTTCTCCAACAACCATTTTCCCAGCTGCAGGAACCACAGGATCAACAGCTATTGTTACCGCGTCATCACTTGGGTCATCATCAGAAGCTCCACCGTTTACATTAGATACAGTAGCCGTAGCATTGATACTACCTGATACCAATGGAATTCCTGTTGTGAAATCAACCGCCATTGAACTTGTAGATGGAATACTTTGTCCTGTTACTGTTTCCGTATACTGGTTTCCGTTGTAGTCTACCGTAACGTCGAAAGAAGTGATCGTTGAACTACCCGCGTTTACAACTGTAACTGTTGGCATCGCATCGATTCCTACAATATTACTATTCATCGCGAAACCTGAAACCGCCGCATTATTGTTTGGCAGTGTATACGGTTGGTGATCGAAGCTTACGTCATCTAGGTAGAAGTCACTTCCTTGAACCGGATAAATATCCGCAGAGGCAATCGTGTTTACACCATTCGACCATAATCCAATTTGAACACCGTCAATGTATGCCTTCCAAATATTCAATGTAAGGTTCGCCTCGATCTTCAAATCAAACCAAGTACCTTCTGTATATGAACCAAACGCCTGCTCAGCAATACCATCATCAATAATGATTGATCCTCCTTCTGCGTTAAAGTTCAATGCCCATGCCTGACCAATAGTCTGAGTGGCTTGAAAATTGAAGTAAGCATTCCCTCCTGCTGCAACATACATTGCAGACTCATAGGTAAAGACACCATTTGTATACATCGAACCGAAATCAATAACCACATCTTGCGGTCCACCGTTCGCTGATGATGAAGAGAAATGAATTGAGTTTGCTCCTGAATTTGCTTGTGCATTTGTTACTTGAACATCTTCTGCTCCTCCTGTTGCGCCAGACCATGTTGTCCAGTAAGTTGGTGATACCACTCCCATGTAGTCTCCTACGCTGAGTGCATCAAAATTTTCGCTCATAATTTGAGCGTTTGCTCCCAAAGCTAGAAATGCAGCGGAAACGAGTAAAGTAATTTTTTTCATTTTCATAAGTATTAGTCGAGATACAAGGTAGTGCTATTTGTTCAAATTTGAAATTATCCTATTCAGAACTTACCTTGATTATTGAATTCTTATTATTTAATATAACGGAAGTCCTGATTGTTCTTGATCTTCTTCAATGATTCAAGAATCAATCGGATTGTGTTTTCGACATCTTCCTTTCGGCACATTTCTACTGTAGTGTGCATGTAACGCAATGGCAAAGAGATTAATGCGCTTGGAACTCCTTCGTTGGAATACGCAAATGCATCCGTATCTGTTCCTGTTGCTCTCGATGCTGCAGCGCGTTGGAATGGAATTTTTTTCGATTCTGCTGAGTCGATGATCAATTTCAAGAGGTTATTTTGAACGGCAGGACCATATGTCAAAACCGGACCATCTCCCGATTTCAAATCTCCTTGTTCAATTTTATTGATGAGGGGTGTGTTTGTATCGTGACATACATCTGTAACAATCGCCACATCTGGTTTGATTTTTTGCGCAATCATTTGTGCTCCGCGTAATCCCACTTCTTCCTGCACTGCATTTACAATATACAATCCGAAAGGAAGTTCCACTTTTTCTTTTTTGAGCAATCGTGCTACTTCCGCAATCATGAATCCTCCCATGCGATTATCGAGTGCTCGACCGCAGTAACGATTCTCGTTCAGTGTGATAAATTCATCCTCGAAAGTTGCTACACATCCAACGTGAACGCCCATTTTCTCCACTTCTTCTTTAGAAGAACATCCGCAATCTAGGAAGATGTTTTCCATTGCTGGCGTTGGATCTTTCTTGTGGCGTGTATGAATAGCTGGCCATCCAAAAATCGCTTTCACGATTCCCTTGTCGGTATGAATATTCACTCGTTTTGAAGGAGCAATCATGTGATCTGAACCTCCATTTCTTCTCAAGTAAACAAAGCCATCTTTTGTGATGTAATGTACAAACCAAGAAATTTCGTCTGCATGCGCTTCAATAACCACTTTGTACTTTGCTTTCGGATTGACAACTCCTACAACGGTTCCGTAGTTATCCGTGAAATATTCGTCAATGTACGGACGAATGTAATCCAACCACATCTTTTGTCCACCAGATTCAAAGCCAGTTGGTGATGGGTTGTTCAAATAATTTTCTAAAAACTCTTGAGATTGTTTCGTGATGATTTTTTTCATAGCTCGATTTTCGACTTTTCACGAAACTAATCATTTTTGGAAAAGAGGCGGATTGAAGGATTAGTAGATTTAACGATTGAATAGGCAATCTTCTTTACTGAGAACTATTGCAATACGAGCTTTTTCTTATTTCGGTCCCAATACCATGTGGAATACGATGGAAAGTCTTCTGGAGAAAATGTCCTTAGGTTATTCTCGATAAGGTTGAATCGCGACTTGTCGAATGTTTTATTCACATCTACAATTTCGTAGTTCTTTTTATCAAGGACATCAAAATCAACAATTGATACGTATTCATCTATAATATCCCGATCAATCATGACAGTTCCACTGCCACAAACATGACGATCATGCCCATTTTTCTTAACACCCGATATCCAGTAATCTTCACCTGTTTCAATATCGAAATGATTGCATCCCACTCCAGGTGTTTTGAGTCTTTTCAGCGCGCGATTATCAAAATATATGGTTCTCCCTGATTTGGAATATTCCACTTCAGCAATCCATGCTGGACCATCATCTGAAAATCCTGTTTTGAGCTCTATATATTGTATGTGTTTTGACATCCTAAAATTATTGACTCATGCGATCGAACCATTCTTTTAAAATGTCGGCGCTTTCTTCCTTCAACTTAAAACGAACTTCACCGTTTCCATCATCGAATTCGATGTAAAATCGATACGTTCCGCCATTATTCGACGAGTTATCTATTCGATAATCTGAAAATTGGTTTTCAAATCGTTCGATACTCGAGATTAAACTAGAATCGATGGATACTGTTCTTGAATCTTCATAAACCTCACCCGAATTCCAAAAACGAACAAAGGTTGAATCCTTGTAGAGAACAAATTTCATTTGATTTACCAATTGCTCGGTATGTCCCGCTCGACTGAAAACGCGTAACGTGATCGAATCCGAAAAAGGTTGACGAGCATTGTTTGATTGAGCAAAAGACATCAGTAATGTCAGCAGGCAGACAAACGAAAGAAGGTATTTTAGTCTCAACATGAAAAAGGTTTGAAAACAAGGGGTAAAGCTTACCTCATCAAGGTAACATTTCCTTTAATAATCGATTCCATATCGTCCACACAGGTTACCTTAAGGTAATAATCGTAGGTATCGGGATCGAGTGGCTTTCCGTGGAAAGTTCCATCCCAACCGTTCGATCGGTCGTAGGACTCGAATACCAATTCGCCCCAGCGATCGTAAATGCGTAATACCATATCCTTGATGAGATTTCCACGCACGTACAGCACATCATTTTCATTGTCTCCATTTGGCGAGAAGGCATTGGGAATATAAACGAACGGATCGCCGCAGATAAATTCAAATACTTTAACGAGCACCGTGTCGGATTTAGTACAAATGCCATCCGTTACGCTTAAGGTAAATAAGGTCGTTTCTTCGATGAAGGCAGTAGTTGATTGAGAATTCGGACTGGATAGACCACTCGTTGGAGACCATGAATACGCATATCCATTCGGCTCTCCGTTCAAGGTAACGCTTGACCCTTGCGCTACAAGGTATTCCGAAGCCGTCGCTTGAACCGCACCATTTGGAATATTTCCAACAAAAACCTGGATGGAATCTTGCACAACACAGCCATTCGCACTCGACGCTGTGACTACTATATATTGTGTTTGCAAAGGAGCTACTGTAATGGAACTTCCCGTGTTCGATCCTTGAATCACGGAATCGGGTGACCAAACATAGGTAAAGGTGATGGACGGATTGGAACTTTGTGCCGCTATTTGCGTGAGTTCTCCCGCACAAATGGAATCATTGCCGGTTAGAATTAGCGAAGAACCTATAAAATCGACGACGACACTGTCCACCAGAGAACAACCACCATTGCTGACTTCTACGTAGTAGGTAACAGGCCCAGATGGTGTAATACTCAGCACCGAATCTTGTAAATCGGTATTTAACGTGTCGGTGAAACTACTGTTACTTGACCAAATAAAATTATCCGCAGTTCCGTTTGTGTAAGCCGTTAAATCCAATGGAATGGGCTGACACAATTCTTGGTCTATTGTTGTTGTCAATTCAAGCGAATCGTACACCGTGATGGTCAATTCAGCGGTATCTGTTAGTAAACAAATACTATCTGTTACCACCAAGAACACTTGATACACTCCTGCCGAATCGTACGTAACCGTAGGTTCGAAAATAACAGAGGTCGAATCACCATTTCCAAATACCCATTGGTACGAATCTGAATCGGTGGAGAAATTATCGAATGTTACCGTAAATGGCGCACAACCTAGTGTGTTATCCGCTGTAAAGTCTGCATCGGGAATCAATTCGAAGTCAAACTTAAAGACCAGATTGTTACAGTTCGTACTCAAATTAGAGCTTGAATGGGCACCAGGCGTAGTTGGAAAGTCGCTTACTCCTGTACATCCACCACACACAGACTGATACACTACTCCGTTCTTATCAAAACGAGATGTTCCTCCATCCACATGCTCTTGAGCGGAACTCCCACCAATATACGAAGCATACAATGGATCAGGGCCACCAAAATCTCGCTCAATCACGAGTAAATAAAAGTCAAAACCATTGGGAGCTGTTCCTTGGAAAGCATCAGGCGTTACAGGCATTCCTCCAAGTGGTGACGTTTGTAAAATATTTGCCCCCCATCCCGAGATGTACATGTTTCCACAAATGTCTACTAAGAATGCGGCTGGCGAGATATTAATATTGGCGGCACCATTTCCAAATACCGTTGAGTTCAATGCTGTCGAGAGTGTTGGATCAAGCTTGACGACAAATTGACTACTTCCTGGATTTACAAATCCCGCATTAATCACAGGAAAGGCTCCCCCTGCCGATTGCCCGAGCAGGAAGACGTTATCATTTCGATCAATTTCCACAAAGAAGGCTTGATCATAGTTACTCGTTCCGATATAACTTCCATTTGTTAATGTGGAACCGTTTGGACTCAACTTCGCCACAAAACCATCTGTTTTCCCTCCATTATACGAAGATTGCCAGCCTGTTCCCATGGCAGGAAGATTGGAGGAGCACGTCCCACCAGAAAAAACAATATTGAATGACGAATCTATCTTAACAGAATAACAGGCATCATTTTCTGATCCACCATAGTAGCTTGACCATTGCAAAGCCGATAAATCCGAAGACAACTTAAAAATGACCCCATCTTGCTTTCCTGCATTTGTGGGTTGAAAGGCGTTTACAACAGGAAAATTTGTCGAACGTGTACATGAAGCGACGATACAATTGCCCAGTGAATCTAACATGATCTCTCCTCGGAATTGGTCTCCGTAATTGGTCGATAAGGAGTCGTAATCTGCCACATTGCTGTAGTTTCCAGAGGAGACCTTGTAATTTACACCATCATTGGATGCACCTCCCATATACGTCGACCCCATCAGGTTTTGTCCGTTCGAACTGAACTTTGCTACATAAATATCAGTTCCGTCATTATGGAAATTGGTTCCATTGAATTGAATCGAGAGTGATGATCCACCTCCAAATACGGATTGATACCCTCCCGAGATTGGGAAGTCGTCACTTGACGTTACTCCATACATATATACGTTATTCGACTGGTCACAAATCAAACTATGTACTGTTTCCGTTCCGTGAGAATCGTCTCCTCCACCGATAAACGTTGTCCAAATCATCGTTGTTCCATCAGCGGAATACTTCGTGATGAATGCATCTGATGTGATCGGACCAACATTGGGTACCGTAAAATTCGAAGTTGTGTTGTACGCAAGTGGATCTGGAGTTGGATACGCATTTCCATAAATAACTCCTCCCGAATAGGCCGTACCGTCATACCCATACGTTGCGGTCATTCCAAAATTATCCGTTACCGAACCACAGTATGTCGCAAAAACCAGAACAGGATCGATAATTAGCGGTGCGTACGGACTGTAATCTCCCAATTCGAACTCCACAACTGATTTATTCAGTCGGAAGGAACAGGCGACATCAACAATCTTCCCATTCAGAATTTGATACGCGTAGGGCTTTTTCTCAATCACATCACCCAAGCTCGTTGAAATTACCAAATCCCCTTTATCGTTGATTACAATTTTATTCTGTCCTGCGTAATCCAAGCGAATCACTGATGGATCGGCTCCTGCCGCTACGTGGAATTCATACTTTAGCTCTTGCTCTTGTTCGATCAACTTTAAATCAATTCCATTGTAGAAATCTTCAAGTGTTGCCTCACCATATCCACGCACATCTGATGTCCATTTGGATTCATCATTCCCAAGGAAATAGTTGTAATAAACGTCCGTTTCGTGTTCTTTTTGAATCGATGTCACCTTGTTCGAACCTAGAAAATTCAAATGCAAAACGGTTTGGGGGAAGGTTGAGACATCCTCGCCATCTTTCGGATTGGCATGATACGCCTGTAATCGAGAAAAATCTTGCAAATGAAACATCATTTTCCCCTGCTCGATCCATAAGTTCCCTCCAAGAAATTGCGTTTTGAATAATACGTCTTCGTCCCACTGTCCCTTATTTTCAATAAAAGAATGCGGTAGTGAGTGATCATGATGAACTTCTTGAGAATTCCCCAAAAGGGAAATCGTCAGAAAGCAAAGCAGTAAGCAGATATTTTTTGTCATATTCAAGAAGCTGTCTCCAAGATATTAATTTAACATGAGTTCAGGATAAGAATTTTATCAGATCGACTTAAAATAATGATTTTCGAGCATTTAAGCCGAGGGAATAACGGGTTATTTCGAAGCGTAAAAGTAAAGAAAAGCGTTGTTTTCTGGTGAAATTCATGAATTGACTCATTCTGATCAAGCATTCTACTTCGTTAATTTCCATCGTGATACCCCGCTATTCCTCTAAAATTATGCCTCGTATAATTACTCGATCAAAATGTCTGAAGGTATTCATATACCGAACTCAAGTTTAGGTTAAGACGACAAAAAACGGGGTGAAGTTTCGTGAAAACTGTACTTTTGATTAGATTGAAAATTATGAAAAATAGAATTACTTCCTTATTCAATATTCAATACCCCATTATTCAGGCTGGAATGATTTGGTGCTCAGGCTGGGAGCTTGCTTCGGCAGTTTCAAATGCAGGAGGACTAGGAATTATTGGCTCTGGATCCATGTACCCAGAAGTATTGGATGAACATGTGCAAAAATGCAAAGCTGCAACAGATAAACCCTTCGCGGTGAATTTACCGATGCTTTATCCAGATATCGATAAGCACATCGAAACGATTATTAAGCATAAAGTTCCGATTGTTTTTACTTCTGCTGGAAATCCAAAAACATGGACGCAACACTTAAAAGATCACGGAATTACCGTAGTTCACGTCGTTTCCAGTTTGAAATTTGCCTTGAAAGCGCAGGCCGCTGGCGTAGATGCTGTTGTTGCTGAAGGATTTGAAGCGGGCGGACACAACGGAAGAGACGAAACAACGACACTTTGTTTGATTCCAATGGTAGCGAAAGAGCTAGATATTCCATTGATTGCTGCTGGAGGAATTGGAACCGGTCGCACCATGCTTGCTGCCATGAACTTGGGAGCAGATGCTGTTCAAATCGGAAGTCGTTTTGTCGCCTCTGAGGAATCGAGTGCTCACCAAAATTTTAAACAAAGCGTAGTAGAAGCAAAAGAAGGCGATACACAGTTGACGCTGAAAGAAATCACTCCTGTTCGATTGATTAAAAACCCATTCTTCCAACAAGTCCATGAGGCCTATGAAAAAGGAGCTTCCATGGACGATTTGAAAACACTTCTTGGGCGCGGACGTGCGAAGAAAGGAATGTTTGAAGGTGATCTCACCGAAGGTGAATTGGAAATCGGACAAATTTCAGGAATGATCGATCGCATCCTTCCTGCCAAAGAAATTGTAGCGGAAATACTCGCAGAATACTCATCGGCACTGCACGAACAAAGCAGTCCAAAATTCAACTTTTAATGATTCAATTTGATCGATTTAAACTCGACAATGGACTCACCGTTCTTTTTCACAAGGACACCACGACTCCCATGGCAGTTGTCAACGTACTCTATAATGTTGGCGCACGCGACGAATCGGAAGACAAAACGGGATTTGCTCATCTTTTTGAACACTTGATGTTCGGAGGATCTGTGAATATTCCAGAATTCGATACGCCACTTCAATTGGCAGGTGGAGAAAACAATGCCTTTACATCGAACGACATTACGAATTACTACGACGTACTTCCCGTCAATAATATTGAAACAGCGTTGTGGTTGGAGAGTGATCGTATGCTTTCTCTTGCCTTTACACCGAAAAGCTTGGAGGTACAACGATCTGTAGTAATCGAAGAATTCAAACAACGTTATTTGAATCAACCATATGGTGATGTTTGGCTCGAATTGCGTCCACTTGTCTACAAAAAGCATCCGTACAGATGGGCAACGATCGGAAAGGAAATCAAGCACATTGAAGAAGCCACCATGGACGATGTGAAAGACTTTTTCAAACAGTTCTATCACCCTTCGAATGCGATTTTATGCATTGGCGGAAATATGGAACTCGACGAAGTGAAACGTCTTTCGAAGAAATGGTTTGGTGAAATTCCTGCCGGAAAAGCCAATCAACGCAATCTTCCAAAAGAACCGAAACAAACTGAATTTCGACAAAAAACAATCGAACGAAGTGTTCCAACAGATGCTTTTTACTATGCTTTCCGAATGGAAGATCGTATGCATCCCGATTATTTGGTGTACGACACACTTTCTGATATTCTCGGAAGAGACAAATCTTCTCGTTTGTACATATCGCTCAAAAAAGAACAAAATCTGGTCTCAAGCGTCAATGCTTACATTACAGGTTCCATCGATAACGGCTTGATCATCATCTCAGGGAAATTAAGAGAAGGTGTAAGTTTCGAGGAATTGGATGCAGCACTTTGGAAAGAATTGGATCAACTCATTCAGTCGACTGTTTCAGAAAGTGAATTGGATCGTATTAAAGTGAAAATTCGCACAGCGCATGAATTTCAGCATCAAGCTGTTTTGAATCGCGCCATGGCACTCAGCATGAACGAACTGTTGGGAGATGCCGATATGGTAAATCACGAATCAGAAAAATACGCCAAAATTACACCAGAAGATTTGCAGCGCGTAGCGGCAACTACCTTCATCAAAACGAATTGTTCCTTACTAAACGTAAAAGCAAACAATGCTCAATAGAACTCAACAACCCGAATTGATAGCCATCGAATCCATCGATTTTGTGGCACCAAAAAAATACGACCTTTCTCCTTCTGTTCCTTTGTATCACATGAAGGAAGTTCAGAATGAAACCGCACGTTTCGATCTATACTTTGACGCAGGAAACTGTCGTGGAGAAAAAGGCATTCCCGGTTTCACGAATGGACTTTTACTTTCAGGAACTCCGACTAAAACCTCCATCGAAATTCACGAGGAAATCAATTCTTTGGGTGGATTTTCGGAATCGGGTGTTTCCGTTGAAAATGCCACTTTTTCGATGTATTGCCTTCGCGAAAATTTGCAAGCGATTCTCGAAACCGTGATTGATGCGATTACGAATGTCAATTTTGATGAAGAAGAAATTAAAGAATTGACAGCCGACCGCAAACAAAAATGGCGCATTGGGCAAGAAAAAGTATCTACTAAGGCGCGCCAAGAATTCAGAGAACGATTGTTTGCGAGTAACGCACGCTATGCGACGCGTATTGAAGAATCTGATTTTGACAATGTTCAACGAGATGATTTACGCGCTTTCCATGCCAAGTATTACCTCAAAGGGTTGACGAAAGTCGTGATCGTTGGGAATTTTGAAGAAGATGTCATTCTAGAAATTTCTACATTATTCACATCATTACTATCCGAAGCGGTAGGAGGTTTCGATGCTGATCTTCAAAATGAAGCTGGTGTGACAAAAATTGAAAAAGAAGGAGCACTTCAAACAGCGATTCGAGCAGGAAAAATGCTCTTCAATAAAAATCATCCGGACTACCTCGATTTCTTGTTCGTAAATACCATTTTAGGAGATTATTTCGGAAGTCGATTGATGACAAACATTCGTGAAGAAAAAGGATATACCTACGGTATCGGATCGATGATTGCCGAATTAAACGGAACGGGTTATTTCCTTATGGCGACTGAAGTTGGCAAGCAAGTACGAGACAATACCCTAAATGAGATTCAATTTGAGCTGAACCGACTTCAGACCGAGCTTGTACCCGAAGATGAAATGGAATTGGTGCGCAATTACATGTTAGGGCAATTACTGAAAAGTGCAGATGGTGCTTACGCAATGACTGACCTCTTCCTAAGTGCAGAGTTACACGGAAAATCGTTGGATTTTTACAATGAAGCCATTCATGCAATTCGCTCGATAACACCAGAACGCGTGCAGGAATTGGCAAAGCAATACTTGAATTGGGACGACATGACAGTTGTGGCGGTTGGGTAACTTGATTCGGCATTGAGTTAAGCCCAACGAGATATTCATTATTTATGTTCAATGAAAGACTGGTGTAAATACAACTTTGGTTATGTGAATTTTGACGATTCATTTGTCTATTTCACAAGTACTGGAAATTGGTCTGACACAAAAAAATTGGAGGAATTGAATGATCCATCTGCCACTAAATCCAGTTCAGAAGAGCGTTTCAAGTCAATATCCTACCTCTCACTTTTGGCTGTTTTAGTCATTTGTATTCTTTGGTTTGCTGGTTTCCAATCGCTTTCTTGGGCAGCCATCATCGGAATTGGGTGGGCAGCTTATTCGGCTTACCACTACTTCGCTCCAGGTATTTCAGGTGAATTCAAAATCCCCTATTCCAAAATCAATTCGCTATTGATTAGTTCGAATGAGGTTCATATCAACTTTAGTGATTATCATGGTGAAAATTCAGTTCATATTTGTACACGAATAGATGCCAAGGGTTTGCGCCTCTTCTCTGAAATTTCAAAACAATACAATCTCGACGAAAAAGAGACAAATTATGATGAATTGGATATATCAAATGTTCATTCCTAACCGTCAACTCTTGTCATTTCATGATTTTATCCAAAATCCACACCCAATTTTCGCAACCAATTCATAAAAAATCCGTCTCCATACTACGTATGGGTATTTTTCGTTATACGAGTATGAATCGATTTTATCTCCTGTTTTTTCTGCTACTTTCTTTGAGCTTTCGAGGAAATGCCACGCACATTATGGGAGGTGACATCACGTGGACGTGTCAGGGTGGAGATTATGTATTTCAACTGGTTTTTTACCGTGATTGCAATGGAGCAATTGTAAATCCAGTCAGTGAAAACATTCAAGTGTGGAATCATCCCACCTTAACAGACATTACCGTCAATTTTCAATCACGAACCGACATCTCTCCGTTGTGTACGCAAGTTCCAGGAGGAGATGCGCCTCTCGATTGCGGCACTGGTCAAGGTGGAGGAAATGGCATTGGTGCCATTGAAAAAGTTGTCTACGTCAGTGATCCGATCACCATTTCGGGTGTTCCCCCTGCAAATGGCTGGGTATTTACGTATCAGAATTTTGCTCGAAACGGAAACATCGTCAATTTGATAGATCCTGATACAAAAGGAATCACGCTAACATCCAAAATGTACGAAATCCCCAATGCTGCTGTAGGATGCGTTGACAATTCCCCTCAATTTTTGCAAGATCCTTACTTCGTAAGCTGTTTGGGCGATCCGTATGCGTACAACATGAATGCCATCGATCCAGATTTGGATTCACTCCACATTTCTTTCGGAACACCTCTAGATCATTTCCCAAATCAAAGTTACAATCCTCCAAGTGCACCTGTTGAACTTCTTTACGAGCCAGGATACTCTGCCACGTCTCCTACTCCAGGAACAAGCCTAAATCCTAGTAACGTTCCCGCACAACTCGATCCAAGCACGGGAGAACTCACGTTTTTGTCTAATAATATGGGGAATTACGCTGTAAAAGTTGTGGCGCGTTCGTATCGCAACGGTGTTCTCATTGCCGAAGTTGACCGTGAAATCCAGTTGATCGTTTTGAATTGCACCGGAACAAATACAGCTCCTCAAATTGCAGGACCGTTTGGCGGACTCTTTGAAACAACGGTGAATGCGGGTGATCTCGTTAATTTCACACTGAGTTCAACTGATGTTGAAGTGCTTCAGGATGGAAGTCCTCAGAACAACATTCTTTCTGCCTCTGGATATCTATTTGGTCCGAACATCACAAGTACTGCGGGGTGTAACGGTGGACCCTGTGCAACACTCGACGCAACTCCATTGATTACGGGAGTTCAAGGCGTTTCAACCACTTTCAATTGGCAGACAGATTGCGGTCACCTGGTGACAACAGCTAATGGAACGGAGGATTTAATTCCTTTCCATTTTGTATTTAAAATTCAGGATGATTATTGTCCAGTTCCGAAGGTGAGTTACGCTACGGTTACGATAAATGTTGTTAATCCTGGAATTATTCAGGCACCAGAAATCAATTGTATTCAATCGGATGCAACGGGTGATTTCACCATCACATGGGATCAGGTTGCCGACCCGTTCGGAACATTCACCGAATACCGAATTTATACAGAAGAAACGGGATTGATCGGAACGGTTCCCTCTATCGCTGCGACAAGTTTCACCATGCCCGCACCAGGACAAGAGTTTCATTTCTACTTGGGTGTTGCCTCTGGATGTGATGGAAATGCCGTAACTTATAGCGATACTGTTTCAAACATTTTCCTAGATCTTACTAATCCAAGTAATGGAACGGCGGTTCTGCAATGGAACGATCCAACTACTCCCCCGCTTCCATCCATGAACGATTACTACCACATCTATCGGGAATTTCCTGCTGGAACGTGGACTTTATACGATAGCGTACCTTACGGAACAACGTCATACATCGATACAATTAATATTTGTGACGTTTTCTTGAACTATCAAATCGTGCTCCCCAATCAACCGTGTGATTTCACTTCAAATATTTCGGGAGATCAGTTTGAAGACATGATTACACCCGACATCCCTGTCATCGATCTTGTTACGATTGATACTTTGACAAATGGTGTAACGCTCAACTGGAATCAAAACAGTCAGCCGGACACGTATGGGTATGTGGTCTACACGATGGATGCAAATGGAGTTATTGTTGAATTGGATACAGTTTGGGGCATCGCAAACACTTCATATACACACTTTCCAAATACAGGAAACAACGAACTCACGTACTCGGTTGCCGCTTTCGACTCTTGCTTCACCGTTTCTATTCCTCCAACCTATCAAACATCTGCAAAAGCGCCTGTTCACACAACGGTTTTCGTGACAACAGAATTGAACATTTGTGCTCGCGAAGTCGATTTAACATGGACGGAGTACGAAGGTTGGTCGGGAATTGACCAATATGAAGTTTTTGCGAAATGGGAAGGTCAGCCTTGGATGAGCTTCGGAACAATGACAGGAACGAGTTTCAATTTATCCATCGAAGACGGTAAGAATTATTGCTTTGCAATTAAAGCTACGAGTATTGACGGCCAAGAAAGCTTCTCGAATGTTGCATGCGTCTATACTTCCTCTCCTACTCAACCGGCTTACAATTATTTGCAGGTGGCTACGGTAAATGATGGAAAAATTGTACTGAGGGAACACATTGATGATTCTGTTCCAATTACTGAAATCGCCATTGAACGCCGTACGGGAACCAATCCTTTTGAGGAAATTGTGCGCATTCCTGTAAACTCTGGAACGCTTACGTACACCGATGAAGAGGTTGATGTTCAGATTCAATCTTATTCCTATCGTGCTCGTGTACTTGATAGCTGTGGTAACGAAGGAGCTGTTTCGAATCAGGCGCGAACTATTTTATTGGACGTTCAGAAAGATGATGTATCGAAAATCTCCTATTTGAATTGGAGTGCGTATCGTGAATTCAACGGTTCAATTATCGCCTACAATGTTTACCGAGGCATTGATGGTGTATTTAACCCTTCGCCAATCGCGAGCTTGCCAAGCTATGAGTTGTCATTTGAAGACGACATGAATGACATTATTTCAACTGGAGACATTTGTTACTACGTAGAAGCCATTGAAGCAACGAATGTTTTCGGCATCAATGAAGTGAGTCGATCGAATGAGGTTTGTATTGTTCTTCCCCCATTGATTTACGTTCCGAATGCCTTTATGCCTGATGGAGTGAACACGATTTTCAAGCCCGTTCTATCCGATTTCGATGCGAGCGACTACGATTTTCGAATTTTCAACCGTTGGGGACAAGTGGTTTTTCAAACGAATAACTACGAGGAAGGTTGGAATGGAATTATTACTTCAACCAATCGCGAAGCATCTGGAGGAACGTACTTGTACATGGTAAGTGTGAAAGATGCAAACGGTGTTGAAGTTCTTACACGAGGTCATGTTACGCTATTACGATAATCGTATATGTCCAAAGTTCTTCGAAATGCTATTATCTTCTGGATTGGCTCTTTTGTTATAGTGAGCTTTATTCATGCGTATGTCCTTCACATTGAGATCAACGAATTGGAAAATTTCCACTCACCGTTCAGCGATGTCATTTCCGTTGGTTTGATCCTCTCAGCTTTGAGTTTACTTTTCTCATCCATCATCTTCTTTTTAACCATTCGTCTTGTCAAGCGCACCACTAAAGTACACGCGAGTTTTGTGAAAATGAATACTGTTTTGGGAAGTATTTTTGCTTTGTCGGTCGTATTTGGAACCAACCTTACAGCATCATTTTTTGAAGGAATTATTTTCGTCGGAAGTTATTTCATTCCATTAATCGCCACTTTGAACTATTACTTTTTCCGTTTGGAGAGAACGTGATTCTAATTCAATCCTCACTACACAGCTCGACCAAGCACATCTAAGAGGAGAAGGTAACCTTGCGCGATTAAAATGGCTAAGCCAAAACTAAGCAGGGTTCCAATCAGGATGTATTCCGTCAGGTTTCTATCTTTTGCATTGGTTAAATCTCCGAATCGAAAGATCGACTTTGCCGCCAACAAGAATCCTATGCCTTGCCAAAAGTCAATCACTATAAAACCAAAAATGAACAATCGCTCGAGCATTCCTATGTATTTCCCTGCATTTTTGAGTGCCTTTTCTTCTTTGGGCTTCCATTTGGAAATGAGAACTTTCATTGCAATACTCGAAAACGACGTTAACAACAAAACAGCGCATCCCAATGCCAGAAGTTCGGGAGTAAGGTATGTATCCCATTCAAGTTTATCTGGATAATAGAGATAGGTGACTGCTAAAATAATCAGTACATGCAACAGTTGATCTACAAAGAATAAGATACGTTGATTTTTCTTTCGGAGCAGGTAAAGCTTTGCCGTGTCTATGATGAAATGCAACAGAATGATGAGCCAAATGGCGATGAAATACCTCTCCTTGAAGCCTAATACCAAAAATAAGGCGGCCGTATGAACCAACATGTGTCCATACAGAAAAGGGGATCGAATTTTACTTTCTCGTTTACTTTTTACCCAGTGATCAGGCTGCAGCACAAAATCTCCCAGCAAATGAGCGAATAGAAGTTTCAAGGTTAGGATGAGCATCTTTTTTTCGTTTCTTCTAAATAATATACGAGTAATTTTTGAATTTCTTCATAACCTCCACGCTTCAAACCTTCACTAATTGTCCCCTGACTTTTCTTATTTAATTTCTCCGCTAATTCGACTTGATTAAGTTCTGGATGCGTTAATGCGAGAAGAATAAACTTTGCAGATACAGGAGTCCAATTGTCAATCGTGAGAGCTGCTAGATCGAGCATTAAGTTGATCACAAAGTCGAAATCCTCCCATGGAGATTTGATGTGTAGTTTCGATTTTTTCAAATTCTCAAAACACTCACCTGACAACGAAAACGCCGAGCCATTTGATTCCGTGATTCTATCACCATCGAAATCCATTTCCCCAATTCCGATTGCGATCCGTACATCCAGTTCCTTTATCTGCTTTAACACAGCTTTAATTCGAAGAGCTGCACTTAGACCTTCATCGACATTCACTCTCAATTGAAAACTATCTCCTCGAAACACCTCCCAGTCTCTCCTCTCCTCCCCATAGAAGGTCAATGCGTACTTGAGTTCTTTGAGCCAAGTTTCTGTACTCACTTCCCTAGAATTAACGATATCTCCTGTAAGTATGGCAACCATTTCTTTCGATTTCCACTAAAATATCGGATAAAAAGCAGATAAACAAGAATATCGGTTAAAAAGCCGATAATTTAAAATATCGGTAAAATAGCAGATAATTTAAACATCTACACACGTGATGTACTTTCTTCGTACACTTTGAACAACTCTTCGCTAGTTATCGTTCGCACCGATTGAAAGAAACAATTTCCTATAAAACCGTACATTTACCGCGTGAAACGAATTCTTGTTATACAAACGGCTTTTTTGGGCGATGTCATTCTTGCCACCCCCGTTTTAAGCGAGTTGAAACGACTATTTCCAGGCGCGGAATTGGACATACTTGTGAAGAAAGGGAATGAGTCACTCCTACTAAATAATCCGCATTTGCACGAGCTATTCGTTTTGAATAAGTCGAATGGAAAGTGGAAAGCCATTTTTGGATTGATCAAAGAGTTTCGTCAGAACAACTACGATTTGGTGATTAACCTTCACCGTTTTGGAAGCTCTGGACTTATCACTGCTCTCTCCAAAGGGAAAAAACGCTATGGTTTTCGGAAGAATCCATTTTCATTTCTATACACTAAGCGCTTCGATCACAAAATTGGAGATGGAACACATGAAGTAGAGCGAAATCTATCCGTTATTTCCGAGTTTGGTGCAGAAAAAAAGGTTCGCCCTGAATTATTTCCTTCTCAGAAAGACTTCGATGTCATTCAACCTTTTGTTAAAGAGAATTATTACTGTATCGCACCTGCTTCGGTGTGGTTTACCAAGCAACTTCCTGCGGAAAAATGGGTAGAATTGACGCATACGCTCGAATCCGATTCGACAATTTATGTGCTTGGTGCTCCTTCAGATAAAGAACTCGGAGATGTCATCATAGAGCAATCTACACATGAAAACATCGAGAATTTGGCGGGAAGGCTCAGTCTATTGCAATCGGCCGCATTGATGAAATCAGCTACGCGTTCTTTTGTGAATGATTCGGGACCACTTCATCTAGCGTCAAGTATGAATGCCAACGTAACGGCCTTCTTCTGTTCTACCATTCCCGATTTTGGATTTGGTCCATTATCTGACGACTCGAAAATTCTTCAAGTCGAAGGTCTGGATTGTCGTCCTTGTGGCATTCACGGACACAAAGCCTGTCCCAAAGGACATTTTAAGTGTTCCCAGATAGAATTGATTGATTCACATTAACGGAGAGAATACGTTTAGAGTGCTTTCACCATCACGTAATCTTCCATGTAGTATCCTTTTCCGATATTGATATCTTCTTCTTTTACAATTTCAAACCCCTGAGACTTATAGAAATCGACTGCATTATTGAAACGATTCACATTCAAGTTGATGCTTGCTACGTCCAACTCGTTGGCAATTTCCACCGCTTTTTCGAGTAACGCTTTTCCGAGACCTTTCCCTTGATCATTGGGATCTACATACAACTTGTGAATTCGCAAGGTTCCCGCATCGGGATAATTTGGTTCTAAGCCAATGAATCCTTTCGGCGCTCCATCCAAGGTAATCATGTAGTACAAATGCCCTGTTTGAACTTGCTCTGTCAATGTATTCATGTTATACATCCAATCGAGCATATAGCTGATTTGCTCAGGCTTTAAGATATCCTTGAATGCATCGGGCCAGATTCGGTGAGCCAGTTGATGAACGATGATGATATCGTCTTTGGTCAATTGCGAGATGTTGAGCATACTGTTCGTTTGATGCATAAAATTAGGCAATTGATAAGCTCCTTTAAATTTTCTTCCGATTAGTTATTTACTTAATAATGTGAACGAAGCCATGAGCTGTGTAGCGTGTCTTCTCTTGATCATCGTACTCATACTTATCACTATCTGGTGTAACTACGTAGGTATACACTCCTGCTTCAAGTTGTTTTCCTGATTTGTCGTATCCTTTCCAGTTGTTTTGATAATCGTCTGTTTCAAAGACCAAATTTCCCCATCTATTAAAGATTTGCACTTGCACACGGTCGTAGTCCTCAATGTTCCTAATAATAAACTCATCGTTCACGTTGTCACCATTCATCGTGATCACATTCGGAACCTGACACGGACATTGGTTGTATACAGGAATCAATCCAGACGAAATATTCTGCCCACAGGCATCAATGACATTCACCGACATTTCAGTAAGATTTGGCTGTAAATCAGTTGCTGGGAAAGAAATCGTATCGTTATTCAAGTATGGAGTTGGTGCCCACGTATAACTGTACGGCGGTAAACCGTTTTGGACACTACACCAAACGAGACCGTATTCGCCAATTTCATCACAAATATTAATACTATCACCCCATGAAATGGTCATTGGGACATAATCTTGAATCGTCAAGAAGGCGGTTGTTGTATCGAAACTATTTTCACAAGGATTTTCAACAATGATACTGAACTCAACGGTTTCACTTCCTTCTGTAATTCCATCCCCGTAAGGAACAATCGAAATTGTATCCGAAAATACTCCTGTTGGAATTGTGATGGAAGATCCGAGTGCATTGTAGTCAACTCCGTTGGTAGCTGTTCCAGAAACCAGAACTTGAACTGTCAGCGAAGTATCTGCCTCTGTCCGTTCGATAATGAAACCCGCAGCACTACAGCCTTCAATCAACGTACCCGCTCCAAGAAGTGATACTTCGATAGGTAGCTCTACCTCACAGGTCACCACTCGAAATCCGAAGGTTCGTGTTTTTCGGTTGATCAGCACACCGTTTCTATATTCTTCCACACAAACTCCAGCTACATAGCTTCCAACAAGGCTCGAATGTTACCATCATTCCAGTTTGCGGATCGATGGTAACATTCGAGCCTGCTCCCCACGGTTGCGCCCCAGTATATCCAGGTTCCCACGTTAAATCTGCATAAGGAGGTGCATACTCTGGGTTTGGCTCGGCCGTTGCCCCGGATGGACCGAGATCAACAGTTGGAGGTGTACACATCGAATAAACGAGTGAGTCGCCATCAATATCGGTTGCCGAATGGTCGAATGTCAACGTCAAATTTGAACACAGTACAATTGGAGGATAGTTATTGAATCGTGCACAGTTATTATCGAACTGCCCGACCAATGTTGTTCCAGGTACATCTGTTTCAATTGTAAGTCCCCACTGACAGGGATCTGTTATATTCTGAATGTTATTTGCCCAACAACAGCGTTGATATACTATTTTATATCCATCTGCCGTTGCAGGAAGAATAATTGTATCAATATATATTGCTCTCTCGATACAAATATCATTAGGAGGAGTCACACACGGATCATCATAAATGATTGGCAAGGTATCTGGCGTCGGCAAAGGAATTGCGTAGGTTGAAAACTGCACTCCTGAGCCCGTAAATACCATATACTGAAGTGGATTGTCGTAAGCTGTCCCCTAACAATCCCGATACACTTCAAATGTTACACGATATGTATCGTTCCCTAAGGAATCGTAGTACAACTCTCCACCAACAATGTGGGAAGCAAATGTAGATGAACTCAGGAGTAACAAAAATGTTATCAGGATCGTTTTCATAAGTTGTCGCTTTATAGTTAGACGTGCATGTCTATCTAAAAGTATGCATTCTGCAACAAAAAAGCCAATCCTCTAACTAACAATAAAATACTCTGACGAGCACCTATTGACTCATCAGGGCATATTTTTTTGGTTTAGTTCAGTTTTTTATCTTCCTCCTCTTGATGGTATTGAACGAGAAGGAGTTGGTTTTGACGGAGTGGGTCTAGACGGTGCCGTTCTTCTTGGTGCTGAAGGCGTTGATCTTCTTGGCGTCGTAACTCTTGTTGGAGTTGGGCGACTCGGTGTCGTTGTTCTACTTGGCTTTGGTTTTGTTATCGTAGGTGATGTTCTAACCGAAGGCGTCGTTTTTCTCGTTGGAGTCGTTCTCGCTGGTGCTGGCGTTCTCACAGGAGCTGGTGTTGCCACTGAAGCAGGTTTTGTTCGCTCAGTAGTTGGCTCCTTTCTCTCTTCAAAACGCGGCTTATCTTTTGGTTCTTCAATAGGCAGTGGTGTTAATACTCTTCTACCCTCCACTTGATTGTCTCTACCTTCTTGTTCAATTTCTTGGTTTACGTTTGGTTTTGGTTCACGCACAGGCTTGAGGATAATTCCTTCAGAAGGATCATCAATTACTGGAGTTGGCTCAGGATTCAAATTCAAGTGAGAATTATCAAAGATACATCCATTCATATCACGACTAGAGATACCTTGCTGCTCACATCTTCTACGCGCAGCCATACGACGATCGTTTGGAATTTCGTTCAAGGTTCTATGAACTCTCGGGAAAGAACGGTCCGTGAAAGAAGCAGTTGTCATTCCCATTGGGTAATCGAACAATGTTGTAAGCTGCGTTACTCTGTAGCGATCTGCTAGGGTATTCGCCAAATACGCCAATCGACGTTGTTCCATTTCACGTGTAACACTTCCAAATGGATCGGTTCCTGCAGACATTCTCAAACTTGGTTGATCGTTCAATCCACGGAAATCATCTCCTTCGATTCCATTCGCATTTCCGAGTAAACCATCAAAAATTCCTTCGCTACAATCGGTGATTTGAACGTTCACGTTCATGAAGTTCATCCCTCCGCTTAATCTCATCTGAGCTGTTACTGTTTCTCCTGTTGGCCACGCTACAATGTATTTTCTACCACTACGTCGAATTGTTCCACCATTTGAAAGGAAATATGCTTTTTCAGCACTAATATTCACCGCACGACCGTCAACACGAACAGGAGTTGAACGATCTCCATCAGGATAATCAGAAGCGTAAATACATACTCTATCACCACCAACATTCATTGCTACTGCCGTGTTGAGTGAAAAATCATCCCTTTGCGGCTTTTGACGTGCTTGGACTTCCATACCAGCTGTTGACTTTGCCAAAACGAATTCACCTACTGTTTGAAACGAATAGCGCGCACCATCGAAGGTTACCAAGTGAGGATCTCCATATGTTCTAGCCGTTCGTGTTCCACATCCTGCTCCAGGGCGAACAACAACTCTACGTATTTCGTTCCACTGTGCTTGCTCCGCCGATGAACCATTGGTGTTCTCCATAGCGATGCGTTCAATATTTGAACGTGTCTGCTCTGGTAAAACGGCCACCATTTGAGCTGGCGTAATATCTTCGGGAAATGTTCTATCTGGAATAGGCTCCTTTTTAGAAATTGCCTCCAAACTTGATGAAAGCCATGGACCACGAATAGGATCCCACTCCTCCAATTCTGAGCGTACAGGATCGTAATTCTTATTGAACTGATTGTCGTCATTTTGTGCCATCGCCGTTCCGAAGAGTGCGATGCACGAAGCAAATAATAGGTAGATTTTTTTCATAATTGACCGTTTTACACGCATTTAACAACAAATCACGTGCCAAATTACACAAGCTACTGTTTACGAAGGCTAAAGCTACTATACGCCTTAACAAAATCTTAACAGCTTATACCTCTCTATAAAAGTAGACTAATCTTTCTGAAAAGAAAAATCCCGCTCCTTCTAAAAAGAATGAAGCGGGAATATGTTTGTTAACGTGTTGGTTTATCCTCCGAAATCGTCAAAACGAACATTTTCATCAGGAACTCCCCATTCGTCACACATTTTAATAACTGCCTGGTTCATCAATGGAGGGCCACAGAAATAGAATTCAATGTCCTCAGGTGCGTCATGTTTGCTCAAATACTGCTCGATAACAGCGTTGTGAACGAAACCGACGAATCCATCACCTTCTTCATCGTGAATATCCTTTTTCTCTACCCAGTTATCAGATTCCAATGCATCCGAAAGAACAAGGTAAAACTTGAAGTTCGGGAAGTCTTTTTCAAGATCTCTGAAGTAGTGAATGTAGAACAACTCAGCTCTTGAACGTCCACCGTACCAGTAAGTAACTTTACGTCCTGTTTTGATTGTCTTAAACAACTCGTACAAGTGAGAACGCATTGGTGCCATTCCAGCTCCACCACCGATGTATAGCATTTCCGCATCAGACTCATTGATGAAGAACTCACCGTAAGGTCCAGAAATTACTGCCTTATCTCCAACTTTCAAGTTAAAGATGTAAGACGACGCTACACCAGGGTTTACATTCATCCATGCATTACGCTCACGATCCCATGGCGGAGTAGCCACACGAACATTCAACATAATTCTTCTTCCTTCAGCAGGGTAAGAAGCCATTGAGTATGCACGAACCACTTCTTCGTCATTCTTCATTACAAGCGGCCACAATCCAAACTTATCCCAATCAGCCTTGAACTTATCTGGCTCACCTGGGTGATCTTGTGGATGCGCTGTGATATCCATATCAGAATAATTCACTACACATGGTGGAATCTTAATCTGAATATATCCACCTGCTCTGTAATCCATATCCTCAGGAATCTCAACAATAAACTCCTTGATAAATGTTGCTACGTTGTAGTTAGAGACAACTTCAGCCTCCCATTCCTTGATACCAAGAACTTCCTCTTCAACGTGGATTTTCATATCCTCTTTTACCTTCACCTGACATCCCAAACGTTTCTTCGCTGCGATTTCTTTACGTGAGAAGTGAGGCTTTTCCGTAGGAAGAATTTCTCCTCCACCTTCAAGCACGTGACATGTACATTGTACACACGTACCTCCACCTCCACAGGCAGAAGGCAAGAAAATTCCATTGCTTCCAAGCGTACTCAACAGAGTTCCACCACCGTCAACTTCGAGTACCATTTCTCCATCGTTGATGTCGATCTTAATTTTTCCTGCTGGAGATAGTTTCGCTTTTACGAACAATAACATCGACACGAGTACCAACATTATTACTAAAAATGCTGCTACCGTAATTCCTATAACCATTCCTGTTCCCATGCCTAGTCTATTTTAGCTGTTAAAGTTTCGTCGACCAATTCGATTTGAGTTGTTTTCGTGCCTTTATCCTCTTTATCTCCGTCTTTTCCGTACTTGATTCCCATGAACGCCATGAAAGCGATTCCCATCAAACCTGTAAGGATAAACGTAATACCAAGACCTCTCAATGGAGCTGGCACGTTCGAGTAGCGAATTTTCTCACGGATTGCTGCAATTGCAACAATTGCGATGAACCAACCAATACCTGAACCAATTGAGAACGCAGTTGCATCCAAAATTGTAGAGTATTGACGTTCTTGCATGAACAATGCACCACCCAAGATAGAACAGTTAACGGCGATAAGTGGAAGGAAGATTCCCAACGCTCCGTAAAGAGCAGGAGCAAATTTCTCTACCAACATCTCCACCAACTGAACGATTGATGCCACGACTGCGATGAACATAATGAATGACAAGAAGCTCAAGTCGATTTCTGACCACTCTGGGTTCAACCATTCTAGCGCTCCTTCTTTCAAAAGGTAATTTTCGAGTAAATAGTTCACTGGAACCGTTACCGTTAATACGAAAATAACGGCGGCACCTAGACCTACAGCTGTTTTTACCGTTTTGGATACAGCGAGGTACGAACACATTCCCAAGAAATATGCAAAGATCATATTCTCGGAGAAGATCGCTTTTACAAATATATCTAATGTACTTTCCATAATATTATAGTTTGATCTCTTGTTTAGTGTTCTTCAATTAACTCTTTATTTCGAGATCTCTGTACCCAAATAATAACTCCTACAATGATCAATGCCATTGGAGGAAGGATCATCATGTTATTGTTCATGTATCCCATTGTATACAATCCCCATTCTTCACCTGGAAGTGGACTTCCGAAGATTGGAATACCAAAGAAAGATCCAGACCCGAACAACTCACGGATGATTGATACCAAAATCAAGATCCATGCATATCCGAATGAGTTTCCAAGAGCATCCATGATAGAAGGCCAAACCTTGTTCCCCATTGCGAACGCTTCGAAACGTCCCATGATGATACAGTTGGTAATTATCAGTCCGACGAATACGGAAAGTTTTTCCGAAACATCTGGAAGGAATGCCGCCAATAACTGGTCAACAATAATTACCAACGAAGCTACTACCACCAACTGAACGATGATACGAATTCTTGAAGGGATCAAGTTTCTCAATAGAGAAATCGTAATGTTTCCAAAGAGCAGTACAAATAATACCGCGAGGCTCATTACAAGTCCTTGCTCTACCTGAACAGTAATCGCCAACGCTGAACAAATACCAAGTACTTGGATCGTAATTGGGTTGTTATCCGTAAGCGGATCAGTCACAAGCTTTTTATTCTTCTTAGAGAATAAAGGTTCACTCGGTTTCTTCGTTTTATTTAATTCTTCACTCATGACTTCTTATTTTTTCAAGGTTTTGAAATAAGCGACATATGGTAAAAGACAACGGTTCACCATCTCTTCTACCCCTTTGGATGTAATCGTACCACCGGTAATTCCATCCACTTTTGATTCTTTTGTGCTACCAGACTTGTCTTTTACAACTTCGAACTTTTGGAAGTTCATGTTCTCATCAGCGATTTTCTCACCAATCCATCCCTTGATGAAAAAGTTTTGTTTGATTTCAGCACCAAGACCAGGTGTTTCCGATTTGTGATCGAAGGAAGCACCCTTGATGGTTCTCATATCTGCATCGATACAGAGATTCCCCCAAATTGGTCCCCAAAGTCCTTTACCAACAACTGGAATAACATATGCTGTTTTTCCGTCAATTGTAGCGATGAAAAGTGGATATTCCTTATCCTCTTCTTTCAACTTCTTATCACGGAATTGCTTTTTGATATTAACATCGAATGCTTTCACATCCTCTTGAATGTTTCCATTCATGTCAAGTACAACAGCATCATCAAGGTTTACATATTTCTTGAATTCTTCCGGCGCATTCTTACGATCGATCTTCTCGTATTCATCATCCGTAAGGATTGCCTTCAGAATATCCATTTGCTTTTTAACCTTCTGGTTCTTTTCTTGAAAAGGTTTTGTCCACATAGCGATACCTGCTAGCAGAACTCCTACCACAACTACCAATGCAATTGCGAAACCGAAAGTATAACCGTTACTATCTCTATTCACTGCCATGATTATGCTGTTTTAAGTCGTTTTAATCTACGCTTGATGTTCGATTGAACTACGTAGTGATCAATAATTGGTGCCATCACATTCATGAATAGAATCGCTAGCATTACTCCTTCTGGATATGCTGGGTTGACTACACGAATCAAAATCGCGACAACTCCTCCAAAGAATCCATAAATTATTTTACCCGTTGCTGTTTGTGCAGCTGTTACAGGGTCTGTAGCCATAAAGATTGCTCCGAAGGCAAAACCACCGATTAACAAGTGATGCGCTGCTGGAAGATCCATGTATGGATTCGTTCCGATTGCATTCATCAAAAGTCCTGTCAAGAATCCTCCAATTCCGAAAGACAACATAATTCTCAATGAACCAACACCTGTAATCAATAACAGGGCAGCTCCCAAAAGACATGCAATTACCGATGTTTCTCCGACTGAACCAGGAATCATCCCAATAAAAGAATCTAACATTGAGTAGCTATTGTTGAATGCTTCCATGGCGGCTTCACTGGTTTGATTGACCACATCTGCTCCAGCCACTGTCATCTTCTCAGTTGTAAACGTTGCTAAATCACCAAGGGCAGTTGCTCCAGAGAATCCATCAACATCTGCTTCTTTTCCTGCCATCCACACATTGTCACCTGACATTGATGTTGGGTAAGCGAAGAAAAGGAAAGCACGAGCCGTCAACGCGACGTTCACGATATTCATACCCGTTCCTCCGAAGATTTCTTTTCCAATTACAACAGCGAAGATCGTTGCTACTGCTACCATCCATAACGGAACATCCGCAGGCATGATAAGTGGGATCAACATTCCTGAAACAAGGAATCCTTCGTGAAGTGAGTGACCCTTGATTACTCCGAAGATAAATTCAACGATCAATCCAGACGCATAGGACACAACAATTAAAGGAAGAACAACCTTTAACCCCATCCCAACTTTTGTCCAAAAATCGGCTAAGTAAGGAATATTACGGTTTCCCTCAGCAGCCACCATTTCCCAGTGACCAGTGTTGTAAATACCGAATAGCAAACAAGGAACCAAGGCAAGGATCACCATCATCATTGTTCGCTTCAAGTCTACTCCATCTCTAATGTGTGCCCCTTTCTTTGTTACTAAGGCTGGAGTAAATGCTAGTGTTGTAAACGATTCGAAAACAGGATTCCACTTCTCAAGCTTACCACCTTTGGCAAACTTTGGTTCATGTTTGTGAATGATTTTTTCTAAAAATTTCACGCTTTCTAATTTTTAAGTCCTACATACATTCACTTGCGATCAAATCCAACCCTTGTCGAATTTCATCCTGAATGTTAATTTTTGACGTACATACATATTCACACAGAGCGAAATCTTCTGGAGCTACTTCGTAGATTCCAAGATTTTCCATTCCGTCGATATCATCCGTAATTGCTGCTTTCACCAATTGCATTGGAAGAATATCGAAAGGGAATACTTTTTCAAGTTCTCCAGTAACAACGAATGCTCTTTCCTCTCCATTTGTATTTGTATCCAAACGGAACTTCTTACTTTTTGGAAGTATCCATGTTGGGAACGTTCTTGAGTTTGAGAATCGTTTGAAACCTGGTGCCATCCACCCTTCTGTCGCAACGAACTTCATTTGGTCTCCTTCTGGAATAACTGTCACTTCATTGTGATAGAATCCAAGGTAACCATCTTGATCGATCTTGTCACCAGTAAGTACATTTCCACTGATTACACGAACGTTATCTGTTTTGATTTTTCCATCTAACAAATCAGAAACACATGCTCCAATAATCGTTTCAAAATATTGAGGCTCGCTTATTTCTGATCCAGTAAGAGCAATTGTCTTTGTTGTATCAAACTTACCAGTCAAGAAGTATCGACCCATAATTGCTACATCTTGAGCATTTACTGTCCAAACGAACTCACCCTTATTGATTGGGTCAATATGATGAATCTGCGTTCCTACGTTTCCTGCTGGGTGCTTACCAGAGATCGTATTAATCTGAACTCCTTTGGCATTTTTGAACATATCTGCTGAAGTAGACTTCGCATCAAGCGTTAAATGCACCTTTCCGGAAGTTAGCATTTTCAGAGCGTCGAGACCAGTTTGAAACTCTTCCTCCATACCTTGCAAAAGGAAATTGTAATCTGGAGCCAATGGTGCACTACTGAAAGCAGAAACGAAAATTGACTTTGGAGAATTCTTAGGATCAGCAACAACATCAATTGGGCGTTGGTTGATCATTGGCCATAAACCTGATGAAAGAATAATTTCCTTCACTTGGTCTGCAGACATGTCCGACAATTTCCCAATTGTTGATTCCTCATAGGACTGCTGACCATCCGATTCAACAACCACCTCTAAAATTCGACGTTTAGCACCACGAACTATCGCCTTTACCGTACCACTTATTGGTGAGGCATACTTGATAGATTCATTGTACTTATCGTAGAACAAGGTGCTTCCAGCATTTACTTTTCCACCCTCTTTGACAACCATCTTTGGCGTCATACTATGGAAATCAGAAGGTTTTATCGACACTGACTTTGGTAAAGGAAGCTTTGACTTTGTCGTCTTTGCTTCTCCAATCAGCCTGATATCAAGACCTTTTCTGAGCTTTATTGATTTTGACATGCTCTAAAGCGTTTAAAATTTAATCGCAAAAATAAAAATTTCATAATGTTCAGTAACATTGAGCACAGTCAAGATAGAACAAAAACACAATTTAGAATGATTCTAAATTACAATGTTTCATTTAACCATTATCTTCTTTCCATCGTCTTTAATACTAGAAATCGTAGGATTTTTAGTTCTTTATAGTTCTTATCCGACGACAAAACATACCGTATGAATACGTTAACGACATCCGGAGTACAAATCTCAGTTCGAACCGACTTTCGATCGGACTTATCTGAAATTACTAAATCAAGTTACTTCCACAATTATCAAGTACAAATTCAAAACACAAACTCATTTCCAATACAACTAAAAACAAGAGATTGGTACATTTTCGACAGTTTAAATGAAGACAGGTATGTTCGAGGAGCTGGAGTTGTAGGAGAATACCCCATTTTAAAACCAGGCGAGTCCTTTCAATACACGAGCGGATGTGATCTTCGGTCGGAAATTGGTTACATGAAAGGTTTTTACACCTTTATTAACCTTCTTGACGGGAATCTTTTCGAGGCTGTTGTTCCTGACTTCAGACTGGAATATCCAGCAAAACTTAACTAGCTCTCTCTTTATACAAAAGCATAATAAAGCTTCCCAATAATATAAATGTCAGTGCGATTTCAGTTGTTCGAGAATGATCATTGGTAATCTCATCAAGTGATGTAAACGAAACTGCTAAATCGAGTATTTCACTATCTAAATTTCCTGTCAACTCCAATTCAGCTTGTAGCAGATCAATTTCCACTTGAATTGGCTCAATGTCATCAAAGCGCCTTTGATTCTCCGCAATTTCTTTCAACAGGAGCAAACAATCCAATTGCCAAGAAATGATACCAGCATCTTTAGAAAGCTCCTCTCCCAACAATGCATATTTATGAGCTTCATCAAATTTACCCGTTTCAATATTTAAAATTGCCAAATTGTAGTATCCCTCAACAATTGGTCGGGTAGCTCCAACCTCCTTTCGAATACTTAAGGCTTTTTGAAACAGTACTTCCGCAGAGTCCACTTTTTGTTTCGTGAAAAAATCGATAGCTTTATTCGTATGCGCATTCGCCCAGTGCGTTTTCGAATTTGATCTCCACGCATAAACGTTTCCCCTTCTGTAATACGCCGACATCAGCTCTACTTTACCTTTCAAACCTTCAATCATTCCAAGGAAACCACAGGCATCAGAGGCCGATTCAAACTTATCATTTTTTAGACACCTCTCTAAATACTCTCGCACAAAACGAACCCCTCGGATAGTATCGCCAGTTGCACAAATTGTCTTTCCGAAACCTATCATACCATTGTAACTGGCAGTGACATCAGCAATATTCGCACCATGAACCATTGAGGAAAAGTAATATCTAGAGGATAAATTATAGTTGCCTTTCAAAAAGTAAGCGTTACCTATTTCATTCTCCGTTTCTGATAGAAGAGCTGCCGATCTTTCTTTTGCAAATAATTCACGGGCCTCTTCAAGCAACTCAATTCCTTTTGGAATATCGTATGTTCTGATGTAGAAACTTCCCAAATTAATCAAGCCAACAGGGTATAACGACACATATTTTGAATCCACCATTTCAGATCCTACAATTTTTAATGAATCCACACTATTTCGAATATAATAACTCCATGCCTCAAGCCCTTTCTTTACCAGCAACACAGAATCCTTCTCATTCTGGAAATCTTGATAAGAAAAAGCCTGAGTTCTACCCAATGAAGAAACCAAAACAAATTGAAGAAAAAGGAGGATTACCTGTTTTTGAATCATATTACACAGTAAAATAGTCATATTAAAACTAACCAAAATTCTTAAAACATATAAATCCGGCATAAAGTCAACACATATCCTTCACGGTTGATGAAGTCACCAACATTGGTTACCTTTGCATAAAGAAAATTTTAAGAAAATGGCAAACGCAATATTCCAAGTACCGATAGCGGTAAATGAACCAGTTCGACCTTACAAACCAGGAACAACTGAACACTCCAACCTGATTGAAAAGTACAAGGAAATGTATAGTCAGGAACCTATTGATGTTCCTATGCATATAAATGGAAAAGAAATTAGAACTGAGGATAAACGTCCAATGTCTCCACCACACGATCATAAAAAAGTACTAGGTCACTTCAACTACGGAAGTGCTGAGCATGTGAATGAGGCTATTGATGCTGCGCTTAACGCTAGAGAAGAGTGGGCAAACTTGCCTTGGGAGCAACGCGCTTCTATCTTCCTTCGTGCTGCCGATCTACTCGCAGGGCCATTCCGAGACAAAATGAATGCAGCTACAATGTTGGCTCAATCTAAAAATGTCATGCAAGCTGAAATAGATGCAGCATGTGAGTTAATTGATTTCTTTCGATTTAACGTTCAATACATGACTGAAATCTACAGTCAGCAGCCCGAATCTCTACCTGGAATGTGGAATCGCCTTGAATACCGCGCTCTAGAAGGATTCATTTTTGCCATCACTCCGTTCAATTTTACATCTATTTGTGCGAACTTATGTGCTGCTCCAGCTATGATGGGAAATGTTGTTGTGTGGAAACCTGCTGAAACACAAATTTATTCTGCACAAGTAATCATGGAGTTGTTTGCTGAAGCGGGACTTCCTGATGGTGTTATCAACATGGTAACCGTGGATGGTCCAGTAGCAGGAGATATCGTTTTCAAACACAAAGATTTTGCTGGACTTCATTTCACTGGATCAACTGGAGTTTTCCGCCATCTATGGAAGGAAATTGGTGCAAATATTGCAAACTACAGAAGCTACCCTAGAATTGTTGGTGAAACTGGAGGAAAGGATTTCATCATGGTTCATAAGTCAGCGAATGCAAAACAAGTAGCAACAGCATGTACGCGTGGAGCATTTGAATTCCAAGGTCAAAAATGTTCTGCTGCATCTCGCGCATACATCCCTTCAAACCTTTGGGATGACGTAGAGAAAGAAATTATCCGTCAGGTTTCTGATTTCAAAATGGGATCACCAGAAGACACTTCTAATTTCATTAACGCCGTAATTGACGAAAATGCTTTTGATAAAATTGCTGGATACATCGATTATATTCATGCTCAAGATGATTCCAAAGTAATCGTTGGTGGGAAGTACGATAAATCGGAGGGATATTTCATTGAACCAACAGTAGTTGTTACAACGAATCCAAAATTCCGTACGATGTGTGAAGAGATTTTCGGGCCTGTTCTTACAATCTACGTTTATGATGAAAATGATTTTGAAGCAACATTAGAGTTGGTTGACAGTACTTCTGATTATGCGTTGACAGGATCAATTATCTCAACTGACCGATATGCAATTCAAACAGCAGTGAAAGCTCTACAAAATGCAGCAGGAAACTTCTACATTAATGACAAGCCAACTGGTGCCGTAGTCGGACAACAGCCATTTGGTGGAGCTAGAGGCTCAGGAACAAACGATAAAGCTGGAGCACCAATGAACCTACTTCGTTGGACATCCGCAAGAACAATCAAAGAGACGTTTGTTACTCCATCTGATTACAAATATCCATTTCTTGGATAGAACAAATAAGAAATAACGCAAAAGCACACCATACGGTGTGCTTTTGTATTTTATATCTAACCATTCACAACATGGACTTTCAAAAGAAATACCCTATCCTGCAGAATCCCAATGAGTACATTTTAGTACAATGGACTCGGGGTTACAGAAACGTTGACGTTTTATACAAGAATAGACTCGTCTAAAGTATTTCTGGATCAGCTAAACTAAAGAAAGGCGTACGAATCAATGATTCGGAACTAGGACTAGTTGAATTAAAGTTATCCGAGAAACCAATTGCCATTGATCTAAAGGTTGATGGATATCATAGCCCCGTCAATGTCTCTTACCCAACAAAAGAACTCGCTTCTGTGGCAAACATCTTTATTGTTCTTGCTGTAATTTCAGTTATTGGGACTCTCTATGAAGGAATGAGTGTAACCATGTGGTATGGAGGTCTTATTGGAACCATAATCACCATAATAAACGTTTTGAGTATTGCCATTTATGCAACTACCGCGGCGCTTGTAAAAAACGGTTACGCTTGGGCATTCTTTCTTGGAAGTTCATGGTATTCTCTATTCACCCTGTTTTATGTCTCGGATTTATTCTTGAGCGGGTTTTATCTAGACACTTTTTTCATTGCTGCTCTCAGGATCGTTGTCACCATTATCCTAGCCTATTTCCTAAGAAATGCAATAGATAGCGTCCGACACAAAAGGTATGATCACAAAAAAGCTGTCAACCCCGAAGTGATTGACAGCCTTTGACAAAAATTGTATTCTATAGTTCCTTAAAAGAATGTGTCATTTCTTCTACCTCCTCTGAGTAAGCATCTTTACGCGACAAAAGTGTCCAAGCGCTAATCATATAGAAATGATCTTGCCCTTCGATATAGGTGAAGAAATATGCGATATCTTCAGGAATTCCAGGCACGGAAGCATCTACTTCAATCGAATATGCTTTTCTACCGTTAATCATCTCACTTTTCAAATCAGTCTCCTCAATCACTGAAATCCCACTTTCTTTCAAGTAGCTTAAGCGTGTATCCACGTAATTCTCTAGCATTGTTTTTGAGTCATCGTATACACCATAATCGTTCATGAATGTTTTGATCTCTTCACGTTCCTCCTCCAAAACAGTTACATACTTTTCCTTGAACGGGTTATTGTATTGTAATGAAGCATCTTCCTGTAACTCTTTAGTAACAGTCATAAAATCTGGCACTTTCATCGAGTATAAATCGTTAATTTTAATGACATTATACTTTACTGAAGGCTTCGACGCAATGATCTTATCAAGAGAACTTTCACCTGAAGTTGAGAAACAAGCCGTAAATGCAAGCGGAAGGGTAAGTAGACCCAATGTGTAGATGATTTTTTTCATAAGGTTATTTGATTTGCTTCAAAAATACGAATTCTTGAGTATTGTTGATCGAAAAAACTTGATCGAACTCGGTTTATTTCAAACACTTAAAGTAATCAAAAGGCTCTAAACATTCCTCACATTGATAATGTGCCTTACAAGCAGTACTACCGAACTGACTGATCATTTTTGTTCGCTTGGAGTTGCATTTTGGGCAAGGAACTATTGGCCTTTCAGCAAAAAGAACGCTTTTATCTACCTCGGCCACAGGTGGCGCAATTCCATATTCTTTCAATTTCTTTTTACCTGATTCAGACAACCAGTCCGTAGTCCATGCAGGTGATAAAACGAGCTCAACAGATGCATTTTCAATGCCGTTTTCTTTCAATTTCTCAAGGATATCATCCTCGATTCTTTTCATAGCTGGACATCCCGAATAGGTCGGAGTAATGGTTATCTTCCAAGAATCATTCTCAAAATTAACATCCCGAACAACCCCTAAATCAACAACTGTAAGAACAGGAACTTCTGGATCGAAGACCTCCTCCATTAGCTCCCATATTCGTTCTTTTGCTACCATTCCATCCCTGGGTATGCACGTTGCATGTACTGAAGCTCAGCCAAAATATATCCTAGATGCTCCGAATGAAGTCCTTTTCGTCCTCCGTCGTGCTGCCAACCATTTGTAGGAATCTCCAATGTTGCTTGATCAAGCACACTTTTCACCGTTTCTTGCCATGTATTCTTCAAGTCCTCCATCGAAAACGTAATGCCTCTCGATTCGAGATCTCTATCTACTTCATCCGTAAAAAACATTTCGTCGGTATATCTCCAAAGATCATTCAAGGCGTTTTGAACCCGCTCATGCGACTCCTCTGTTCCATCTCCTAGACGAATGACCCACTCGGCAGAATGTTTAAAGTGATATTTCGTTTCTTTCAATGATTTCGCAGCGATTGCAGCAATTTGAGCATCTGATGAATTTACCAATTGCTCGAACAAAGGTTTTCTGAAGGCATCGAATAGGAACTGGCGCATCATAGTAACACCAAAATCTCCATTTGGTTGTTCCACAAGCAAGGTATTCCTGTACTCTCTTTCGTAACGTAAAAAGGCTAAATCATCCTCTGTTCGTCCTTTACCTTCAACCTCACCTGCATACTTTAGAATTGAAGTTGTTTGTCCAACCAAATCCAAAGCAATATTCGTCATTGCGATATCTTCTTCCAAAATCGGTCCATGACCGCACCACTCCGAAAGTCGATGTCCTAAAATCAAACTATCATCGCCCAAACGAACGAGATATTCAAATAATGCATTATCCATACTACTTCAAGAATTACATGTGTTCAATTCCCTCAGGAACATCATAAAAAGTAGGATGACGATACACCTTCGAGTGAGCCGGTTCGAACAATGCATCCGCATCCGTTGGATGTGAAGCATGTACATGACTCGATTCTACCACCCAAATACTGACACCTTCTGAACGTCTTGTGTACACGTCACGCGCATTACTCACCGCCATTTCGGCATCTGCTGCACGTAAGCTACCAACATGTTTGTGGTTCAATCCTTGTTTACTTCTAATAAACACCTCCCATAGAGGCCATTCTTTATTCGACATTTCTTTCTATTTGAATTAGGATGCTTTTTTCATCTTTTGTTTCGCAGCGTATGCATTTGCCGCTTCTCGGACCCAAGCACCATTTTCTTTCGCTTTTCTACGCGCCTCAACGCGTTCTTTATTACATGGTCCATTACCTTTTACCACATTCCAGAATTCATCCCAGTTGATTTCTCCGAAATCGTAGTGACCTCTCTCCTCGTTCCATTTCAAATCTGGATCTGGAACAGTCAACCCAATTAATTCGGCTTGAGGAACGGTAATATCTACCATTTGCTGGCGAAGCTCATCATTGGTTTGGCGTTTAATTTTCCATGCCATCGATTGAGCGGTGTGTTTCGAATCTTTATCACTCGGTCCGAACATCATCAAAGCTGGCCACCAAAAACGATTCAACGCATCCTGCGCCATTGCTTTTTGTTCCGGTGTACCATTTGCCAAGGTTGTCATGATTTCATATCCCTGTCTTTGGTGAAATGACTCTTCCTTGCACACACGTACCATTGCACGCGCATATGGTCCGTATGAACATCTACACAGCGGCACTTGGTTCATAATCGCTGCGCCATCAACCAACCATCCAATCGCTCCCATATCTGCCCAACTCAAAGTTGGATAGTTGAAAATCGATGAATATTTTGCTTTTCCAGAGTGTAGATCATCAATTGTATCTTCTCGATCGGCACCTAGTGTTTCCGTTGCACTGTACAAGTACAAACCATGTCCTGCCTCATCTTGCACCTTCGCCAATAAAACAGCTTTTCTGCGCAAGTTTGGAGCTCGAGTAATCCAATTTCCTTCAGGCAACATTCCAACTATTTCTGAATGCGCATGCTGGGAAATTTGTCGGATCAATGTTTGCCGATAATTATCTGGCATCCAGTCGTTCGGCTCTATCTTGATGTCCTTGTCTATTTTCTCCTGAAACCTACGTTCCAATTCATTTATATCAAGTTCTTTCATCTGCACAATTGTTATTTAACAAATTTACGAAATTTCAAACAACTAGAATATGATTAAAGTCAACTTCTATCTATCGAAATTTCGTTAGATTTGGCGCAAATAAAAGCCAGTTATGACTCCAACATTTCACACCTTAACGGTAAAGGAAGTTAGACAGGAGACGGAAGACACCGTTTCTATTGCGTTTGATATTCCGGAAGAACTAATGGAATCCTACCAATATAAGTCAGGACAGTATTTAACGTTGAGAACGGAAATTGATGGCGAAGATATTCGAAGATCTTACTCGCTGTGTTCTGCTCCTCACGAAAATGAATGGCGCGTTGCTGTAAAACTCGTTCCTGGCGGTCAGTTTTCCACGTTTGCAAATGAAGTTTTGAAAGCAGGAGATAAATTGGACGTGATGACTCCAATGGGGAATTTCACCATTGATTCGGACAAATCACACAAGCGTTCAATTGTGCTTTTTGCTGCTGGTTCAGGGATTACGCCAATTATTTCGATTGCCAAAACGATTCTCACACAAGAACCGCAATCTGACGTAACTTTGTTTTATGGAAACAAATCAATTTCAACGATTATATTCCATGAGGAAGTTGAAGGTTTGAAAAATGAATACATGAATCGACTTCGGTTCATCAATATACTTTCAAGAGAAAACTTGGGAACACCACTTTTGAAAGGGCGAATGGATGTTGAAAAAACAAATCAGCTCTTTAAAGTTTTTCTTGAGACGAGTACACCCGACGCTGTTTACATCTGTGGTCCAGAGCAAATGATTTTGGATGTAAAAGAAAGCGTTCTAGCGAATGGAATTGATCCGTCGGCTGTCCATTTTGAGTTGTTTACAACACCGAATTCAGCCAAAGGTGCTCCCGTTGAAAAATACGAAGGACCTCAAATCGATGCGAATGTCTCTATTATTCTCGATGGAGATCGCTTTGATATTGCATTGGAATCTGACGGTGAAAGTATTTTGGATGCTGCATCAAAAACAGGTGCCGATTTGCCGTATGCGTGCAAAGGAGGTGTTTGTTGTACATGCAAAGCGAAAGTTTTGGAGGGAGAAGCCCGAATGGACGTGAATTATGCGCTCGAACCAGAAGAGGTCGAGGCAGGCTACATATTAACATGTCAAGCGCACCCAATGAGTGATCAACTCGTGGTATCGTTTGATGATTAAATCAGTTTATTTTGTTTAAAAAGTTATTTGGTAAAGGCGGTAAAAAGAAAGCGCCCAAAGGATTTTATGAATTAACGATTGCTTCCATCAATAAACTGACGGATACTACAGTTGAAGTGGGATTTGAAATCCCCCGAGACAAGCAATCTTTTTTCAAGTTTACTCCAGGGCAATACCTCAATTTCGCAATTGAAATGAACGGAGAAGAGATTCGAAGATCCTACTCCATTTGTTCAGGACCTGAAGAACAACTTGCCGTAGCGGTGAAGCTTGTAGAGAATGGAAAAATGTCAACGTGGTTCAATCAATCAGCCAAGGTTGGTGAAAGCATTTTTGTTTCTCCTCCCGAAGGAAATTTCGTTCGTCCGAAAGAGGCTAAGAATATCGTTGCTATTGCAGCAGGATCAGGAATTACACCTATCATGTCGATGGCGAAAGCAGCAGAATCATCGGAAGTGCAAATGCAACTTTTTTACGGTTCGCGCTCTCTCGATCAAATTATCTTCAGAGACACTATTTCTCAGCTCAAAAACACGAAAACAACTCACTTTTTGAGTGGTGAAGCTTCAGAAGGTTCCGTAAATTCTCGCATTACAAAAGAAGTATTCACAGGAATCATCAAGAACGACTTGAGTATTTTGAAATCAGATGCTTTCTTCCTTTGTGGACCTGAGCAACTGATTGTTGACATGGAGGAAGTGCTCAAATTATTTGGTGTAAACCAGGATAAAATTTTCTTCGAGCTATTCACTACACCAACCTTAATGACGTCTAACAACACGGGAGATGTTCAGGGATCATTCTCTGGAACAAGTAAAGTAACTGTTCTGTTGGATGATGACGAGATGACATTTGACCTTGATGCCGACGGTCCTGCCATTCTTGACAAAGTGAATCAAGAAGGTTTCGACGCTCCGTACTCCTGCAAAGGAGGTGTTTGTTGCACATGTAAGGCAAAAATTATTGAAGGAAATGCACGAATGACCGTGAACTATTCTTTAACAGATCAAGAAGTGGAAGAAGGATACATTCTCACATGTCAAGCGCATCCTGCAAGTGAATCACTAAAAATTAGCTACGATGACTAAGAAAATTGTCGTTGTTGGTACGAGTCGTGGAATTGGTAAAGCACTCGTTGATCTTTTTGCTCAGAATGAACACCATGAAATTCTTGCTCTAGGAAGAAATCTAGGTAAGATGAAATCCAATTTCGAGCAATACTCGAATGTTACGTGCAAGGACCTCGATCTTTCGCGTAGTGATGTTCGGGAAGCATGTGAAGAGGTTTTTCAGGATTTGAATCGGATCGATATTTTGGTCAATAATGCTGGTTTTTTAGTAAATAAACCATTTGATCAACTCACGCATCACGACCTCACAGAAAGTTACCAGGTCAATGTGATTGGTGTAATGGAAACTGTTCAGGCAGCCCTTCCCAAAATGACAGAATCGCACATTGTGAACATCAGTACTATTGGTGGATTTCAGGGGTCGGTAAAATTCCCAGGTTTAACCGCTTATTCGACTTCGAAAGCAGCACTTTGTAGTTACACCGAGTTATTTGCGGAGGAATTTAAGGAAACCTACATCAAAATGAACTGCTTGTGTCTGGGGGCTGCTCAAACGGAAATGTTGGAGGCGGCATTCCCTGGTTATCAAGCTCCTGTGAGCGCAGAAAAGATGGCCGAGTACATCGCTGATTTCGCACTTAAAGGTCATCAATGGATGAATGGGAAAATTATTCCTGTTTCTTTGAGTACTCCGTGATGTTACTTTTCTTTATTCGTACATTACAAGGAAAACGAAAACTTCTTTGAAGCGCGAAAAACATATCAAAAAACTGAGTGAACCCGAGATCATCGCCTTGGCGAAGAAAGATCGGAAGTACTTTGGAACATTGTACAATCATTATTTTGATCAAATCTTTCGTTTCGTGTTTAAGCGTTTAGGAGGAGATGAAGAGAACGCAGCGGATTTAACGCAACAAACGTTTATCAAGGCGATGGCTAACATGGAAAAGTACGAAGATCGTGGTTTTCCATTCAGCAGCTGGCTGTACCGCATTGCGCAAAATGAAGTTTCGATGTTTTTCCGTCAACAAAAGAAAAATTTCTCTGTTCCTATCGATGAAAATAGAATTTTAGATGTCGCAGCAGAAGCAGAAATTTTTAGCTCGCACATGTCGATGGGAGATCAGGAAAAATTGATCAAATTGCTCAATAAACTGGAGGAAAGTCACCTCGATTTAATCGAACTCCGCTTCTTTCAACAAATGAGTTTTAAAGAAATAGCCGAAATTTATTCTGTCAGCGAAGCAACAGCAAAGATGCGAACTTATCGTATTTTAGAACGAATTAACAAAAAGTGGAATCACGAGGGATGAGAAAATTCACCGTAAATAAAGACAACAAGAAATTGGATCCTACCGATGCTCAAATCAAGCGTCACAAGGACTTTTCGCGTCTTCACCACGACTACGAGAAATTGACAAAACGTGGTAAGAAGCCCTTGTACCGCGATCCTAAAATGTTTCTTTTCTTCCTGATTATCGGAATCATTCTCCTACTTATTTTCCTTGGAGAGATTTAATCGAAATCTGATTTTCACTAACTTTCCGTCATGAAACATTGGCGACTCATTCTCTTCTTCTTTTCAGCAATGGCTTTTTCAGGCTGCTCGTTCCAACATTATTTTATCCTTGGGAATTCAACGGATCAGAGTATCTTGATCGAATACACTCTCGAAAATCCGCAGGAGCAAAATGTGATCTTTGGAAGTAAAGGCGAAATTTATCAATCGAGTCGAGATTATTCTCCGAACTGGGAACACCCTCTTCCCTATCGTGATTTCAATAATTCGGATGAAAAAGTTTCCATTAAGTTAGGACCAAAAAGTACGCTTGTTTTTGGTCTGCTTTCAAACGATCAATACGACGCGCAATCGATGAAAAGTGCCAGTGGTAAATTATTCAATCTGAAGCAAATGACTTTCACAGTAAACGGTGTTGAATACCTCATTAACAAAGAGAACTTTCACGATTTCTTTCTGGAAGATGGCGGTGTACACAAATATGTCATTCAACTATGATTGCCGAAACCAATAGATTGATCCTTCGCGAACTTTCAGTTGCAGATGCACACAGCTTTTTTGAACTCAACAATGATCCCGAAGTACTGAAGTATACGGGTGATCTTCCATTCAAATCCATCCAAGAAGCTGAAGCATTTCTTCAGAATTATTCGGACTACGCCAGAAATGGATTTGGTCGATGGGCCGTTATCCGCAAAGAAGACAATGCGTTTTTAGGATGGTGTGGACTCAAGCGAAACGAAGAAGGCTACGTAGATATCGGTTTCCGGTTTTTTCAATCCTACTGGCATCATGGATATGCTACAGAAGCTGCTCAACGATGCATCGAAATAGGATTCAGTACATTCGGTTTGAATGAAATCATCGGGAGAACAGCTAAACAAAACCTCGGTTCTATTCGCGTCCTGAAAAAAATCGGAATGGAATTCTTCAAGGAAGGAGATTGTCATGGAATTCCTGATGCAATGTATTTCAGAGTTCGAAATGACGCACATTTTTCGTAACTTCAACGGTTAAACGATATCACTTGAAAAGAACATCGACCTTTCTAACGCTACTTTTGCTCGTCACGAGTTCGATCGTGTCCGCTCAAGATGTTCATTGGTCGCAGTTTGATGCCAATCCAATCTATCAAAACCCTGGGAATACGGGGCAATTCAATGGAGACATCCGATTTGTTGGAAATTATCGCGATCAATGGAGAAGCGTTACCGTTCCATTCAATACTGTAAATGTCACCGCAGATGGGACACTTCCTTTCAATCGAAACATTGGTGTTGGCGGAATGCTCTTTCATGATGTAGTGGGCGATGGACAGTTTCGTACGGTTGAGCTTCAGGCAAATGCGTCGTATCTTCTGAAGTTGACAAGCGATTCCATGCATACCATTCGGCCAGGAATAAATTTCGGGTTGAATCATCGACAGTTGAACACCGATCAGTTTTACTTCGATAATCAATTTGATGGAATTCAGTATAATCCAGGGCTTTCGAGCAATGAAGTCTTCGGAACTGACCGAAAAAGTAACGTTTCCTTCGGAATGGGGGCAATCTATCAATACTATGAAAACGAACGCCTCAACTTTACGGGAGGATTTGCCGTTTTTAATATCAACCGACCGAATCAAGGTTTTTTCACGACAGAAGTGAAACGCGATCGCCGTGTCAACATCTTCGCAAATGGAATCTACAAGCTCAATTACGACTGGGATGTATTGCCGAGCATGCAATTTTCCGTGCAAGGCGTTTATCGAGAATTTATGATTGGTGGTCGTGCAAAATACACCTTGGTGAATCGCCTTGGAGAATACCGAGCCTTGTACGGTGGACTTTTCTACCGAAATAAGGATGCCGCTTTCCTTTCCGTTGGAATGGATTACCAAAATTGGTTCGTTGGCATGAGTTACGACATCAACTTTTCAAAACTTGTTCCTGCAAGTCGACTTCGTGGAGGATTCGAATTATCCGTTCGTTATATCCTCACCCGTTTTAAACCTAAAAAGATCGTTCACAGAATATGTCCAGATTATATTTAGTCGTACTGTTGATGTTTGGAACATCTTTCGCCTTTGGACAGAACAACCTGCCAAAGTACCTCAAGTTTGCCCAAGAGCAATACGATAAGGGTGATTATTATTACGCACTTCAGTACTATGAAAAAGCGATGGAGCTCGACTCCAACACCGTTGACATTCTCTGGAGTTATGCCGAAACACTCAAGGCGTACAAAGATTATCGAAAAGCAGAAGAATACTACCAGAAAGTCTACGACAAAGAATCTGGGAAATTATATCCGTCCAGCTTATTGAACCTCGGTTTGATGCAAAAGCAAAATGGAAAATATGAGGAGGCCATTAAAACCTTCAAGCTCGCCAAGAAAAAATACTACAAAGACAAAAAGGGATATCTCTATAAAAAATCAAAACGCGAATTGGCGAGCACCATTTGGGCCACTTCCGCTATGATCGACTCCGCAAAAGGAGACTTCGTACGACTTCCAGAAACGGTCAATACGGTCAATTCTGAGTTCGGCCACGGCATTTACAATGATGAACTCATCTTCTCGAGTCTTCGTGCCGACTCCATCAGTGCGAGTGAAGAAGTGTACAGCCCGGAATACAGCACTTCCATCTACCGAAGTCGGAAAAACGACGTGAGTTTCGAAAGCTCAGAGCGCATTAAAGCCTTGTTTGTCGATAAATTGAGTACGGGAAATGGCACGTTCTCATTGGATGGAACCCGCTTTTACTTCAGTTTGTGTGAAGAAGAAAATTTTCAATATCGCTGCAAAGTGATGGTTGCACAGTACAATAATGGAGAATGGTTTGCATTGGATTCATTGGGAAGTATTATCAATGAGCCTGGAACCAATACCACTATGCCATGTATCGCAAAGCTCGGAGAGGATGAAGCCTTGATTTTCGCTTCTAACCGAGAAGACTCAAAAGGCGGATTGGATCTTTATTACAGCAAAATTCGCAATGGAAATCAATACAGACGTGTGCGCGCCATCAAAGGAGCCAACAGCTTAGATAATGAAGTCACTCCTTGGTGGAATGAGAAAGAGCAACGTTTGTATTTTTCATCTTCATGGCACGACGGATTCGGAGGATATGACGTCTTCTACCTCGATTATGATGGTGGCTTTGGCAAGCCCGTAAATGTTGGACAGCCTATCAACAGTCCTGCGAACGATTTGTATTATTTCAAAGACCTAGACACGGGTTACGTTACTTCGAATCGAATTGGCGTGATGTTTAGCAAAAACCCGACATGTTGTAGTGATATTTTCAGCTTCAAACCGCCGAAAATTGTCATTCCTCCTACGCCAGAAGAAACACTGGCAGATCTCAACAAACGACTGCCTGTTACCCTGTATTTTCACAACGACGTCCCGAATCCACGGAGCTGGGACACCACTTCAAATGTCAATTACATCGATTCGTACAACGACTACACCGCGATGATCGACACGTATAAGAAAGAATACTCCAAAGGGTTGTCGGGCACTAAATCCAACGAGGCAGAAGAAGACATCGAAGATTTTTTCATTCAATATGTAGACAAAGGAGTTGCCGACTTGGAATTGTTCCGTGACTTATTAATGAAAGAATTGGAAAAAGGCGCAAAAATCAACATTACAGTGAAAGGTTTTGCGAGTCCGCTTGCGAAAACCGATTACAACGTCAACTTGACCAAACGACGTATCGCTTCTTTGGTGAATTACATGTCTGAATACGACAATGGTATCTTTCTCCCCTACTTGAATGGAACGGCCGAAAATGGTGGGAAAGTTGTTTTCTCTCAAGTGCCTTTTGGCGAATACACAGCCAATCAATTGACGAGTGATAACCCCAACGACGTTCAGAATTCCGTTTACTCTCGTGCAGCCGCAATCGAACGAAAAATTGAAATCCAAAGTGTGAGTTATTTGGAAGATGAATCTAAATTTGCTCTTGTATCGGCGAAACCTGTAATTGATGCTGGAACGGTAAAACGTGGCGAATTGATTACCGGAACATTCGAAGTTAGCAACGATTCTGATAAAGAAATTTCTTTCAAAGAAATCCGTATTCCGTGTGATTGTATCAAAAGTGAATTACCGAAAAAGACCCTTGCTCCAGGAGAGAAAATGAACGTCAAAATGGACATTGATTCGAGTAATCTGACCGATTTCTTCGTTAAATCTATTTATCTAGGAGTTGAAGGATCTGATCAAGAGCTCCGACTCTACATGTCAGGAACAATTGTCGATTGATTTGACTTCTTTCCGTAATCGAAAAATGAAAAAGAACAGCGTTTACATCGCCACAAGCATTGATGGCTACATTGCCGATAGAAATGGCAGACTCGATTGGCTACATTCCATTCCGAATCCAGACATGGAAGACATGGGATACGCTTCCTTCATGGAAAAAATTGATGCGCTTGTGATGGGACGGGTTACCTTTGAAACCGTTTGTTCCTTTGATGTTGACTGGCCATATACCAAGCCTGTGTTCGTTTTGAGTAATACGCTAACTGAAATTCCGCAGTCGCATCAAGGCAAAGCATTTTTGATGAAGGGATCACTCGAAGAAATCATCGATGAAATTCATCAAAAAGGACATCACCACGTGTATATCGATGGAGGAAGTACCATTCAACAGTTTTTAAAGGAAGATCGCATCGATGAAATGATTATCACAACCATTCCGATTTTATTGGGTGGAGGTGCGTCGTTATTTGCAGAAACACCAACGGAATTCCCTTTTGAGTTGGTGCGAAGCCAGACCTTTCTTGGACAAATTGTCCAAAATCACTATCGACGTAAGCGAAGTTAACCAAGCTCCAAAAAGTTTCAGGGTCATTCAGTTAGAGAAGGCATTTATTTCCGAGGTGTGCAGAAAAGTGAGGCATGCATCAATTGATAGCTTTTCTTAACAAAGAAAGCTTCGTTTTATCACCTAGAATATGCATATTTATGGTAGTGACAACACAAACCATAACATAAATCAAAAACGATATGAAAATTCAGTTTAACACAGATAATAACATCACAGGGAAAGAATCACTTGAAGCGTATGTTTCCGAAAAAATCAATGCTGGCTTGAAGCAATTTGCGGATAAAGTTACCCGCATCGAAGTGCATCTTTCTGATGTAAACGCACACAAATCTGGCGGTGAAGATATTCAATGTAAGATTGAAACGCGCTTGCAAGGTGTTCAACCCATTACCGTAACGGCAAAAGATACATCCAAAGATAAAGCGGTAAGCGAAGCGATTAGTAAAGCAAAATCTGCATTATCTAAAGTAGTTGGGAAAATGCAAGATCATCACTAGGATGATTCTCTTATTGAAAAGTGTCTTCGGTTTGATGAAGGCACTTTTTTTTGCTCCATACTTCATTTGCCGCAATCTCAACCCGTGCGCATATTGCTGTCAATCATCCATGCATATCCCTAGAATATTGATTCTCGTTTCCAGACAAATCTATGCGACTCGAAGATTCCATTTCAAAATCGAATAATTCCGTAGGTCCTTTTTTCAAGTAAGGTCAAGTGTAAAGAATGTTGTAAATTTGGCATCTGATTTAAACAAAATGTCAAGCACTAACACGACAACCGTTCCCGCAAAAGCATCCGATAAAAAACCTCGATTGAAGTTTATTGACATGGCGCGTTCCATTGCCATCTTAATGATGCTTGAAGGACATTTTACTGGAGCCGCTCTTGATTGGAAATACAGAGACACGGACTACCTCCTGTTCAAAGGGTGGCACTTGCTACATGGATTAACTTCCCCTCTCTTCTTTACTGTTACTGGATTAATCTTCGTTTATCTCCTCATTGGAAGCAGACAAGATGTAAGCTTTTGGAAAAATGTTCGCGTTCGAAAAGGTGGACGCAGAGTACTTCAATTGCTTTTCTGGGGCTATTTTATTCAGTTAAACTTATGGGTAATTGCGAAGTCTATTTATTACGGAACAGAGTTCCATATGGACTGGTTTTATGCCTTTCACGTTCTGCAATCCATTGCTGTAGGGCTTCTTTTTGTGATCTCCATATACGGCGTTTATCGCTTACTCAAATTTGGTAAGCTTCACTGGTATTATTTCATTGCTGGTGTTATTATGTTGATTTTCTATTCATGGATGAAGCACTACATCCGATTGGACGAGCAATTACTACACGATGGCCTAGCAACAGAACCATCCTATTGGCCACAAGGAGCACCTAAGTTCATTCAGAACATGTTCTATGGACAATTCTCCACGTTCAGCTTTGTGCGTATGTCGTTCTACACCATTTTTGGAGGAATGATCGGCGCAATCATCCGACAATATGAACACAAAGTTCGCGAATGGTGGTTTGGAGTCGTTGTAATCGTGGTTGGGCTCGCGCTTAGTATTTTTGCACGTGATTTATTCTCTTCAATTGATGACTTTACAGAATACATCGGACTGACAGCAAAAGGAGTATTTGAATTGAATTCAACGTCGATGTCGCGATTGGGGCAAGTAATTGTGCTTCTCGGATTACTTATTTTGATTGATCGATCCTTCAAAATTAAGGCGCCTCTCTTTCTCAAAGTTGGACAAACAACATTTCCGGTCTACGTTGTACACGTGATTATTCTTTACGGAGGTGTTTTCGGAATTGGTTTGAAGCCTGATGTATTTAACCGCGATTTATCGCCTTATGCGGCCGTTGCGATATCTGCTACAGCGATTGCCTTTTTCGTGTTGATGGTTAAGTACATTGAACCATTAACGGCTATATACAATCGCGTGGTATACGCTCTTCGATTGAAAAAACGTCCAGAACAGGATTAATCCTTCTTGCGCTTTTTGCGTCGGTTGTTTCGCTCGTTTAATATCAAGTCGAGATTTCGATAATAGGTAAGTTTGCTATCACATTCCGTGACGATATCAATTTGTACTTTCGGATTTTCTCTATACTTCACTGTGAAGGCACCTGAAGCATCTTCTAGTATTCCGCCATCACCATACTTCAATTGAATTGATTTAGCGCCAAGGTAATTGATGTTGTATTGAACGACGGCTTTCTCCGGATCAACTTCATCTGTCGTCGCCTCTAAATCAATTTGAAATCGATCTAACTTGTACAACTCTCTTTTCTTAGACAATACGTCCTGCACGGCTGCACTAATTTTCATCGCACGTCTTTCCCGTACGATACCAATGTCCTCACCTTGCTGCATTCCGAAAATCGACTGAAAGAAAGTGCTTGCAATCAAAAAAGAGCCATATTTACTCGGATGTGCGCGATCTTTCACGTAGAGATCCATCGTATTCGATTCCTTCACTTCCTTCCAAACCATGCCCACAGGAACAACAGGTGCATTGTACAAGTCACTCAGGTAGCGATAACCTTCCTCAATTCTTTGAGTCATCTTCGCGTACGTATCCGTTTCTTCTCGTTCGTGATAGCCGTCTTCATATCCCCAGGTCATGTAGAATAACACATTTGTACACTTGTTATTCTTCTGGATGGAATCCATTATTTTATTGAGGTAAGGAACCGTAGCCGTATCGATATGGCTTGGTTCAAAGGTCAATTCGCGACTATAGCCTTGAAGAATGATGTAGTCCCACTTTCGTTTGCTGATCGACTCGTATACTTCAGGTCTTTCAGAATGGACTTTGAAAGAAGCACCAGATTGGGCACATTTCTCCACATTCACATTCATTCCAGCATCCTTCGCGATCTTATCGAACATGGATGGCATGTTATTCATGTGTGTGTAGCTGTTACCGATGAAAAGAACATTCAATGGTTCCACCTGGGCAGAAACAGCACTGCTTGTTGCAAAAAGTGCTAAAATTCCATTAAAAAACTTCTTAAGCATGATATCCTTCATTGAGTTTAGAAAAGTCATACGCATGGTTTTAGTTATCTCTTAGATATCGTATCAAAGATCAAACCAAGTTACACTTCCTTCTACTACGCTGTGCGAATTTTTGTTGCAGTTTGAGCGAGTTCTTCTTGACTGAAAGATGCTTTCTCCGCTGTAAAATCCATGTCGTGCAGCGAATTGATTGGAATAAGGTGAATGTGGGCGTGTGGCACTTCTAAGCCAATAACAGTCACTCCAATTCGATTACATGGAATGGCCGCTTTCATTTTCTTTGCAACTCCTTTGGCGAAAACCATCATGTCCGACAACAATTGATCATCGATATCGAATATGTAGTCTATTTCCGTTTTGGGAATTACGAGAACATGTCCCTCGCGTACTGGGGTAATATCCAAGAAAGCGAGGAATTGGTCATCTTCTGCCACTTTGTGACATGGTAACTCACCGTTTACTATTTTAGTGAATATAGATGCCATTATCGTGTGATTTCGAGTACTTCAAATTGAAGAACGCCATTAGGAGTTTGGATATCTGCGATATCTCCTACAGATTTACCGAGTAGTCCTTTCCCGAATGGAGATTCAATACTGATCTTCTTTGCTTTTAGGTCCGCTTCGTTTTCGGCAACAATCGTATAGGTCATCTCCATACCATTCTTTACGTTTTTAATCTTAGCCGTAGATAGGATGAAGATTTTCGAATGATCAATTTCAGAATCATCAATTACACGAGCATTGGATACTACCTCTTCCAGTTTGGCAATTTTCATTTCAAGGATACCTTGAGCTTCTTTTGCCGCATCGTACTCAGCATTCTCCGATAAATCTCCTTTATCAATTGCCTCACCAATTTGTGCGGATATAGCTGGGCGTTGCACTGCTTTCATGTCATGCAGCTCGTCCTTCAATTTTTGCAACCCCTCTTTTGTATAATAGCTAATTTGTGACATAGTCTAATTTTTATATAACAAAAACAAGAGAGCCCAGACGGACTCTCTTGATACTCAAATGTAATAAATTTCTATTTATTTCAAGCTAATCGTAGCTCCAATTGTGTGAATTACACCAAACACACCAGCGAAACGAGCAGCATACTCGATTCCCATTGCGTTCTTGCTTTCACCAACCAAAGCATCAACAGAGAAACCAGCAGATGGTCCGATCAAAGCGCTTGAGCGATTTTCTACGCTAAACAAGTTCTTTTCGTAAACGAAACCACCTCTTACGTTGAATGCCATTTTCTCAGTTGTCATTCCGTAATCCAATCCTAATCGTAATTGATCACTAGAGAATGAGTTAGCTGTGAATCCAAAAGCAAGGTTCAATTTGTTACGCTCATCGAAGATGAAGTCGTAAGAAGCACCCATTGCAAGCAATGAAGGCATTTCGAACTCTGCAGATCGTTGCTCCAACGTAGCGATCACACCAGTTTCAGTGTACTCGATTTGTTGTGCCAATCCGTCACCTGCGTAACTCATTGTTGGTCCAACATTTTTCAATGCGATACCAAACTTGATTTGATCTTGTTCACCTGTTACGTAGCGAATACCCGCGTCAATTGCAACTCCTGTTGATTTCAAGTTTGAAATACTTTCAGAAATTACTTTCACGTTAATTCCCCCGTAGATCGAGCTTGAGAAAGTACGTGCATAACCAACGTTAAACACATTCGTTCTTGGAGAGAAGAAACCGATATTTCCTTCAGGGTTAGCTACTGTCGTAATTGGAATTTCACCGAAGTTAAGTGACTGAACACTTACAGCGATCACATCACTCTCAGAAATACGTTGAGCAATTCCGGCAGAATTCATTCCAATACCAGCACTTCCGAGCCAGTTACTGTAATTGAATTTGATCTGCGTTCGATCTGTAAATGCCAGACCAGCGATGTTTGTATAAGTTGCTTCCAATCCATTGATTTGCGCAATTCCTGCTCCACCGATGGCCGAACTTCTCGCCCAAGGGTTGATTAACAATTGTGATGCACCAGCAGATCCAACTCGATCTTCGTTTCCAGCATGAGCAGAAAAACCTGTCATTACCAAAACTCCGAGTACTATTGTTTTTCCTATTTTCATCATTGAACTATTCATGTCAATTCGTTTTGATCTGTTTAAATACCTTGTAAATCCACTTGACGCATACCTCCGAAGAACTTAACGACCTTCTCGCCAACGTCTGGAACATCAACGTGAATTAAGTATACACCTCCCGCAACTGGGATATTCTTCCAGTTATTCAAATCCCAATCGATTGATGTTACTGGACTATCCTTTTTGAATGTTCGAATCAACTTACCGTTTACACTGTAAATCTTAACAGTACATCTTTCAGGAAGATTCGTGATTTTCACACGTGTATCCAATCGAGTACGCTCGTATTCAGAGTAAGCGTAGTAAGGGTTTGGAACCACGTTGATCATATCCAATGCTTCAGCAAGTCTGTCAATACTTCCAGTTGTCGTGGCAATATCATCCATACTCCATGAGTACATTGGACGACTTCCATTTTGTCCTGTAGCACTGTAGTTCTTGTACTCCTTGTTAACTCTCAATTCGATTTCCGCGTCTGTTGGGAAACCATTTGTGATATCGTATCCAGGAGCAGCAAGTGGATAAGCAATCCATGCCAAGTTTTTGTAAACAAACTGCTTAGCAACCGTGTTATTTGCTTCAACCAACTGGTATTGGTTATACAACTCGTTACCCGCGTTGTTTTCTGCAACACTTGGAATATATGCTGGGAAATCATTTCCAATAAATGGATCACCTTGAATAGAAGCGTAGTGATATCCGTATACATAAACCGGATGAACACCACCCATTAGAGGAGATCCTACTCCATCAACAAGTCTATCAGTTGGGTTCCAAATCATATCGGCACCGTTCTCATTACCCAAGAATGAATTCTCACCGAATGCCATGTACAAACGAACACCAGATTCTACGTCAATCGCATATCCTGGGAACCATCCCATACCAGTTCCTGATCCATCGTCATTTCCGTACTTGTCAACACTATTGCTCTTACGCAATGCACCTGGTTCAGCACCTCCAACGTTAAGAGAAGGATCACGTCCAAGCTCAATTACCGGACAACGTGTCCATTTAGAGCGATCTTGTGTTAATACAATATCCACACTTGGTAAGTAACTAATTGAAGAACCGTTCTGCAATGAAGTTACCGATGATGTGTTGTAGTAAGCCATTGGCATATAGTCTGATTGATATCCCACCAATTTGTGAGGAGCAATTGTTCCATCCAATAACTTCGTGAACTCTTTATCGTCATCACCACCTGCTTGATCTCTGTAACTACAAGGATCTAAGTATGATAATACGTTTGGATTACACTCGTACGCTGGATCATTTGGATCTGTTTCTGGTGTGTAATCGCCTGATCGAATCCAGTTAGTTGGGAAGAACCCATCGTTATCTTGAACACCAGACAACCAACGTTTAGAACTATCTTCATAGTAGATGTCAGATCGAAGTACATCCGTTGAATAAGGAGCAATTACACCACCTCCTGTCAAGTCAGTCAAGAAGTATGGTTGTTGTTGAATTTGAACTGAGATACCCCATTGAGGAATCAATTGTTCATTGTTGAACTGAATAGTAAACTCAGACTCAACAGAATCAAGTAAAGTACCTCCTAGCTTATCATATCGATTGATCACCCAAGATGCAGTATCTGCAGCGTTAAATGTTGGGCTAATTGCGTAGTCTTTGAATACACATTCAAAATAACCATCTTCAACATTCAATGGATCGATCACTTTAATGTTCAAAGGACCTCTTCCATACTCATATGTTGGTGTGTCCATCACTCCGTTTGCCACAATGAAATCTTTCGAAGCTTGTGTCAACTTGAGGTCATTTCCACCATTTCCATGTCCATCAAGACGTGTAATTCTTGGACTTGAACCGTATTCGATTTTTTGACCTGTACCATCTGCTTCAGGCATTGGGTTATGAGGAACCGCAGCTACTGATTTAATCGATGTACCATCAAAACTCAAACGAGAAGAGATGTAAGGAATCTTTTGTCCGTCCAAAGACAATGCATCTGTTGGATCGTACTTCTTAAATTCGTTGTGAGCGTAGGCAACCGCAACATAGTAATATGTTTTGTGGTTAACCAAAGCACGTTCACCTTGAGCAAATGCATCTTCTGTCACTAAGAATGAGTGACGAATACCCTTGTTTTCTCCATCCACTCTTTCAACTGGAACAGCGAAACCAAGTTCATCATCAAATTCGAAGTTGATAATTCTATCGATGTCATTTTCGATATCACATTGTGCTACCAAACGAGCTTTCTCTGGATCATCCAAATCAGATACACCTGTTGCTTCATCAAGCAACTGATAGATTTGGTAACCTTCGAATGTATAAACACGGTCAAGAGTTGGATCAGTAATGTTCACTTTATCCTCCTCTGCATATTGCTCGAGGTAGTTGTTTGATGTTACAGGGTTCTCAATTGTCAATACCAATTGATTTTCCAATTCTTGAATTGTCAATTTTGGAGCATCTGGTGGTGTTAAGATTGCGAAACATGCATCGAAAAGTGCTTGTGCTTTAGTATCCGCTCTTTTCATTGCGTCTACAGACGAGAACAAGTTTCCTTCCGTACCACGTCCATAAACGATACCAACAGTAATGTTGTTAACCGCACCTGGCGTCAATGTAAACGGTCCAGCTGACTGAACGAAACGACGGTCACCTGCTGGGTTGTTATCTGTTGCTTCATCCCACTCAAATCCAGGATCAATACCTGCAGTTGCCCAGTGTAATGGATCAGAATCTCCAGGGAACATGTAATCAGACTCGATGTTTGTTACACCAGTAGATCCTGGGAATCCAGTTCCACCAAAATACGTCTCATCTCCAAATCTCCAAAGACCTTGCATGTAGTTGTAGTACTGAGCTGCAGATGTCGGATCCGACTGTGTTCCTGGAGCAGTACTTGTGTAGTATGTAAATCCACGCATTCCGTAACGCTCATTGTCAGGGAATCCATCACCATATCCAACACCAATTCCTTGGTAAACAATACCTCCGTCATTCAGCGCTTCTGCAACTGTAGGAGTAATCAAAGAATCTAAAATTGTATCGAAGTATGGCCCCACGTTATCCTTTTGATCGGCATCTTGGTAAGGTCCTTCGAAGAAGTCTACCCCGATTGCTGGTGGATTTTCACCATAACCAGTGTTACCAGCGTTTGTTTCGTCATTCAAGTCTCCATTGAACATGTAACCAAGACCTCTAGAAACATCACATCCTGCGTAATCATCTGAGAAGTTACCTATATCCGCATCAAGGTATTGAGAGAAATAAGTATTAAATAGAGTTTGCGTACCACGGTTAATCAACTCGTAGTTATAGAAAGTCATACGGTTTACTTCATCCGTTGTTGCGAAGGCGAACGCCTGTGCACGAATTTCCATTCCGATTGGATCACCACCCGTTTCCGTGTGAATATTTCCTTTATCGTTAAATACCCACCAGTGCGTTTCATCACCGAAAAGTGAGATTCTTCTGTCGACACCACAAATGATATCATTTCGTCCTAAGATATCATCATACCATGGATGATCTCCTTGACCAATTGGATCGTAAGTTCCATCACCATCGCGATCGTAGAACGGTGCCAAGTAGTAATCTTGTTGAAATTGGATATCATCACCGTGAGCTGGCCAGTTGTAGATACGGTTCAAAACATCTGCTGAAGGTTGTTGAACATCGTCACAACCTTCAGTTGCAACACCGTTTGAACATTCCCACCAGATATTGAACTGAATTACTTCTGCTTTACGGATTGTGTAAAATTCATCATATTTAATACACTGTCCTGGCTCGATTGTAGCACCTCCAAATGGACGTACCGCATCATCACCAACAGGTGCATTCGGATTGTAATTTCCAGAACTTGGATCTACTGAAAGCGGTCCAGGCCAGAAATCATTTCCTGTACGGTAACGAACTGCAGCCAATTTCAATTGACCGTTTACATCCGTACCTCCCATCCAGAGGGCTCCAGCGAAAATTGCTTTCAAACCACTTCCTTTTGGAATTTCATATGCCGCAGTTCCATCCTGACGGTTCTGGAACATACTACCTCCTTGCTCAATAAATGCACTTACATCGTTGAACTCCATCGTCAATCTAGCTGTTGACGGAGCACAATTCGCACCCTTCGCCTGAGACGAAGATGCATTTCCTGTATTCCCTTGGCTGATTCCACTATGGTCATTTGGACCATAATAAGAGAGCGCTTCATTCGACCACAATAGTGCAGTGGCTCCCAAGGTAATTGCTATTAGTTGCTTTTTCATAATAAATCTCTTATGAATAAATTAAAAATCAAATTTAACTCCCAAACGGATCGTTCTTGGCGAACTGATGTTGAATGGATTGTCAATTTTCAAGTTGTAGTAATCTCTGAATGATTGCTCATCCAACTGATTCTGAATTGAAGTTTGACTTGCCGCTGCAGCCAAGAACCCGTCATCATCAGGGTTACCCGTTGCACGGTACACGTTCAACACGTTAAATTGGTTGAATAGGTTAGTTACACGCAAGTATACATTCAAGAATGTAGCTTTCTTCTTTCCTTCCTTACCAAGCTCTAAATCGAATGTTCTATCCAATTGCAAATCCAATCGGTAAGACCATGGCAAACGAGAACCGTTTGTTGTTCCGTCCAAACCTGCGTTAAGTGGGCTGAACTGTCCTTCGTTTGTAATAGATGTTTGAGCTGAATATGGCGAACCAGAGTAAATATTTGTAACTACGTTCAATCCTGTGTTCTCAAAAATTGCAACATCCTTAATCTTAGGACCGTTGTAATCTTTTCCAGAACCATATCGGTAATCTGCTGTTATTGCAAATGCATGACGCTGATCAAATGAGTATGGAAAGATTGCTCTTAAGTTAGGAAGCCCTGCGTTTACAAGTCCTGCCGCAGATGTTGCATCTGAACCAGTTCCATCAGCAAACTGCAATGTATAGTTAGCTCTCAATCTTAAGTTTCCAGTTCGACGCATATCGTACTCAACTGTCATCCCTTTAACTGTTCCGAAGTCACGGTTTCCGTAAGTTCTGTACGTTGAAGGATACGCTTCGAAGATGTTCATCAACTGAACGTTGTTTCTTTGCTCACGGTAGAATGCTGCAATTTTCAATGAAGAAGTCTTCGTCAACACTTGTTGGAAACCAAGTTCGTAATCAACTGTTGTTTCTGGTTTCAAGTTAGCGTTATTGATAATCGCACTTCTTTCGTTCACGAATTGGTATTGGAATGGGTCAAAACGGAATCCAGAAGTTGGACGTTTTGTCAAGATATCGTAGTGAGCGAAGAACGCTGCTTCATCAGAGATAGGGAAAGAGAATGAAATACGAGGCATTACATTAACCTGCGCTCTATAATCTTCAAATGCATCTGCGATTGGCGTTCCTTTGTTCCATGCTTCAAGACCCTTTTGAGTCAAATACGGTTGAATACCTGCTGCACCTCTCAATTCAGTTGGATCTTCAGTTTCAACACCGTTTGCATCGTACCAAACTTGACCTGAACGGAAACCTTTAATATTTCCTGGGTTGTTTACGTCATCAACATATACTACGTAATCATCTCCCATTGCGTCTGGAATGTCAATCCACGTTTTAGTAGGATCGTTTGAAAGCTCTGTTTTCGCTTCAGCAACAGTTCTCGCTGAGTAGAACAACCATGGATCTTTCAATACTGGTTGGTTGGCGTCGAAAACGTCAACACGAACACCAACGTTGAATACGATATCGCGGAATGCAAACTTATCCATAATGTAACCTGCCATGTAAATTGGTTGGAAGGCACCTACGAAACGCTTGTAGTTTCCGTTTTCATCAAATTCGTTAAAGTACTTATTGATATCAGTGTTACCTCTCACTTTCTTACCTGTATGATCGTATCCCCAGTATGACACGTATGAGTTACCACCATTCAACAACTCGTCTGGCGAGAACATATCAAATGAGTAGATACTTGGATCATAACGGTCGATATCGATAAACTCGCTACCATCTCCACCTGTACCGATCCATCCATTTTCGTGAAGGTATTCACGTAGGTTGTAATCGAAGAATGATTGGTTATCGTTATTCAACGCTCCACCGTATTGTCCAGTTCCTGATTGGCTAGCATATCCCGTGTTCAAACGATCGTAAGTAACACGCTTGTAAGATCCAGAATCCGAAACGTACGCAGATGAAGTATCTAATTCATCAATATGGAAGTTCGTTAACTGACGAGCAATTCTCCAAATACTGATTGGTCCGTTTCCGTTACCATTTGTTGTTGTTCCTGATCTCCAGCTTCTATCCCAACGTTGCTCATACTCAAATCCTAGAGACAAAGCGTGGTCGCCGATATTAACAGAACCAGAACCTGTAACACGGAACTGATCGTTTTCAGTTCTCTCAAAGTAGTTAAACGGACTACCAATGTTGCTCCAAATATCATAAACACTCAAAGGAACATCACCATTTCTCAAACCGTTCAACTCTTGAATTTTATCCAAGCTTCTGAAAGGGTTAGCGTCTGGGTTAGAAAAGTACTCTTCAGAAATACCTGGACGGTAATTGAACAAGTCATAGTACTGACTAGTGATTGCAGCCAATGCTGGGTTTGTTTCTGACGGTGTAAATGACACTTCATACTCTTCAAAACCATCATGCACGTACATGTTTCTATCACTATCGAACGTGTAAGAAGGACGAATTGAAGTTTCGTACGTACCTACGTGACCGTAGTTAAATAGGTTGTATTTATGTTTTGGATCAAAGAAGTTCGTTTTTGACTTCGAGTAATCTACCATAATACTATAGTTGGCACTTCTAATTTTAGAACTAGACCCTTCTGTATTATTTGTAAAACGTTGAGTCAAACGACCAAACACACGCCAATCCAACTGTTGGAACGCTCCAAAATTCTGGAAGTTCAATAGTGAGTTTGCGTAATTGTAGTTGTTTCCAAATCGGTAGTTCAATGAACCTCCAAAAGAAAGGTTGACAGAAGGTCCTGTATTCACATCAATCTTAGCCTGACCTGAAACATTCGTTCTTCGTGTATTCATTCTCCAAGGAATTCTTTCGAAATCATCTTTTCTAAGGAAGAATGCATTATGAATAGTACTAGAACCATCTGAAGTAGCGCGTAAAGGATTTGCAACTAGCTCATCTCTTACTTCTTTTTTAATTCTCCAACCTCCTTCTGCAAGCGGGCGAGAATCTAATTGATCCGTAAGGTTTGCTGAAACCAAGAAACCAAGTCTAGGCTTCGTTTTCTTTCCTGTTGAGTCTTTCTGCATCCAAAGTGGCCCAGAGAACATCCCCTCTACCAAGTTGTATCCATACTTATCTAAACCAAAAACTTTTCCATCGTATCCATCAGGATCTTTACCACTAAAGTAGAAACCTGAAGTTACTGCTTCAATACTTCCGAAGTATTGCGCAGAAGGACCTCTAGTTGTTACCGAGATAATCCCTCCTGTTGCATCTCCGTAGTTTGCAGGCAAACCTCCGGTGATTACCTTCACTTCTTCAATCGCTGATTTTGGAAGGTTAGAAGAACCACGAACTTTAATACCATCTATATAGAAGTATGTTGCATCCGAACGAGATCCACGTACACTTAAGTCACCTGAACTTTCATCCGCGTTAACTCCCCCTACTGTTCCCGCAACACCTGCTGCCGAACGTACTGGAAGTTTCGCAATATCTTCTCTTGTTACTGTAGAACCAGAAGCTCCACCATCTTTATCAATAAGAGGAACCTTATAGGCAATGACCTCTACTTCTTCAATGTCCAAGACATCTTTTGCTTTTCCGAGAGCAATATTGTCCAAGAATGTAATTTTCTCAGAACTAATTTTCACCCCGGTCATCAATTGAGGCTTGTAACCTTCAACTTCATTACTGATTTCCACGTCGTAAGAACCAGCATTAATTGAGTTGATTTGGAATGCTCCATCAAAATCAGTTTCCACTCCAGCTTTAATCGAGCCACCTTGTTTTAAGACAACTTTAGCGAATGGAATTGGTTCCCCTGTGTCGACGTCAGTAACCACCCCTTTTACTGTACCTTGTCCCACTTGGGAGAACCCGTAAGACATTGTAAGCAAGATGCTTACTAACACTAAGTTAAGTTTTCGTAACATAAGTATAGTTTGTTATTTAAATCGTTTTCCTCCTAGAAAGCCCGTAAATATAGAAAAATTCGTGTTCACTCCCTTAATTGTTAATAAAAATTAAATTCATTTTGGCTTAACCTTATTTAACAAATGTATGAAGTTTACTTTGAGTGGGGAAACGATAAATATTCGAATTTCATTTCAATTATACACGTCTAGCTAAAAACGGATAGATTTTCGTTCCTTTGCACCAGATGTCCGACTTTAATTTTTGGCAAATATCGAGCGAATCAACGCAAATTCACCTACTTGGATATGGAGACTTTGCTCCAAGTCATTACCTCGATTGTCTCAACGATGAAGAATTATCGCGTTACCTGACATTTAAACACATCAGAAGGAGAAGGGAGTTTATTGCTACACGAATATTGCGCGAAAAGGTGCTAGGCAAGCAAACGATTCAGTACAATTCGATTGGCGCTCCATATATAGAAGGTATCGGTTTTATTTCAATCAGCCATTCATCCTATTTAGTAGGACTCGCTTTTAATGCACAATATCAGATTGGGCTTGACTTAGAAACTCCTCGCCCAAACATTCTTGACGTTTGTCCTAAATTTCTAGCTCCATCGGAGAAAGATTTCTTTGACGAGAATGATAAATTAGAAATGACACGACTATGGTCGGCAAAGGAAGCGATGTATAAATTAGCAGGACGGAAAAAGATTATCTTTAAGGAAGACCTTCTTCTTTCCAAGTCGACTGACGACAAATGGCTGGGTAAAATCATCAACCACGACCATACGCTTCTCGTTGAGTTGGATATATTTGATCACCAAGGAACAGTTGTTTCTATAAATAGTAGTGCTGTTGAACGTATCTAAAGAAATTTATGAAAAGTTCAGTCGAAAGACCGGACAAGTTGCCGCGCTGATTGATCCTGACAAATATTCTGATCTTTCTCGCTTGAAAGTTTTACTCGAGAAATCAACGTTTGCTGGAGTCGATTATCTTTTTGTTGGCGGAAGTACTGTGTCGCGAAAGGACTTTCACCTTGTTGTTGATTTTATCACTGCACATTCCAATCTTCCATTGGTCATTTTCCCTGGGGCAGCACATCAAATTTCAGAAAAGGCAGATGCTTTATTGTATTTAAGTCTTATCTCTGGAAGAAATCCAGATTACCTCATCGGCCATCATGTTCAGTCGGCACAAGAAGTATTCGCTATGGATATTGAAGTGATTCCCACTGCCTACATATTAATTGATGGTGGAAATTTATCTTCGGTTGCCTATGTGAGTCAAACCACTCCTATTCCGAAAGATCATCTATCTATTATAATGAACACGGCTAAGGCAGGAATTCTTCAAGGAAAGAAATTACTTTACTTCGATGCAGGCAGCGGTGCGAAGAAACATGTTCCTGCTTCTGTTATTCATGAACTGAAAAATCTCGATACGCCAATTATTGTTGGAGGAGGAATTCGATCGCTTGATGAAATGCATCAGCTACGCGATGCAGGTGCCAATGTGATCGTTATTGGGAATAAACTTGAAGAAGACATCGACTTCCTACTCGATATTCATGCTTTTAAGCATGCCCAATAAAAAACGACCAATCGGTTAATCCCCAATCGGCCGCTTGAACTTTATATTGAGCAACATTTATTGCTTCGCTTTCACTTCTGCACTTTTTCTTTTTAGTGGCACAACCATCTTCTGATCACGAACCTGTCCACGTTTTGCCTGCTTTCGGTTATCAGCGCGAACAGCACGAATGTATGCATGATTTGGAGCATTTTGAATTGGCGCCGTAATCATTCGATGCTTCATTTGAGGTTGCTGTGCTTGATCTCTTTGGATTACACAAACTTTTTCTTTCTGTTTCGCTTCGATATTTGAATTTTGTTGTGCGAATGCTCCTAGTGACAAGAACATCATTCCGAGTATTGCTATATTTTTCATCTTTCCTTCGTTTATGAAAGAACTACTCTATTCGTTCTTTCTGGTTTTACTCCTACTCCTTCAAAATGCGTTCCAAAAATTTCAAACTACACAGAAATCCGCAATAAATGATGTTCCGTTCATTGCAAAGGAATATTTCGTAGATTCGTATATATGCTAGTAAAACGAATAGCCAGTATCTGCTTTGCGATCGCCTTTTTGATGGCACTCGTGCTTTTCGCCCGTATTGGACGATCATACATCTCCGTTCCTACGGCTCGAATTATCTTTATGATTTCGGGAGCGGCAGCGCTTGTTTTGAACTTATTCAGTTTTCAAAAAGACAAAAACAGCAATCCATCCTTCAATTTAATTTTCTGGGTGGGAAGCGTTGTTCTATTTGGCGGATTGATCTTACAATTTCTCAATCTTCCATACCATAATTACGTAGTAATTGCAGGATTGGCGATCACGGGCATTTCCTTTTTCTTAAGTCCTACTTTGATTACAGGTAAATCGGATGATTCTGACCTTCTGGACAATCCGAAAAATCATTCGTAAACTGCCTTCAACGACATATCCAGACTTTTGAAGCTGTGCGTAAGTGCTCCAACCGAAATGAAATCAACTCCAGTTTCAGCATATGCACGAATGGTATCAATAGTAATTCCACCCGACGCTTCCACTTCGTATGATTCTGGAATTGTTTTCAAAGCTGCTACAATTCGTTCAGGAGAAAAATTATCCAACATAATTCGATTCACCTGCCCAACTTCCAAAACTTCTTTTAATTCCTCTTCGTTACGAACTTCAATTTCGATCTTTAAATCCTTGCCTGTATCTTTTAAGTACTGATTTGCCTTCTCGATAGCTGGCCTGATTCCTCCTGCGTAATCAATATGATTGTCTTTCAACATGATCATATCATACAATGCGAATCGGTGATTGTGACCGCCACCAATGCGAACAGCCCACTTTTCCATGTATCGAATACCTGGTGTTGTTTTACGCGTATCCAATAATTTCGCGGATGTCCCTTCAATCAATTTGACAATACGATTTGTTTGGGTAGCAATTCCACTCATGCGTTGCATGAAATTGAGTACAAGTCGCTCTGTTGTAAGAATGGACCGTGATGCTCCTTTAACGATAAAGGCTACGTCGCCAGGCTTCACGTGCTGACCATCTTTGATGAATACCTCTATTTCAAGGTTTGGATCGAAGGTTTTAAAAATTCGCTCAGCGAGTTCAACGCCAGCAATAATTCCTTCATCTTTTACTAAGAGTCGCGCAACACCTTTTCCATTTTCGGGAACCGATGAAAGTGTGGAATGATCTCCATCACCAATATCTTCACGCAATGCATTCGCTATAATTTCATCTATCATGACTCAAATATAGAGATTCTCTGCATTCAGTAATTCGATTTTTGAAATATTCAATTGATGGAGACGATAGTATCAGTCCCTTTCGATGGTTAAGCTTTCAATCTTGTAAGAACTCTGCTCTTTTTTGAAGTAAATCGTTACCCGAAACTTTTCAGAACGCGTCTTGTAGTTTCCAATCGCAAAACTTCCTCCATTTGATTCTTTCCCTTTAAAAATGAAATCGAAAGAAGTACATGGATTTTTCGACATAAAATCTTGAAGGACAAGGTTTGCCTGAGACTGACTGTACGCACCTTCTTTTCCTTGAACATTTATCAAGAGCTTACTTCCTCCCAAAGAAACAATATCTTTCGCACGATTCGATTCAAATGATTTCTCAATTGAAGCGTAAGGAACGTTCGTTACCAAATTCACAGAAAGCATCAAAGATGCGAGCAAAGAAAATACGAGATGCATAGTTTTCGTTTTTCAGTCTATCAACAAATATAATGCCGTAATATACGCTTTTCTGAAGTTTTAAATTCTTTACAGGATCGTTTGTTAAATTTACCCCATGAAAATACAATTGATCTGCGTCGGGAAAACCGAACGACCGTATTTGAAGGAAGGTGAATCCGAGTATTTGAAGCGACTCAAACACTACTGTAACTTTGAGAAAATTGAAATTCCTGAATTGAAGAATGCCAAAAAACTCAGGGAAGATCAAATCAAAGTAGAAGAGGGTAAATTGATTTTAGCGAAAGTAGACTCCTCAGCGCAGCTTATTTTGCTCGATGAAAACGGAAAATCATTCAGCTCTGTCGGTTTTTCAAAATACCTTCAGAAAAAGTTCAACCAAGGAGGGAAATCGTTGGTTTTTGTGGTGGGCGGAGCCTACGGATTTTCAGATGAAGTGTATGCTCGGTCAAACGGAAAAATCAGTCTCTCTGAAATGACATTTTCACATCAAATGGTTCGACTATTCTTTATTGAGCAAGTATATCGTGCACTCACTATTCTCAAAGGAGAACCGTATCATCATCAATAGGAGAACAAAAAACTATTTTCTCCGTAAGACATTGATAAAACAAGATTCGTGCAAACCGATTTCTTTAGCATCTTTCAACTCATCCCAGCATTCTTGTGGCTGATCATTATCTTGGTCGTGGCACAAGTGCGTAAAGGAAATTACGCGGGTAATGAAGGAAAGTACTACATGTATAATGTGTACGCGAAGTTATTTTTCAGTTTATCATTTGCTCTCTTTTTTATTCTAGTCTACGGTGGAGGTGACACCATTGCCTACTACCATGGAACCGTTGCTCTGAATAATCTGTTTATGGAGGACCCTGGATTGTATTTTGAGCAACTATTTTCAACACCAACTGACCACTCGATTTCTCTCTTCTTTAATTCTCGTACAGGCTATCCGCCTGGATGGATTTATCGCGAGCCTGAAGGTTTTTTCGTGTGTAAATTGACATCTATTTTGTCTTTTTTCACCTTCAAAAGTTTTATTGCAACCACCTTACTTCTCTCCTACTTTGTTGCCTCAGCAACATGGAAGTTATTTGCCTACATACGTAGTATGAACATTGTGTCCGAAACGTACCTCGCCATAGGAGTTCTGTTTCTGCCTTCTGTTAATTTCTGGTGTACTGGAATCTCGAAAGATACACTTGTTTACATCGGTGTAGTGACGATGGTTTACAATGGTCTTATCCTCATTTCAAGAGATTCCAAAAACCGGTTTCGTGCGTTTATTTTTTTCATTCTGATGGCTCTCATGGTTTATCACATACGGTCGGTTGTTCTGTACGTCACCATCCTTTCACTTGCCTTGGCTTACAGCACAGCCATTGCCAAACGAATTTCTAACAGTAATCAAGCTACGCTTTTTGTTCGATTTGCCATATTGATTGGAGGTTTCGTTGTGCTCTCACAAGCTTTATCTTCAGGTTCGGAAGCAGAATTTCTTGAGCAGAATGAAATTTTTCAGGAAGCCGCCATTACGCAACGAGATTTCGCCACCAACGTCACCTATGGTGACAACCGATACAGCATTGGTGAAATTCAATACACCCCTCTCGGCTTACTACGAGCTAGTCCGTTTGCCATAACTGCGGGAATTTTCCGTCCTTTTATTTGGGAAGCACTTTCTCCTTCCTTAATTTTCAACGGCCTAGAAAGTCTACTTTTTCTCTATTTGTTGTTCATTTTCATTCGGAAAGATGCCCTGAAAAAGATCAAACTCATTCAAAACAATGAACTCCTGCTTTTTTCGATTTCATTCGTCCTCATTTTAGCATTTGTAACAGGTTTAACCTCTGGACTTTTTGGTGTACTCGTACGACTACGGGCTCCACTTCTGCCATTCTTCATCATTCTACTTTCCCTGACAGTAAAAAATGAGGCTGCAGATTCGAAACAAGAAATAACGCAGGCTCTGAGCTGACCCTTTCTTAGAACTGAATAGTGATTTAGTAAAACTAAAAAGTAACGTATATTTGCCATCGAGTACAGACTCAACCGAATGAAGCTACGTATGTCGAAAACAACGATAATTGACGCCAAAAAGCGCAAACTCTTCCCTAGTTTAAGTGAGCTAAAAAGATACAAAGATCTATTTATTACGCTTGCCTGGAGGGATTTCCGTGTACGTTATGCCCAAACAACGATTGGTTTTCTGTGGGCATTTATTCAGCCTATCGTTACCTTAATTATTCTTTCTATCGTTTTCACAAAATTTGCGAAGGTCGATACTGGAAACATTCCCCATTCCATTTTTACAGCTTGCGGCTTGATTACTTGGACGTATTTTGCATTTGTAATGACCAATTCAGGGAAGTCAATCATCGAAAGTCAAAATATGATCAAAAAGATCTATTTCCCTCGTTTAATCATTCCACTTTCAAAAGCACTGGTTGGACTTATAGACATGGGAGTTGCAGTGATTATTCTCGTAGCTCTGATGATTTATCACGGTGTCGCTCCAGCATCCACTGCATGGTTCTCTCCTTTATTCATTTTAGTGGGTATGATTGCCGCTCTCAGTGTAGGAATTTGGCTCAGTGCATTAACTATTCGCTTCCGTGATTTTCAACACATTATACCTTTTATGGTGCAGCTCGGCTTATTCATTTCTCCAGTTGCATTCCCCGCGGAAAAAGTGCTAGATAAAGCGCCTGAGTGGGCCGTGAGTTTGTATTACTTAAATCCTATGGCCGGTGTGGTTCAAGGATTTCGCTGGAGCCTTTTCGGAGGAGAAGCTCCTGACAACATGATGTTTATCTCCTTCGGAATGATTCTACTCCTTTTCGTAACGAGTCTTATGTATTTCAAACGCGTCGAAGACGAAATAGCTGATTTTGTGTAATGGAAGAGACAAAAGCCATAAAAGTCAGTAATCTGGGTAAGCGATACACCATTGGGAAGCAAAAAAATGCTAGTCTCCGCTCTACTCTATCGAATGTGTTTAAAAGCGCCGCAGCCAAAGGCGATGATTTTTGGGCGATTCGAGATATCAACTTTGAAATTAACCGAGGAGACATCGTTGGGATTATTGGAAAAAACGGAGCTGGAAAAAGTACACTTTTGAAGGTGCTTTCTCAGATCACCAAACCTACAACGGGTCGCATCGAAATTAATGGTCGTGTAGCTTCACTATTGGAAGTTGGAACGGGCTTCCACCCTGAATTAACAGGTCGCGAGAATATCTACCTCAACGGAACTATTTTGGGGATGACACGCAAAGAAGTAAAGGAAAAGTTCAACGATATCGTTGAATTCTCTGGAGTGAAACAATTCATTGATACTCCTGTAAAGCACTATTCTTCTGGAATGTATGTGCGATTAGCTTTTTCCGTTGCAGCACACCTCGAACCCGAAATTCTGATTATTGACGAAGTATTGGCTGTTGGTGATGCGGAGTTCCAAAAGAAATGCATCGGAAAAATGAGTGACGTAGCTGCCGAAGGACGAACAGTGCTCTTTGTTAGTCATGACATGGGAGCAATTTCATCATTATGTACAAAGGGATTCTATTTGGAAAAAGGAACCATCATAAAAGAAGGTCCCGTTGATGAGGTTGTTGAACACTATCTAAACAGCAGTACAAAAGGAACCGACCTCATAAAAAAATACAAAGAATTTGCGTTTAACGAATGGGATGAAAAGGTAGTTCTGCATAACGTCAAACTCATTAACGAACAAAAAGAGGAGATATTAAACGCCACGATTGATCAAACAATAGGCATTCAGGTTGAATTCGAAGTACTTGATAGCAAGGGTGTTTACCCCATCCCTAATATTCATATTTCTAATAGCTTGGGCGGAAAACTTTTGGTTTCAATTGCCCCAAATGCATCTAATCAGTTTTCCTCAAAAGGAAAGCACTTTGCTACAGCATGGATCCCAAAAAATTTCCTAAACAATAATTATTTTAAAATTGGTGTTGCCATCACTACCTTCTCTCCGTTTCAAGTTCATGTTTCCGATTACGACGCAATCAACTTCGAAGTCTTGGACAGCGACTTGAATTCCAACTTCAGGAATGGTTATGTAGGAAAGATTGATGGGCTTATTCGCCCCGATTTATACTGGGAATTTGAAAATAATGACTAATACTTTCAGATGAAATTTACAGGAGAACGATATTTACCAGAGATTCAAGGTACAATCTACTTGGAGCATTATCATAGGTATTATTCAATTTTTCACTTGGTCAAGGACAAACGTGTTCTGGACATCGCCTGTGGGGAAGGCTACGGAAGTCATCTGCTAGCGAGCCATGCAAAAGAAGTTATAGGTGTTGATATTTCTGCGGAGACCATCGATTTCGCCAAGAACAAATACAAGCAGGCTCACCTTAGATTTGAACAAGGTAGCACATCTGCCATCCCTATCGAAGACCACTCCATTGATGTTGTTGTGAGTTTTGAAACGATAGAGCATCATGACCAACATGAACAAATGATGAAAGAGGTGAAACGTGTACTAGCTCCGGGCGGCCTCCTAATAATTTCATCTCCTGACAAACACAATTACAACAAAACGCTAGCAAAGCAGAATGAATTTCACGTAAAGGAACTGGAATTCTTCGAGTTCAAAGCTCTAATTAGAAAGCACTTCGCTCACTCACGTTTTTTTTACCAGAAATTAGTTTACGGCTCTTTACTTTGCAGTGAGGACGACACTTCTTTTCGCTTTATCTCAGACAAAAACCAACCTTCTGTTTACGATGCATTCCAACCAATATACGATCTAGCGATTTGTTCTGATGCACCTTTTTTGGGTGAAGTCTCTAGTTTTTTCGACGGTAGTAAAGTATCTCAGAAATTAATCGAATCAAAGCAAAATGAAATTCATGCCATGCAAAACTCCATCACCTGGAAAGTTGGACGGTTTTTCTTGACGCCTTTTTCGGTTTTCAAAAAATTCGCTAGACGAGGTAACTAGTTCCATTGGTGACTGAAGACACTTCTTCTATCACCTTGTCTCAATTATGTTTTTGATACATTTCAGGATACGATCCTGCTCTTCATCTTGAAGATCATAGTACAACGGTAACCGCACTAAGCAATCCGAATAACGATCTGAATTCTTTAACAGCCTTGGTGTACCACCCTTTTTAAGAAAAAAATCACTTTTGTGTAATGATTGGTAGTGAAAAACAGCCAAAATGTGATTATCTCCCAAGGTTTGAATTAAACGGTCTCGTAGGTCACGATTTGGTAGAACGAGGTAAAAAATATGCGCATTATTACTCGCAAAATCAGGAATAACCGGAATTTGAATATTCTGAGCAAGACATACTTCTGAAAGTTCATCCCAGTAACGCTTCCATATTTTCATCCTTCTACTTTGAATCTCGCTGAGTTCTTCCAATTGAGCAAAAAGAAACGCAGAAACAACTTCCGAAGGAAGAAAGGAAGATCCTACATCCATCCATCCGTACTGCTCAATTTCTCCCCGAAAAAATGCCGCCCGATTGGTCCCTTTTTCCCAAATAATTTCAGCTCGATCAATAAAACGCTCATCATTCACTACCAACATCCCTCCTTCTCCACTGATCACATTCTTCGTTTCATGAAATGAGAATGCACCAAAGTGTCCAATGCTTCCCAACGGTTTTCCTTTGAAGGTACTTTCTATCGATTGCGCTGCATCTTCTATAACAAGAAGGTTGTATCGTTCTGCAATATCCATCACAACATCCATATCACAAGAAATTCCGGCATAGTGCACCACTACAATTCCCTTCGTTTTGTGCGTAATCAATGCTTCAATTAACTGAACGTCCATATTGGGGTTTTCAGAAGAGCTATCGACAAACACCAACTTTGCCCCCCTTAAAACAAAGGCATTTGCTGTTGAAGTGAACGTAAACGAAGGCAAAATAACCTCATCTTCTGGCTGTATATCCATAAGAATTGCTGCCATTTCCAATGCGTCTGTACACGAAGTGGTTAACAAACACTTTTTGAAACCATGTCTATCTTCAAAAAAACGATGACATTTCTGCGTGTATTTACCGTTCCCCGAAATTTTTCCAGAAAGTACTGCGTCCTGAATGTAGGTTGTCTCCTTCCCCGTTAAATGCGGCTTATTAAACGGTATCGTTTCAGTTTTCATTCGCTTCGATTGCTTCACCAAAATAACCAAAAAATGCGTGTGATCATATATCTACCATGATATTCACACTCCTATTACCTTCTACTTAACGGAGAACTGCCATTTTTATCTAATTTTACACTCTTGCATAACGCAAACTTTCTCATTCAGAATGAAGCGTAATAAATTCAATCTGAAAAAACATAGTCAACCCTGAATGCCTGAATTATCGATCATTATCGTCAATTACAAAAATCAAGATTTGATTCTTCAATGCGTACAGTCGATAATAGACTATGAACCTCAACTATCGTATGAAATTATTGTGGTGGATAATCATTCTGAAGATGATTCAGAGGAAAAGTTGAAAACAATTTACCCAGAGCTGAAATGGATACCGATGGCATACAACAGTGGGTTTGGTCGAGCAAATAACAAGGGAATCGCTGCGGCAAATGGTGAATATATTCTTTTGTTAAACTCTGATGTAATTGTCAAAGACAAGAATACGATCTTTAATTGTCTGGAACAGCTAAAGTCACTTCCTGAACCAAATAAAACCGTCCTTGGCACCCGCTTGATCAATGAGGACGGAAGTTTTCAAGAGACATTAAGACTAAAGTTTCCTGGAATACGAAGAGAATTTAGAGCAAATGCCTTTTACATTTTGATAGTTGAGCGCCTCTTGAAACGAAAATCAAATGCAAAGGAGAAGGCGCTCCAAAAGGAAGCTCATTTTCACTCGGGAGAAGTAGAATGGATTAATGGAGCATTTTTGCTAATGAACCTAGCTGAAATTAAGAACCAAGAACTGTTTTTTGACTCTGATTTTTTCCTTTATGGAGAAGACGTTGAATGGTGCTGGCGCGCAAAAAAATCAGGGATGAAATTTTATCATTGGCAAGAGCAAGAATTGATTCATATTGGCAGCGCTAGCGCAGGATCTTTTGGACAGAAAAAACGATTTCAGCAAATTCAAGCCTCCGATTGGCTTTACCTCAAAAAAACGAGGGGTAGCTTTTACACTTTTCTTACCATGATGCTCGTCTGCAAAAATCAACTTCTGGATAGCACACTCTATTTTTTGGCTAAACTTCGTAGAAAATCATTCAGCGATAGCGAAAAGCTACAGCGAGTTCAACGAAAATGGACTTATGAAAACCTCAAACGATTCTATTACCGAATTTTATTTCTTAAAAATTTTTCAGATAAGAATAGTTTTGTGGTAAATTGTTACAGCGAAAGCTCTAGACCTAGATAAAGACAATTAAATTAGGAATGAAATGATAGGTAAAGTTAGGCGGAATCTTGAACTCAAAAAAAAAGATAAATTCTTTCTAAAAGAATTAAAGTCTCAGATAGAGCTCATCTCCAAAACTCAATCAATCCTGACCCTTTTCCCCGAGAATACTGAGCATTCATGGCTAGGTGTAAAAAGAGCTGGAATTTCTCTTTTCCCAGAGAGTTGGATAGAGCTACCTCATTATTATTCGGAATGTTTGCTGTCCAAAGAGAGTTTGTCAGAGTTAGGAGCATTTATCGCAGAGTTAGGCTTCAACCAATTAATTTTAAATGGATACACGCCTTATTATGGAATCATTAGTGATGCGATAAAAAAGGTTAATCCTAAATTAAAGGTTAAAGCTATTTACCATGGCTTCTTAGCTGAATTGGCAGGAAATGATTTTCAACAGAAAGTATTTCAGCTAATGATTGAAGACCACATTTCAGGTAAATTAGACTCTATTGGTTTTGTAAAAAAAGGAATGGCACTTACAGTTAACCGCTTGTATGGCTTCAATAGTAAAGAAATCATCCTCAAGAACCCTGAAAACAGGAATGGTACCCCCATTGATGACAGGCTACACCTTGGCGCTTTTGTTAATAATTCGTTCCGGAAAAATCTTCACAACATGGCAGCGGGGGCTCTGCTTTGCGATGATTCAATACTACATGTATCAAATGATAAAGAACTTGGATATCTTAACCAAAATCAACGTATTGAAGCGCACGGTTTTTTAGAACACAATCAATTTATCGAATTATTGGGTAAAATGACAATCAACCTACATATAACGTTGGCTGAATCAGCAGTGGGTCAGGTTTGTTCTGAAAGTATTTCTCAAGGAGTGCCCTGTATTTCCGCGTACACTAGTGCATTTTTCGACTATGATCAAGAGCTAAGAGAACGATTGATTGTAGATGGATTTGAGGATAGTTGGCACATTTACCAGAAAATTCAAGAAGTACTCAACGATCGTGATTATTTGTCGAAGCGCTGTTTGGAGTATTCAGCGTATTTGAATACTTTGGCAACGGAGAGAATGGAGGCGTTTTTAGCAGTTTGATATGGTGAATCGAATACAAAATAAAATTAGAAGGATTCGCAACAATGTGATGTTCAATTACGCTCCTCTTTCGACGCATTTTGCCCGTAAAGGGTCGAATACCATCTTTATGTATCACGGTATTGATTCTGATGGAAGCAATCGATTCAATACGAGGCATACGAGTAAGATAGATTTTGAGAAGCAACTGATTTACCTAAAAAAGACCTCCAATATTCTCACATTGGAAGATTTCTTTCAAGAAAAGTTTATTAATGGTAAACCGAACGTTTCGATAACTTTTGATGATGGATACCTAAATAACTACACAAACGCGAAACCCTTATTAGAAAAATATGAGGTGCCAGCAACGGTATTCGTTACAGGAATTAATAGAACGGAAGATCATTTCTTATGGGCTGACTTCGTTGATGCCATCCATCTTACCAACCAAAATGAAGTGTTAATTGGGGATCAGGTTTATCAAAAAATAAATGGAATCTATACCAATACTATTGGACAGTCGATCTATTATTACATCAAGAATGTCCGAGCTAATTACACGTTCAAACAATTAATTTACAGCCAGTTTCCAAACGTTCACGATTTTTTGAATTTACCAGAAAATAGAGAACTCTCTCAATTAATGAACGATGACCAAATAGTTTCCCTTTCACAATCACCGTTTGTTCAAATTGGCAGTCACGGTTTCTATCACAATAACCTGAATAAGATTCTTCTAAAAGATGCGACTCACGAATTGAAAGCTTCAAAGGAGTATTTAGAGGGGCTGGTCAATTATGAAATAAATACAATCGGATATCCTGATGGTGCATATACCGATGAAGTGAAAGACGCTGCGGAAAAAGTTGGATTTAACTATCAACTTGCCACTGACCATTATCAAAATTCGGAAACAGATCGATCGGACAAACGGATAATGAATAGAAAAGGGATTTACAACTGTGATTCATGGGGAAATCAACTAATATTGTGATGGAGAATTGTACACCTGCTTATCGGTTCGAACGCGTTTCCCAGGCAAACATATCCGACCTTGTTTACTTGATGAAATCCGTTCATGGTCAATCAAAACCGAAAGAATACTACGAAAGAAAATTCAGCACTAAACAATTTGGAGCAGATTACATTGGATTCTTTGCATACGCCGAATCTCATGAACCAGCGGCTTATTACGGTGTCTATCCGTATCAACTAGAAATCAACGGAGATCACTTTTTAGGAGCTCAATCTGGAGACACAATCACCCATCCGAATCATCAACGAAAAGGGCTTTTTCTACAACTAGCAAAACTAACGTATGATCTTGCTCGAGAAGAGGGTATACACGTAATATTCGGCTTTCCCAATGGGCAGTCGGCACCTGGTTTTTTCAAAAAACTAAACTGGTTAGAAACTGGTGATTTCACCTCTTACAGTTTTGAATTCAAGAATAGTAACATCTACAATATCACTCATAAATATTCTCTTACGAAATGGCTCTATAAAATCCACTTCAATGCAGTTTACCCTTTCGTTCGATCCAAAGTGTTTCAAAACCCGGAACGTCGGCCTGATGTTGCGACCGTTACTCACAATTCGAGTTATGTCAATTATAAACGATATGAAAAGTCATATTTGATTAAAGTCAACGGAATTCGCTTCTGGATTAAATTTGATGACGGAATTCGCATTGGTGCGATGGAAGAAATAAATGAGCATACACTCGCCACTCTACGCAAACTAGCGCGTATCTTTGGTGTAAAGAAAGTATCCATTGTGGTCGGTCCAAATTCTGTTTTTAAAGCGTTTCTTGAAAAGAACTGCAACGCAAAATCCGCTGTTATAAAAATCGGATATCTCGAGCTTCAAATAGATTCGAAGCGCGATTATTGTTTCACATATGCTGATTTAGACACCTTCTAAATGGATGCCGATGAAGATTGTTTTTATCATACCAATACTTGGAGGAGGAGGCGCTGAAATCATGTTAGGGGCGATTTGTGAAGAGCTTATCAATCAAAATCATCACGTCAAATTAATTTGTTTACAGCCGCATCATCCAACTTTTGAGAATTTCCCCAACAAAGAGTTCGTATTGCATGAGCTAAAGCCTGTTATTATTCAATCAAAAGTGACATTCTCTCTTTTTCGTAAAACGACTATTGATAATACCGAATTCTTATCGATTATTGATGAATTTCGACCAGACATTATTCACTCTCATCTTTACAACTCCGAGTTAATTGCCTACAGCACGATTCGTCGAAACATCTGCTATTTTTCGCATGCTCACGACAATATGCGCCAATTAAGACGATTCAGTTGGCGTTTTTTACTAAATAAGAAAGACTTTACAGACTACTATGAAAGTAGATGGTTAAAAAGACGGTACCAGAAAGCGAATGCAAGTTTCATCGCCATTTCGGGGAATTCTCAGAACTTTCTGAAACGAAATCTACCTTCCTTTTTTGATACCCGAATCCATCTATTGCACAATGCTATTCGGCTCGATCGGTTTTATAGTAAGGAAAGTAAGAATAATAAAATCCAACTTATTTCGGTGGGTAACTTGGTTCCTAAAAAAAATCATACGCTCATCATCGATGTTGCTTCCGAATTGAGAAGACGAAAAATCCCCTTCGACGTCCACATTTTGGGCTATGGAATGCTCAAAAGTGAATTATTGAATAAAATAGATAACGAAGACCTAAATGATTCCGTGCATTTACATGGAAACGTTAAAAATGTAGAGGATTATTTATCGAATTCAGACATCTACTTACACACGGCTATAGAAGAACCTTTCGGACTCGTTCTCGTTGAAGCAATGGCCGCAGGACTACCTATAGTGTGTACCAACGGTGGCGGAAATTCAGACTTGATTGTTGAAGATTACAACGGTTTTTTAGTGAATGAGTTTGATGCAGAACTACTAGCGGATAAGATTGAGTTTTTGATCAAAAATCCCGAAAAAAGTTTAGAAATGGGGCGAAACGCTCAAGTGTTTAGTAAGCAGTTTGATATTTCTACTTACGTTCGAAACTTGGTTCAACTTTATTCAAATGAGATTGATCGAAACAAAACGTGTTGAGTAAGAATTAATGACGTCACCCAGAACATTTATGGCTGTGACAGTACCATCATAACGAATTTAACGGTTCTCGACGCTCCTATTGTACCAATCTGGTTGACACCACGCTCTGTATTGATGGTGTACGTCTCAACCCCAACAAAGGTGAATTCATAATTAACGGATTACCAATTGGTACTGATTATGATATAGTCGACAGCAAAGGAAGAACTGTCAAATCAGGAGTGATTCAATCAGAAAACCAAGAATGGAATTCGAGCATCAACTTTGTGATATTGGAGGAATCATCCAAATAAATTAAAGCGTACGCACTATTTTCCCATTCGAATCAGTGCCTGCGCAAATTTTGTGTAATTCGCCTCAGCGTTATACTCCGACTTCCATGTCTCAAATGCTTTTACGCTTACAGCCTCTCTAAAATCATTGGGTGACAGAAAAAACGCTCGAATTCTCTCAGACAATTCTTTTGCAGAAATGTCTACCTGTAGTAGTTGTCCGTTTTCATTATTCACAATTTCACTCGTTCCACCAACATCCGTGGCAAAAACAGGAATTCCAAACGACATTGCCTCCATGATGGAAACGGGAATGCCTTCTGTGGTACTTACATTCACAAATAAATCTGGATTATTCTGAGAGTACCAGTTAAGAATTTCGACGTTCTTTTTTCGGCCCATCAGGTGCACTTGAATATGATCAGAAGGAATTTCCTTAAGAATATTTTCTATGACTTGTCGCTCTACCCCATCTCCAAAATGATACCAGTCAAGTTGAATATCCTTCAAGAATATTAGTGCCTTTGCTATCAAAGAAACGCGTTTCAATGGAATTAAATTTGAACAACTGACAAGAACATTTCGTTCAGATCGCCCTCCGATTTTTTGAACATTTTTGGTTCCCAATCTAGCAATTTCGATCCGCACGGGATCAACTTTCCATCTGTCTTTGATATAACTTTCTCCTTTACTTGAAATAGGAAATAAGGAGAGATGTTCCGCAATTAACGCCCGAAAAGGCAAGTAATTGAAAGGAGTTGCTTCAAAATATAGATCCCAACCATGAACTCGAGTTACCGCCTCAACACTAGGATGACTTCTACAGAATAAGCCTAAACCAATGGCTGAATCGTTACACCAATAACTGTACAAAACGACTTGCTCGTTCAAATTATTTCCACAAAAATCACCCAACATTTTGGTAATCTTTCTGGCTCTCGCCAAGGATACCAATGCAGTGTTACGTCTTTTCCTTGTCCATTTGAGACCATACGCCTGTTTTGACCTGCGTTTTTCTTCCTGATAATCCTTCGAAAAAATAGCAGTCAGCGCGACTAATTTTTCTATCCTACTCAACTCTTCGGAGAAAACACTAAAACGCACATTTTCTGGAACAAAACGTGCCTCAAAGGTATTTACAGCTGTCGCAAAAATTTGGACTTCATCAAATACTTCTGATAGGAACGAAATTTCAGTCTCCAAAAACGTTTCTCCCATTCCATATGGAAATTGAGAAGTAAACAAAATGAGTTTTTTATTTTTCAATTGAGTAGACTATTAAAAAACCAAAGATACGTGCTATTTGGTCTAACTCGAAATCCAAAGAATATTACTACATTCATATAACCTTCACTCAAATGCCGTCTTTCAAAGATGAAATACTAATTTAGGCAAAAATGAAGAAGATTCTCATTATCGCGTACGACTTTCCTCCATATGTGTCCGCTGGCGGCTTAAGGCCTTACAGTTGGTATCTCAACTTGAAAAAATTTGGTTATGAGCCTGTGGTTATAACGCGCCAATGGGAAAACAAATATGGAGATCAGAGGGATTACATTTCCCAAAGTGCAACTCGTCAAGTTGAGATTGAAAAAACGGAATATGGAACCTTGATTAAAACGCCCTATAAACCGAATCTATCTCAAAGACTTTTATTAAAATATGGCGAAAACAGATTCGTTATCTTCAGAAAATCTCTAACTCTTTTTTTTGAACTCGCACAGTACATTTTACCAATTGGGCCAAAAAAACAGCTGTATCTAGAGGCGAAAAAATACCTCTCGAAAAATAAAGTTGATCTCATTCTGGCAACTGGAGAACCCTTCGTCTTATTCATGTACGCATCTAAACTCAGCAAGAAGTATAACACAAAATGGGTCGCAGATTACCGAGATCCTTGGTCTCAAGCCGCGTGGAGAAAATCAAATTTCTTGATGGCAAGATTAAATAAGTATTTTGAGCATAAAGCAATTACTAACGCACATGCCATTTGTACCGTTTCTCCATACGTGGAAACTGTTATTCGATCAAACATTCCAAATAAGACACCAATTCATATCCAATCAAATGGATATGACTCAGAAATTTTCGATCAAAAAGAACTGGAACCACCGAGTGAAACCATGGTAATAACCTTTGCTGGTTCCGTATATCCTTGGCATCCTCTAAAAAACGTCTTGAATACACTGGACAGATTCATTCGAGAAAACTCTAGTTCTTCCATCGAGATTAATCTGATTGGAACCAATAAAGAATCTGAACTGGTGAAGTACATTTCGGCTCATTGCAAAGCCCTTGAGCAAGTCGTAAAACATCAAAGCAGAATGCCCAATGCAGAACTTGCTAACAAATTATTGCGTTCTCATCTACTACTTCTGTTTAATGACCACGCATTATTGGGTACGAAAATTTTCAATTACATGGCAGCTAAACGCCCCATTCTACTGTGCTATACCAACTGCTCCGAAACGAATGAACTTCGTGAAAAAAACTTTGCTTATGACAGTTCAGATTTTGACAAAAATTCACTTCAAAAAGAACTAATTGAAAAAACAAACAGTGGAATTGCAGTAGGAAATAGCGAACATCTATTAGAAATACTGAAAAAATATCAAGCAGAACTCGCATTGACTGGTAAAATTGCTTCCAAATCTCATTCAATTGAACAATATTCGAGAATAAACCAGATTACTACCTTTGCGAAATTTCTGGATACCTTATGAATCATCACAAAAAATGTCCTCTTTGTCAGTCTGCAGAATTGCATGTGCTTTCGGAATATCAGCATGCCTATTTGCAACAATGTAAGACTTGTCAATTCATTTTCTCTGAACAAATTCCTTCGGATGAAGAACTAAAAACATATTACTCCCACGAATACGAACTCACCGAGTTTTTCTCTCCCATTACAGCCAAACGATACGAGGAAATTTTGGATCGCTTCGAGCCGCTAAAAAAGACCAATCGATTACTAGATATTGGTTCAGGAAGTGCCTTTTTCGCTGAGGTTGCATTGAAACGCGGATGGGAGGTTTATGGAACAGAATTAACCGATAAAACAATTTCTCTCGCAGAAAAGAAGGGGTTGAAAATGTCAAAAGGGAAACTGGAAGATGTCGCATTCGAATCGGGTTTCTTTGATCTCGTGGTCTGTATTGAAGTAATAGAGCATGTTTCTTTTCCGAAAACGTTCACCTCCGAAATTTATCGGATTCTGCGTTCTGGAGGAGCTGTCTATATCTCAACGCCCAATTTTGATTCCTTGCTCAGGAGAAGATTGAAAGGACAGTACGATGTGATCAATTACCCCAATCATCTTTCCTACTTTACGGCAAACACATTGAAATCATTGTTAGAATCGAGTGGCTTCAGAAAAAAGTCCTTGGTTACAAACGGGATCAGTCGAACTCGGGTTAAAACGAGTACGGGAAAAAGCAATCAAGCCTTTGTTTCCGAGACATCAGATGATGAAATCTTGCGACATCGAATTGAGAAAAGATGGTATTTACGCGGATTAAAAAACATGGTTAATGGGTTCCTGAATGCATTTAAACTTGGCGACAGCATCAAAGCGACCTTTATCAAACAATAGAATCATTACTTTTAAGGCATGTGTGGAATAACTGGATTTATTGATTTCAACAAGCAATCTTCTCACGAAGAACTGGTTCGTATGACTACGTCATTGGCACATCGTGGTCCAGATGGAGATGGCTTCGAATTGCTGGACGGACCGCATGCTCAGGTTGGCTTTGGACACCGTCGCCTAGCGATTCTCGATTTATCCGACCACGGAAAACAACCCATGCGCTTCGAACACTTGTGGATCTGTTTCAACGGAGAAATCTACAATTTCCAAGAAATCAAGAAAGAATTGATTCAATTGGGACATCAATTCACAGGATCTTCCGATACAGAAATGATTCTGCACGCGTATTTGGAGTGGGGAAATAAATGCGTTGACCGATTCATTGGCATGTTCGCCATTGTGATTTACGACACGAAAAATCAACGTGTATTCTGTCTGCGCGATCGTGCTGGCGTAAAACCTTTTTTCTATTACTGGAAAGATGGATTGTTTCTTTTCGCTTCTGAATTGAAAGCCTTTCACGAGCACAAACGCTTCCACAAAGAAATTGAACCGAGTGCCGTTGCTGCATTCATGCAATATGGAAATGTTCCAACTCCGCACTGTATCTTCAAGCACTGTAAGAAATTGATGCCTGGCTATTCAATGACCATTTCGCTCGCGAACAAGGAAATTTCCGAAGAAAAATACTGGGATGTTTACGATGCGTACAATCAACCGAAATTGACACTTTCTTACGATGATGCGAAGGTGGAAACTGAAAAGATTTTGCAATCGGCTTTTGAGTACCGAATGGTTTCGGACGTTCCCGTGGGCGTCTTTTTAAGTGGAGGATTTGACAGTGTTTCGGTAACAGCACTTTTGCAAAAAGATCGCACCGAACGACTCAAAACATACACCATTGGCGTTCCAGATATTGGATTGAACGAAGCGCCCTACGCGAAGGAAATCGCCAAACATTTGGGCACCGATCACACCGAATTTACATGTACACAAAAGGAAGCTCTGGAAATGATTGAGGACTTACCTTTCAATTTTGATGAACCTTTTGCGGACTCCTCTGCCATTCCAACTACTTTAGTCAGTAAAATGGCGCGAAAAGACGTAACTGTTGCGTTAAGTGCCGATGCTGGCGATGAAATTTTTGCAGGATACAACCGCTACGATTACATGCAACGTTACGGTCAAAAGCTGAGTAAAATTCCGGGATTCACTCGAAAGTTGGCTGCTGCCACTATGAATAAAGTTCCTTCGAACTGGTTGCCGATTCTAAAAAACAAATACAACTTTCACAATCGTTACGAGAAGCTGAAAATGGTGCTCCGCGATCCTTCTGATCACAATATTATGCTCAGTTTGAGTCAGCAATTTACCAACGATCAGATGAAAAAAATGATGAAGGCAGAATACGAAATCCTTCAGACGGCATACGAAAATGATGCATTGGATCGAACTACCAACTCGACGCTTGGCTACATGATGGCGGTGGATTATCAAACTTATTTGGTCGATGATATTTTGCAAAAAGTAGATCGCGCCACTATGACCGTCAGTTTGGAAGGTCGGGAACCTTTTTTGGACCAGCGAATCATCGAATTTGCCGCACGCCTTCCCGATGAATACAAGTACCACAACGGCGTCAAAAAGCGCATCCTGAGAGATATTGTTCACCAGTACGTTCCGAAGGAAATGATGGATCGACCTAAAATGGGCTTCGCTATTCCTATTGCCGATTGGATGTTAAATGAGCTACGTCCTCTTGTAGAAGAATTCATCTCTGAAAAGAAGATCAAAGAACAAGGATTATTGAACTGGGAAGAAGTCTCCAAGCTGAAAACTGCTTTTTTCCTTGGGAAGAAAGAATACGATTTTAAGATCTGGTATTTATTGATGTTCCAAATGTGGTACGCGAAGTGGATGGCTTCGACTCCGCTCAGCCACCACTCCCATTGACTCTAATTTGTCACACCCTCATTGACACTAATTAGTCACCACTCCCAATGACTCTCATTTGTCACCATTCTCGTTGATTCTGATTAGTCACCATTCTTATTGACTACCATGAGTCAATAACCCGAAGGCGAAGCATTTTCTAGGTTGATTAGTCGAGGGCTGAGCGAAGTCGAAGCGCACAAAGATCCATAAACTATATGGAGTCACAATTCATAATTAATGCACGATTGTATACCCTACACGCAATCCGATTGTTGGAACTGGAAGGTGGTAAAAATAACTTCCTGGATAAAAAGTGTCGTAATACCCCAAAAGTCCATCTGACCTGGCTGGATTTTTATGTAACTCACTATTAACAGAGTGTATATTATTGTGATAATTCACGCCCAAACCAAAATATCCGTCTAGGTAAAAATTCTTGGGTAAATCATACCTTACACCAATCTTAAACGTCAATCCTATCATCGATTTCCTGATCGAATACGTTTCTTCAATACAAGTTGAACAGAACAGATGAAGTCCGTATGTTGCCGCGTAGTAATCTGTCAATTCAGGAGTTGCATCGAAGGTATCTGTCCGCCTCGTGTTATTGTACAAATACTGCAAATTTACTGCCGCATACCAATGTTTATTAAAGTATCGTTTGCCTTCAACTTTGACAAAAAAGCCACTGTTTCTTCCCGACAAGTCTTGAAACCCGATCACTGAACTCTCGTCCTGATAAACACTTTGTGGAAGCAGAACTCCTAATTCTCCGACAGCACTCCATTTCCCCAGTTCCCTTTCTGTTCCTGCATGAAAGGCGGGATAGCTCGGATTCAAAATGGATAATGGAGAAACGAAAACATTCCAATCATGATTGGAAGTTGAATCGACTTGCGCATTCACACAAGAAGCCATTGAACCAATCAACAAAAAAGTAATAACTAATCTATACATGCTATAAACAACGTAAGAAAGATGGCGTTTCGTTTGAATCAATCCTTTTTTTTAACCAAACACATCAACGAGATTCATTATATTTGCTCGACTTCAAACTTGAGTACATGAAATACAAACGCATCCTCCTAAAACTTAGTGGAGAATCTCTCATGGGTGACAAAGCCTTTGGAATTGACAACAGCCGTTTGGCTTCCTACGCTGATCAAATCAAAGAAATTTCCGATTTAGGAGTAGAAGTAGCCATCGTTATTGGAGGAGGAAATATTTTCCGTGGTGTTCAAGCAGAAGAAGGTGGAATGGACCGCACGCATGGTGATTACATGGGAATGTTGGCCACAATGATCAACTCTATGGCCTTGCAAGCAGCTTTAGAATCGAAAGGAGTTCAAACGCGACTTCAATCAGCGATTGAAATGAAAGAAATTGCGGAACCTTACGTTCGACGAAGAGCAACACGTCACTTGGAAAAAGGGCGCGTAGTGATTTTTGGAGCTGGAACGGGAAATCCTTATTTTACAACTGATTCTGCGGCTTCATTGCGAGCGATCGAAATGGATGTAGAAGTAATTTTGAAAGGTACGCGCGTTGACGGAGTTTATTCAGCTGATCCTGAAAAAGATCCAAACGCAACAAAATACGATATGATCAGTTTTGATGATGTTTATGGAAATGGATTGAAAGTTATGGATATGACCGCATTTACCTTGTGTAAGGAAAATGACTTGCCAATTATCGTGTTCGACATGGATACACCCGGTAACTTACGTAAGGTAATGGATGGAGATCAGGTTGGCACAATTGTTCGTAACTAATCACTGAAAAGAAAAATAACATGACAGAAGAATTAAATCTTGTATACGACGAGTTCAAATCAGCGAACAAAAAGTCGATTGATCACTTGAAAAGTGAATTGTTGAAGATTCGCGCAGGAAAAGCGTCTCCTGCTATGCTTCAAGGTGTAATGGTTGATTACTACGGTTCTCCTACTCCACTTCAACAGGTGGCGAATGTGAATACCATGGATGCTCGAACAATTACGGTTCAGCCATGGGAAAAATCATTGTTGGACGAAATCATGCGTGGAATTGTCAATGCAAACCTCGGATTCGCTCCTCAAAGCAATGGTGAATCGTTGTTGATTTCTGTTCCTCCATTAACGGAAGAGCGCAGACGTGATTTAGTGAAACGCGCGAAAGCTGAAGGAGAAAACGCCAAAGTAGCGATTCGAAATAACCGTAAAGATGCAATGGATATGATCAAAACATTGAAAGACGACGGTATGCCAGAAGACATGCAAAAAGACGGCGAAAACGAAGTTCAAAACATTACAAACTGGTTCTCGAATAGCATCGATGAAATGATCAAAGAGAAAGAAGTAGACATTATGACGATCTAATCGTTGTACACCTATAAAAGACTGATCCCGTTTTCATATGAAGGCGGGATTTTTTTGTGAAGGAATGTTAAGTTGATTGTGTATTCAGAAAAAGTACCCTTTCTTCGTGAAAAAGGAATACCATGAAAAACCTACTACTGATTACTCTCTCTGTGCCACTTATCTTCGCATGTAGCGACAAAAAAGAATCTCCCAGAACACCTAAAACACCCGTTAAATCCGACGCTTTGATCATCGGCGATCCACTCGACTGCGGTCTTGACAGTTTATTGATTTTCCCTTTGGGGAGCAGTTATTATCCAGATGTAACAGAACCAGAAGAAGAAGAAATAAATGCTTCGCCACAGGTTCAAGGGTATAGCGGAACGATATCGACTCGTTCGAAACAAATCCAGTTTTCAGCAAACACCGTTTCCTACTTTGACAGCAACGCGTCTATTGAGTATGTGAACGAGAAAACTGAAGACTATGACATTCGAAACTTATTGTTTTACAATATGTTCACGCAAGAAACACACCCACTCGTTTTGGATTCCTTGCATATTTTATCATTCGCATTACACAAAGAATATGATCGTGATTTGATCTTCTATCGCGTCGTTCGCAACGATTATAATGAAGATCTAAAATACAATAATCTCGATCCTGTGATGCTCTACATTTCAGATTTGGACGGATCCAATTTTACGCAAATCACACCCGAAAACGAGCATTTCCTTGATTACACGTATTATCCAGAGACACAATCCATCATGATTAAAACAATTTTGGATTCCGATGGAAGCAAATCATTCCTTTCAAACGATGAAACAAGCTTTAGCAGCATGAAAATTATGGAGCCTGCAAAGGCGAAGGAAATCTTCTCAAAAGATTTGAAAAAATCGCTTCGTTCTTACCTTAAATAATGTTTGATTACAAGAGAAACGCACTCAACCCATGGATTTATGGCATTCCGATGCTCATCATACTCTTTTTTCCTTTTGTACACTTCGGGCTCTTTTTCAGCTATGATGAAAACTCCTTTCTCAGGACATTTGATCTGTACTTAGAGATTATGTTGCTTCCCTATGACTTCTCGTCACGCTATATCTTCTCGATTCCGTACGTGGGTATTGTGCTTGCAATTGCATCCTACGCGGCTCACGCACACTTTTATTGTGTAATTATTGAGCGACTATCCATCTTTGTTAGAAAAACACGGGATGCATGAACTAGTTTCTCAAAGTAAAGAAAGAATGAAAATGATGTATTTCGAAGTCGAAATGTAGGGCGTCGCGGAGAACTTTAACCGAATCACTTCACTACAATCTCCACGCGACGATTGGCCTGCTCTTCGTAGAAGAATTTGGGTTCCTCGTACACAGGTCGCGTATTTCCATAACCTACAGCCGTCAACCGATCTTTGTCGATGCCGTTTTGAATGAGGTATTTCTTCACGCGTTTTGCTCGAGCTTCTGATACCCGCTGTGCCGCATTGGTGTTATCGCCTATTGCAAATACGTGACCTTGAATTTCCACATGGAGTTCCGCATTTAATGCGAGAAAATCTTTGAGTCTTCTCAACTTCGGCTCTGACGCAAGTGTTATTTCACTCGTTCCTGGAACAAACTCGATATCTTCTAATTTCATCGATTTCCCAGCCGAAATTCGTTCGAGTTCTAAGACTATTGCTTGATCGTCGAATGAGCTTGCTTCCTCCTCCAAATCATTCAAGAAATAACCTTCCGCATTGCATTTGATCGTAATGGTTGAACTGCGTTCTACATTGAACAAAAAGTCTGACCCTGAATACATCCCGGTTAACGACTTATTGCCTTCAATGGTCAAGTTTGCAATGATCGGTTCTTTCGTTTCCTTGTCTCGCACAACAATCTTAAACGTCGGTGCAAAATCATCATTTCTTCGATCCACAACTTCCGCTTCTGTTTTCGCAACCTCGTTTCCACCAATAAGAAAACGCCATTGCAAATACAGTTTATCTTTCAGGTCACTATCTGTAGCAAACAAAAGTTGGTATTTCCGTCCCTCTTTCATCGGTAGCGCATACATGATTCCACCTTCCACCTTGTAATCTAAACCAACCATTGACGCCTCCTTTCCTGTGTGGACACGTTTGATCTCAGCAATTCCCTGCGCAATTTCACCACAAACATCTTTCTCGTCTTGTTCGAAAATGACCATTTGTACAAAACCCGATTTTTTGGAAGCAGTAAAGGTTAAATCGCCATCTTTTGGAGCGATATACGTGACCCAAATAACATTTTCCGCATTGATTTTGTCGACGAGTGATGGGTACGCTTCGACTCCATTATCTCCACCTTTTTTACCTGTAAACTGCAATTGAAAGTCTCCGTCTTCAAAAATATTGATTCCTCCCGTACACGAATTAAGTGACGTAGCGTGCTTCACCTCATTTTGCGCAAAAGCAATCGATGTGAATAGGAACAAGGAGAAAATAAATAATATCTTTGCCATAGAGTCGGGTAAATGTACGAAAGCCTTAAGGTTTTATCAAGGTTTTCGACTGAGTAACACTCATTTATCAACTATGGAAACACTGTATTCAAAAATCGGACCTGAAAAATTGAAACACTTGGTCGACACCTTTTACGACCTCGTCTTTAATGAATCTGACATTGCGCATTTGTTTACGAATGATCCATCCTTAATTCGGGACAAACAGTACCGATTTTTGACGCAATTTTTGGGCGGTCCACAGTTGTACACTTCTGAATACGGTCATCCACGAATGCGAATGCGTCACATGCCACACGCTATTGATAACGATGCGCGAATTGAATGGTTACGTTGCATGAAATTGGCGATTTCGAAAATGGACTTTGATCCTGAACTGGCCGAAGCCTTGTATAATTGCTTTCCGCGTGTTGCTGCGCACATGCAGAATCGTTGATATTATCCCAACAATACCTTTGCGAGCGTTACACATCCAATAATTAGCACAAGGATGAGTGAAATTCGTTTGAATTTATCCTGAGGAATATACGCCAGTACTTTCTTTCCGATCAAGGTTCCTACAATTCCGATAAGCACCAAAAATGGGACATAGATTAGATCGTGTTTATGGATGTATCCATTCCGATAATACACAAAGGTTCGGGAGAAATCGATCATGAAATCAATAAATGCGGAGGTAGCAATAAATGCGCTTTTCTCCATATTGAAAGCAGCCATTGTTAGCCCACGAATGGCTCCTCCTGTTCCCAAAAGTCCTGCCGAAAATCCGGATAAGCTTCCTCCGATAATCGCATTTCGATTGTTTGGGTTGATGACCAATTTCCGTTTGATCAGAAAAACAAGTGATAGTAATACGAGAAAAATGCCCAGGCTCAACTCAAGATAAGCGCCAATGAATACAGTTGTGAGCAAGCCTCCCACAATAACAAAAATCACAGAAGGAATCCCGATGGTCAACAGAAGTTTCTTGTCCAAGCCTTTTTTGAAGAAGAAAATCTTACTCAAGTTACTCGAAAGGTGGTAAATAGCGGTAAGTCCCAATACCGATTCAAAATCGAAATAGAAGTTCGCGATAGGGACAAAGAAAACTGAGGAACCGAATCCGCCGATGGTTCCAACCACCTCAGCAATGAGTGCCAGAAAAAGAAAGATTACGCTGATATTACCCATTGCTTTGAAAAATTAGAAACTGATCAATCCATCACGATCTCCAATTTACCCAAACTATGCAATTGAATGTGCAATTGATCTCCTCTTGGTTGAATCATTTCGATGGTGATTTCTTCTACTTTTCCTGACATGTTTACGCCCTCATCAAGCTCCATGGCAAGGTTCTTATTCAATTCTTCACGCAATGTATCCATGTATGGAGAAAGGTCGATTTCTGTTTCTTGGCGCAACATATTCGTGATTTTCTTATCAAAGAACCACTTTGCACTTTTGAGCAAAGCACTTTTCGATTTCACATCGAACTCCAAATCGGGAAACGAGATGAATTGACTATCTGCAACGAAAACGGGAGTTCCTGTCAAGTAAACTTCACCTGATTTTGACCCCGAAAAGTTGATTTTGATGTGTAATTGTTTGTTGTTGGCTCCATAAATTTGAATCGAATCGAAAATGACCGTTTTTCCCTTTACCTCCAATTCCGTTCCTGCCACATTTCGCGTCAAGATATTACTGAGCGAATCATAGCGCGAGTACACATTCATATTGATATCGAATCCATCGCGATCGCGGTACGTTGACAAATTCGGAAGCGGCTTAACTTTTCTACCTGATTCTTGAGATAAGATACGTGGGTATGCCTTCAACACAGCATTGAAGTATGCTGTATCACCTTTGTATACGATGTCATCCATGGCAATATACTTCGGGCGAAGCTCAAGAAAGCCGTATCCTTCCAAGTCGATTGGTTCGTTCATCACTTCCCAGGTTGCTTCCATATCTGGACGAAGATCAATCGCGCTGATTTCTTTGTCGATATCCTTCTCCAAATCTTTCAATACTGCTTCTACCTCCGTTTCCAAACGCGAAGTAGCGTCATAATTGAACACCGTAATTTTACACGGAGAAAGAGCTTTGATCGTGCGTAATTTCGTTTCCGACTTCAACTTAAAATCTTTGGCTACACCAATTTTCGTTTCATATCCAACGTGGATTTTACGCATCGGCTCTCCAACTCCACAGCTCGCATAAACTCTAGATGTCAAACAATATTCCTCACTTGAGAACATGTCAGAACATGCAGCACAATAGTTCAACCACAGACGGTATTTCCCGTCAACATCAAAGTTCAGTTTACTTCCTTTCCCTTCGAATTTAATCGGATCACGATTGAAATGATATTTGATACTTACACCTGAGCACTGCGATTCTTCACCAATAAAAGTGCGGTCGATCCCATTATCCGTTTCATCAAAATAAGGTTTGAGGTTAATTTTGATCGGAATCTTAATGTACGAAGGCTCTGCTTTGGGAATCTCGTAATTCTCCTCCACAACAATTTCTGGAGCCTCTGGTTTAATTGATCCACAGCTCGACAGTACAGCAAGAGCAATAATGGATAACACGAATGTCAGTTTCATTTCGATAGGAGTTTTTCAGTTTTTATTTTCTGTCTTTGAGCATACTCATTGCTCGGCATCAACACCACTGCGCGCGTATACAATTCGAGTGCTTTCTTATATTTTTTTCGGACATATGCCTCATCAGCAGCGTCTACGAGTTTATCATACGCTTCAATTGCGTTTCTATTCGCCTCTTTTTCCTGATCTGTGAGCACGATCTGCTTCTCAAGCACCACCGTTTGATGCAATAGCGGTTTGTAACTCGTTACTTCGTACGTTTTCCCTTCTTCATCCTCGTCAGAAACAGTTACCGAACTTGGTTCTTTTGAAGACATAAACAAATCGAAGCGAAGATCGTCCCCGTTTTTGCAAAGTGTAGAGGTGAAGTAGTTATCCATGACGTCAAACACATCATAGAAACAGCCATCCATGTACGTCATGTCGATAAGCGTTCCATCTTTTTCATCGAGTACATAACTAGCAGGATTCACTCCTACGCGTTTGATTTCATAATCTTTTAGGACTTCGCCGAAGCGCGCACTGTTATAGAGCATTTTGTAGGTCCAACTTGAATCTTTTTCGATCGTTTTCAATTCGAATGTTACATCAAGTGAATCCTGGTGTCCATTTGCATAACCAATGGACATTTGTCCTTTGTATTCCCCTTCCCATTCGTTTAGTGGAGACTGTGCTGAAGACTCGTTCACAAATGTGAAAAGGAAGCAGACGGCGAACAGTATTTTTTTCATGGACTGAAATTAATAAAAAAACGTCCTTTTCTAGATTCAGAAAAGGACGTTTATCGTTTAACTATGCGATACGCAATGGATTACACCAATACGTTCAATACACTGTTGAATGTTTCACTTGGGCGCATTGCTTCAGATGCTTTCATTGGATTCGGGAAGTAATATCCTTCGATATCCATTGCTACACCTTGAACACCGTTCAATTCGCTCATGATTTTATCTTCATTTGCCGCCAATTCAGCAGCCAATCCTGTGAACTGCTCTTTTAACTGAGCATCTTCATCTTGTGCTGCTAATGCTTCAGCCCAATACATCGCCAAGTAGAAGTGACTTCCTCGGTTGTCAATTTCATTTACTTTACGAGAAGGACCTTTCTTATTCACCAATAGCTTACCTGTTGCTTTGTCCAAGGTATCTCCCAATACTTTTGCTTTTGGGTTATCAAACTTGTCTGCCAAGTGCTCCAATGAAACAGCAAGTGCTAAGAACTCACCAAGTGAATCCCAACGCAAGTGATTTTCCTCGTTGAATTGTTGTACGTGCTTTGGAGCAGATCCTCCGGCACCTGTTTCGAACAATCCTCCTCCGTTCATCAATGGAACAATAGAAAGCATTTTCGCACTTGTTCCTAATTCGAGGATCGGGAATAAATCGGTAAGGTAATCACGAAGTACGTTTCCTGTTACAGAGATTGTGTCTTCACCATTTTTCAAACGCTTCAAGGTATATGCTGTTGCATCAACTTGCGACATGATTTTGATTTCCAATCCTTCTGTGTTATGATCTTTCAAGTACTTGTTTACTTTTTTGATCAACTCTGCATCGTGTGCACGTGTTTCATCTAACCAGAAAATAGCTGGTGTTTGTGATGCTCTAGCTCGTGTAACAGCCAATTTTACCCAGTCTTGAACTGGTGAATCTTTCACTTGACACATTCTCCAGATATCTCCTGCCTCTACGTTGTGTTCCATCAACGTTGTTCCTGCCGAATTGATTACGCGAACCGTACCATTTGCAGGAATTTCGAATGTTTTATCGTGTGATCCATATTCTTCTGCTTTTTGCGCCATCAAACCAACGTTTGGAACTGTTCCCATTGTTGTTGGATCAAATGCACCGTTTTCTCTACAGAAGTCGATTGTTGTTTGGTACAATCCAGCATAGCTGCTATCTGGAATCACCGCTTTTGTATCTTGTTGTTTTCCTTCTTTGTTCCACATTTGTCCAGATGTACGAATCATCGCTGGCATTGACGCATCGATAATTACATCACTTGGTACATGTAGGTTTGTGATTCCCTTGTCGGAGTTCACCATCGCCAAAGCAGGACCATTTTCGTAAGCTTCTGCGATATCCGCTTCGATTGCCGCACGTTGATCTGCAGGCAACTCAGCAATTCTTCCCAATAAGTTTCCGAATCCGTTGTTTACATCTACTCCAGCTTCTTCGAGAACCGCTGCGTGTTTGTCGAATACATTCTTGAAGAAAGAGCGTACAGCATGACCGAAAATAATTGGGTCAGACACCTTCATCATGGTAGCTTTCATGTGCAATGAGAAGAGAATTCCTTGTTCTTTCGCTTCTTTTACTTGCTCATCCAAAAATGCCAAAAGTGCTTTCTTGCTCATGTATGTAGCATCGATGATTTCACCTGCTAGCAAGTCAAGTCCTTCTTTCAATACTGTCACCTCTCCGTTCTCAGCTGTGAACTCGATTTTCACAGTATCGGCATTTTCAAGCGTAACTGATTTTTCATTTGCTCTGAAATCACCCGCTTCCATCGTTGCTACGTGCGTCTTAGAATCCTTCGACCACGCTCCCATGCTATGTGGGTTCTTTCTTGCGTATTCTTTTACTGCTTTTGGTGCACGACGATCAGAGTTTCCTTCACGAAGTACTGGGTTCACTGCACTTCCTTTGATCTTGTTGTAACGTGCTTGAATTTCTTTTTCTTCTGCAGTTTCTGGCTCGTCTGGATAATTTGGTACCGCGTAACCATCGTCTTGCAATTCTTTGATTACGGCTTTCAATTGAGGAATTGACGCACTGATGTTTGGCAATTTGATGATGTTTGCCTCAGGCGATTTTGCCAATAGTCCCAACTCAGCTAAATCATCCGAAATTCGCTGATCTTCAGTAAGGAAATCAGGAAAGTTCGCTATAACACGTCCCGCGAGAGAAATATCTCTTGTTTCTACTGAGACTCCTGCTGCGCTCGTAAACGCTTCAACAATCGGTAAAAAAGAATAAGTTGCCAACGCTGGCGCCTCGTCCGTGCGTGTGTAAATGATTTTTGGTGATGCCATAATGATGTATTTGTTCTTGATTTAATATCAATTTTGCTGATTTCTCAGGCTCACAAATTTACGCTTTTGTTCGGGAAAAAGGAAGTAGAATTCCAAGATAAAATTCCTGTTCTTTGTGTTGATTTAAATAATTAACGTAACTTGAAAAAAAAGTACTAGAACCTCATGTTTACAATATCTAAGAACCTCTTATTCGTCTCTTTCTTTCTGATATTTGCTTTCAGTTTTACGAGTTGTAGAAAGAACAAAGCTTCCGCAGAATTTTCCATGGGCCAATATGAATACGGTGCGGGGGATGCACTAATGATCCAAAATTTATCTCTGAAATACGATAGTTGTCAATGGGAGATGATTGCTCCTAGTGGCGAAGTGGTAAAAACAGTAACGGGAAATCATCCCAATTTGGTGACGGGAATTTTATTCCAAAATGGCATTCACACGCTCCGTTTAACCACTTTTCTACGTAAAAAAGAACGTTCTGCTGAGAAGGAATTTTTGATTAAGTCTGATCACATTTATTTAAAAGTAAACGCTTACTCGAATTCTCAGGGAGAGCATGATGAATACGATGTGTACATAGATGGACAATACGCTGGAAGTGCCAATAATTATGGAGCCTATTCAAAAAAGATACCTGTAGGATGGAGATATGTCAAACTCGTTGCTCCAACAGAAACGATGGAGGACACGTATTACTTCGACAGTAACGGATTCTCCGTTGTCATTGATTTCTAAGGCCTTTCCTATTCTGCCATTTCAGAGAGAAAGTTGATCATTTTTTCGAATGCACGAGCACGATGCGAGTATTGATTTTTTTCGTCCATCGTCATTTCTCCGAACGTTCTTCCGCAATTTTCAGGTTCAAAAATGGGATCGTACCCAAATCCGCCATCACCTGACTTTCCTTCTCGAATTGTTCCATTCACGATTCCTTCGAAGAGATATTGTTTTCCGTTCAGTTCGAGTGAAATGACTGTTCGAAAACGAGCAGAACGATCGTCCTTTCCCTTTAGGCGGTCCAACACCAATTGCATGTTTGCTTCCGAATCGCGTTGCTCGCCCGCATATCTTGCAGAAAGTACACCTGGCTCATTATTCAGTGCAGGAATTTCCAGCCCCGTATCATCTGCGAAGCAGTCCAATTGAAAATTGTTCAAAACGTATTCCGATTTCTGCTTGGCATTCCCTTCAAGGGTATTTTGCGTTTCAGGAATATCTTCTTTCAAGTCGATATCTCGCAAGGTTAGCAGTTCGTAAGATGCTGGCAACAATGCGGCAATTTCCTTCGCTTTATTTTGATTGGCTGTTGCAAAAAGTAATTTCATGGGTTGACTAATTTCAAATATTTCTTTCGGTTTGCTTGCACGGAATAATGGGCTTTCACCGTTTCATATCCCCTCTTCCCTATTTCGATTCGGAGTGCTTCACTTTCGAGCAGTTGAATCAAGGTTTTCTTCCATTCTTCAGGCGAATTGCACAAAAATCCATTTTCTCCATCTGTTACAATCGAGGTGTTTACACCAACTGGAGACATCACCGAAGGGATTTTCAGCGCCATGTATTGCAAGCCCTTGAATCCACACTTTCCTTTTGCCCAAATGGTATCAGTAAGCGGCATTACGCCAATGTTGATCCTCGCCAGGTCTTCGATTTCCGTCTCTTTGTTCCACTTGACAAACTCCACACTTTTCAAGTTGAAATCGGGAGCTTGATTCGAGATGATTCGAAAGATAAAGTCGTGTGTCTTTTCTAATTCTTGCAGGATTGGAACGAGTTCGTTGAGGTAATTCATTGTGGTATGCGTACCTGTCCAACCGATCACAGGCTTTTCCACTTGCTGATTCGTAGAAAGCGTGTGTACATTTTCCAGATCAACGGTCGTTGGAATTACAGTCACGTTCTCATTGTACTGCTTTGCGTATCCTGCCAAATATTCATTCCCAGCACTGACGCAATGTGCCCATTTCATCACTTTTTTGACTTTACCATAAGCTTTCAATCGCTGAAATCGTGCATTGGCATCGCTGTAATTGGGTAACCAAATAGCGTCATCGAAATCGTACACATACTTCTTGCGAAGCACTTTTGCGATGATCCATTCAAAAATGGGCAATCCAATCATGGATGCTTCGCGATGGATAAATATGACATCTGCTGAACGCAGCTTAAACATCAACAAAAAGCGACGCCAGAAACTTCCTAAAATACCGAATGCTTTCGCAAAGAATGAACCTTCCTTGTACAAAGCTTTCCACGTTTTATCAGAAAGAAACGCGTAAAACTCAATTGTATATCCTTGTTCTTCAAAAAACGAAAGGTATTGCTCGAATCGAAATCGTTGAGAAGGTGCTTCACCTTGCGGATAGGGCGCTATGATCACAAACCGTTTACTCAAGTACTTTTTTGTAAATCCATTCGTATTGATTCAATCCTTCTTCAAGGGAAAAGTACGCTTTTGCTCCATCTTTGATTTCCTGTGCATCAAACATTTCCTTCTGAATAAAGTTTTGGCGATAGGTCTCTTCGTTCAACTCGTCAATCACTGTTCCTGCTTTGTAGCGAAGAACGATGCTATCCGTATCTCCCACGCCTGCATTACATACGAGCGGAATTCCCATGGCCATTATCTCCCCTTGTTTCACAGGAGATGCTGCCTTTTTGGAATAACTCGGACGGATGAAAAAGATTGCCGTATCGAACAACGACAAGTGAAGCGGCACTCCTGAGTGCAATGTTGAAGCAACGATAATCGTATTGGGATCAATTCCTTTTTTCTCCGCTTCGTCCTTGATGTATTCCGGTTTTTCACCCGAAACAAATAAGAAGACTGCGTTGGAATTTTCTTCTTTCAAACACTTGAAATAATCGAGCATTTCGGAAAGCATGTACCATGTTCCGATTGACCCGACGTAACCTAACACGAAATGGTGTTTTTCAATTCCGAGTTTCTCGCGCAATGCATCTTGTTCAGACGGTTCTATCTTCGATGGATCAAATAAATCTAGGTTGGCACAGCAAGGAATCACTTTTACATTCGTCTCTTTTCCTTGAATCGATTTCCACGAATGCATTTCATCGTAGCCATTTTGCGTCCCAATAATCGCATAATCACTATTGAGGATGAATTGCGTCTCTTTTCGTTTGAAATAATTGTAGATTCTTTTGTAAACGGGATTATCCAGGCTCCAAATTTTCCCATCGATACGCTCATCGGCCCAAAATCCGCGCATATCAAAAATGAACTTTACGCCGTACTTCCGTTTTAGCTTTAATCCTGTTAGAGCAGGCATGTAGCTTCTACAGTGAACGATATCGAAATGATGTAATCCGTGCAAGTACTTCGCCACTTTGTGCATTCTAAGCACCTGCTTGAGCGTTGTTTTAATTCCACCTGATAATTGATAATCCTGCGGATGCCAATGCACATCATTTTCTTTGAACAATTCTGCGATTGTTCGATGGTGTTTCTTGTAGCGATCCATCTTCTCGAAGCTGATGACATGAAACTCATATCCTCGTTTTCTGAGACCAAATACATAGGGCAGCACCTGTGACTGACCCAGTGGATCTGTCATTCCATCGTACGATATGTAGAGGACTTTTGGTTGCGACAATTTCGTTCGTTCATTGAGTTGGGACTCAGGCTTCAGCTTCGCTTAGTACTCGGCGCTATTAAAAACATTTCAAGAGGGTTAAGCGAAGTCGAAACTCGACATTACATTCCTATTCGCGAATGTAATTCAATAAATTCGAAACATAGGTTTCGTACCCCATTTTTTCTGGAACCTCTGAGTGATCGCAATTATCCACTCTGTATGCTGTCTTTTGTGAGCCACCATAATTCGCATAGATAAGTTCACCGTTCTGAATACTGATGTATGTATCTTCTTTTCCGTGCATCCACAAGAGCGGACAATTCACCTCTTTAATCTTTTCCGAATTCTCAAAAGAAAGATCCGTAACGAAATCAGAATTGACATTCATCAAGGTCGAATTATCTACCAAATTTTGAACGGAAGCAAGTGGCGATTCGATGATCAATTTACTCGGTTTAAAATCCGTTCTGTATGCTGAGCGATCGATCGCAGGGATTGCACCAAGGCTGAAACCGTAGTAGATCGTTTTTTCAGGTGTTGCTCCTTGAGCGATGAGCCAATCGATTGCAGCATCGGCATCTTCGTACAACCCTCGTTCAGTAGATGTACCTTCCGACATTCCGTATCCGCGATAGTCGATCATAAATACACCGTAATTTAAATGTCCTCCTGTGTGTGCCAACAGACTTGCTCGGGACCAATAGTAGTCCATGTGTTTTGACTGACCGTGTAGGTACAAAATAACCGTATCCGTTGCAATTGTGGACATATCTCCAATATACACTCCGTACAACTTATATTGCTCTCCTGATTCTTGATCCGTTGAATTGAATTCCACTAGTGTTCTGTCTGCTGCGGAAAGATCGTATTGCGAAGGAATATCAATTTCTCCATCGCTGAATGCCTCAAACAAGTATTGATCTGTTTTCTCCGCAGGAAAAGCGAGTCCATCGAGTGTCATCTTTTTACACGAAACCAAAAGCGCTGTAACAACGGCAATCATCCCGAATGTGAAGAATATCTTTTTCATAGCTATTTCGTTTTGGCTTTATTTCCTAAAATCTTTCTGAAACCGATGTAAAATCCAGCAGCTCCATAATTCCCCGTAAAACTCTTGTAGGGTACGAAGGCATATTCATTTCTTCTGTACGGAGCAAGAAATTTAATTTCCGTTGTCAGTTCCCACGAACGGTTCTTTCCTTTCACGACATGACCCAGTTGCGGTGAAAAGACCACATTATTGGTTTGATCTTCTCCATTCTCTAAGGTGCGTGTAAAATCAAAGTAATTATTAACTCCTGCGTAAAAATAGTTTCGACGCTCTCCGTAGTTCCAGAAGGCATTCACGTCGAGTGTTGGCCAGAACTTTCCACTTTTATCGTCGAAGTCATAAATGGTATTAAATCCGAGGGCTCCACTCACGTTTGGAATGTACTTTTTCTGCTGTAGAAACTGATACGTCATTCCGGCATCAATTTGAAAGTTTCCGAAGAGCATTGAAGTTGTGTGTAAGCCACCATGGATTGTTTTAGTGGAATCAAGTCCATATCCGACCTCGATAGCAGTGATTGGAACAGGAATGGGAGCTCCTGCAAAATCGATTACTGGTCCTCCGAAGTTTCCTCCCACCGACCACTCTCCTTTATCAAGAGGTTCTACAAATCTAGAGGGGGCGCAACTTGCTAAACCAAGTATAATAAGTAATAGATAGTATGTACGCATAGTTATATAAAGATACGAAGTTTGCCCAATATTAACTGAATGTTAAGCACAAAAAAATCCCGACGCTCAAAAAGAACGTCGGGATTTCAATAATTTATCCTTTTGGATTAAGACATTGCAAAACGCTTGAAGTCAACAACAGTCAATCCAGACTCAGTATCCTTAAGGAACTGCTCAACAGATTTTTTGTTATCACGAACGAATGCTTGACTCAAAAGAGAATTTTCTTTGAAGAATTTGTTCAATCGACCTTGAGCGATTTTCTCAGCCATTTCAGCTGGTTTTCCCTCTTGGATTGCCAAATCTTTTCCAACTTCCAATTCACGATCGATTGTTTCTTGATCGAAACCTTCTTTGTTCAATGCTACTGGATTCATTGCTGCTACTTGCATCGCTACTTGACGACCAGCGTCTTGAGCTTCAGCAGAAGCGCTATTCAATCCAACCAATGCAGCGATTTGGTTTCCTGGGTGGTTGTAAGCAACAACGCTTTCCGCGTTTACTACTTCAAAACCAGAAAGGTCCAATTTCTCACCTACAACACCAACGTGCTCAGTAATTTTTTCGTTTACTGACAATTTATCGTTGTAAGCAGCATTTTTCAACTCATCGATTGATGCAGGCATTTCCTTCATTGCGATATCCACAAGTGACTGAACGAAATCACGGAAATCATCGTTTTTCGCAACGAAATCAGTTTCACAGTTCAAACGAACCATAACACCTGTTTTTCCATCTTCAGTAGTTTGAGCGAAAATCAATCCTTCGCTAGCCTCGTTATCACCGCGTTTAGCAGCAACTTTCTGACCTTTTTTGCGGAGTACATCGATTGCTGCTTCGAAATCACCATTTGTTTCAGTTAGTGCTTTCTTGCAGTCCATCATCCCTGCTCCTGTTTGCTTACGCAATTTATTCACTTCTGCAGCTGTAATTGCCATGGAATTTTGTATTTGTGTCCTGACGATTCACACGAACGTCAGGACGATTTAGTTTAATTTATTTTTCTTCGGTAGAATCAGTTGATTCTTCTTTTACTTCTGGAGCTGCTTCAGCAACTGGAGCTTCTGGTGCAGGCGCTGCTGCTTCCTCAGTTGTTGCTTCTTTTTCAGCTTTCTTCGCTTTCTTTTCAGCTTTTACTTCGCTGTCTTTGTTTGCTTTTCTTTCTTCCAATCCTTTTTTGATTGAATCACAAACAGCATCAAGGATTACAGCGATTGATTTTGTAGCATCGTCGTTCGCAGGAATTGGGAAGTCAACCAACTTAGGGTTTACGTTCGTATCTACCATTGCGAAAACAGGGATGCTCAAGCGGCGTGCTTCTTTCAATGCGATGTGCTCTTTCAAGATATCCACGATGAAGATTGCTGCTGGCTGACGCGTCATATCTGCGATTGAACCAAACGTTTTCTCCAATTTCTCACGTTGACGAGTTTTGAAAAGACGCTCTCTTTTGTTCAATGTTTCCCATGTTCCATCCGTTTTCATTTTGTCGATAGACGTCATTTTACGGATAGACTTACGCGTAGTTTGGAAGTTTGTCAACATACCACCTGTCCAACGTTCTGTAACGTAAGGCATGTTTACTTCTTTCACTTTTTCAGCGAGTAATTCTTTTGCTTGTTTTTTAGTAGCAACGAAAAGAATCTTTTTCCCAGAACGAGCAATTTGCCCTAACGCCGCACACGCTTGATCAAGATGTGCAATTGTCTTATTGAGGTCGATAATGTGGATACCTTTTTTCTCTTCAAAGATATACGGCGCCATTGCCGGGTTCCATTTTCTTTTCAAGTGTCCAAAATGAGCACCTGCTTCTAATAGTTGTTCAAAGCTAACTTTTGACATTTTTTTCTTTTTTAATTGTTTACGTTCCTTAGTAGTCAATTCAAGAGGGGCCGAAGCGATACTCAGGAATTTGGATACTAAACAACCGTTTTACACTCGATAGAGAATCCTCTCCAAACCGAGTAAAAACTGCTTAACGTTTCGAGAATTGGAATTTCTTACGTGCTTTCGGCTGACCTGGCTTCTTACGCTCGACCATTCTTGGATCACGTGTCATCAATCCTTCTTCTTTCAACAAAGGTTTATTCTCTTCATTCAATTTAACAAGAGCACGAGCAATTCCTAAACGGATCGCTTCTACTTGTCCGTTCACACCACCACCAGCAACATTTACTTTGATATCGTATTTACCAACAGTATCTGTCAACTCGAAAGGTTGAACGATTTTTGATTGAAGAACAGCTACAGGAAAGAACTCCTTGTAGTCTCTTTTGTTCACAGTCACGCTTCCTTTACCTTCTGTCATGTAAACGCGTGCAACTGCTGTTTTTCTTCTTCCTAATGTGTTAATTACTTCCATGCGATTATTTGAATGTATCCAAGTTTAGTACTTCAGGCTTTTGAGCTTCTTGATTGTGCTCTGCTCCTTTGTACACTTTAAGATTGGTAAATAATTTACGTCCCAATTTGTTTTTAGGAAGCATTCCTTTAACAGCCTTTTCGATAAGACGTTCAGGGTGCTTTCTCAGCATTTCTTCAGCAGAAGTCATACGTTGTCCACCAGGGTAACCTGTGTAACGAATGTATGTCTTGTCTACCAATTTAGTGCCTGAGAACGATACTTTCTCTGCATTGACAATGATCACATTGTCGCCGCAATCTGCATGAGGTGTGAAGTTTGGTTTGTGTTTTCCACGAATAACCTTCGCCACCTTGCTCGCTAAGCGACCTACTGTTTGGCCCTCAGCATCCACTACGTACCACTTTTTATCAGCGGTTTCTTTGTTAGCGGAAACGGTTTTGTAACTTAATGTATCCACAGTTTCTAATTAATTAATATAAGACAATTTCCCCAAAATGGGGCTGCAAAGATATGATTTCTAGGTTTATTAACAAACCCTTTTTTAAAAAGATTGCTGTATAGTACATTATCTCCCGCTTTGGGAATAAATAATCGGCATCTTACAGCTTCTCTCTTCAAAATCTCTTTCAGTTATTTAAATCACGATTTAAGGATTTTAACTCTTCACATTCAACCGCCAAAAGTAAGGAATTTTATTCCCGAAGCCTATCCATTCAGATGACGTACGATGAACTGCGTATTTTTCTCAAAAAGTGAATGCAATCGTTGCAGATGATGCTAAAAAGGAGTTGCTTTATCCAAAAAATCAATCTTTATGGGCTATCGACATATAATATTAGGAAGTGCTCTTGCTTTTGGCATGTTTACCTCATGCACCTCTAACACTACTGAAGCGAATTCGTGTGAAGTTCTTGGTGTCTCGGTTGACTGTGAAAAAAGTGAGGTCTACAACAAAATGTTAGCGATCAATGAAGAGATCAATCAAACATTTGAGGAAGGTGCTGAACCATTATCTCTGGAGGAGGAATTAGCATTGCGCGAAAAATTTGTAGAGCATTATAAAAAGAACGAGAAAACAATTGAAGGTTTATACGCATCCATCAAAGACTCTCTTCGGGCAACCTTCCCTCCTGAAGAACTATTAAAGATGCGCACTGGTGAAGTAGAACATTTCAAAAAAGAGATGATCTCGCGAGAGAAGACTCAAGCTTTACTTGAATCGTTGAGCATTGACACTTTCGAGAAAGACACTTTATTACCCGGATACGACACCAAGAAGCGCCGTTTGATTTTGCAAATCAGAAATACTTCCGACAAAACGATCACGAGTATAGAGATTGAGAAGAACTATAAAAGTGGCGGTAAAGTACATCGCGCTTCGGTTCCTACGTACTATATTTTTACAACCGATCAAATCTACCCGACACCTGAAACAGCAGAATTGGCTCCTGGATCGAAACTTACCTTAACCTTTGAGACATCCGAAGCACAAAAAGCAATGCCCAAAATTGTAAGCATTACCACTGCTTCTGAATAAGGACTTGAAAGAGCAAAGCCTAGCCTTTTATATTCTAAACCAAAAAAACCATCACTTCTCAGTGATGGTTTTTACTTTGAAGTCATTTATTCTCTATTTCTTCTTGAACTTATTGATTGCATTGATGGTGAAGTCAGAAAGAACTAACTCTCCACTCATTGCTGCACGTTCAGCGAGAAGTTGATCCCAATCTTCTGTTCCTTTCCAGAACGTTTGTTTCAACAATCGCATCGCTTCAGGATTTGAGCCTGCCAATTTATTTGCCAACTCATCAATGCGCTCATCCATTTCCATTGCATCATCGAAGATTTCAGCGTACAAGCCATGTTCTTTTGCCCATTGAGCCGATCTCCATTCAGTTGCATTGATTGCCAATTGCGTCATTCCAGAAGTTCCCAATTTACGTTCAACCGCAGGTCCAACAACAAACGGTCCGATACCGATAGCCAATTCAGACAACTTTACATCTGCGAATTTTGTTGCGAAGCAATAATCTACAGCAGAAGCCACTCCTACTCCACCACCGACAGCTTTTCCTTGAACGCGTCCAATGATGAATTTTGGGCATTTGCGGCATGCGTTAATCACATTTGCAAAGCCAGAGAAGAATACCTTTCCTGTTTCGAGATCTTTGATCGAAATGAGCTCATCAAAACTAGCTCCTGCACAAAATGCGCGTTCACCTGCTGATTTCAATACGATCACTTTCACGCGATCATCTGTTCCTAAGCTTTCGATTGTGTTCGCCAGTTTCTGTAGGATCTTCCCTGGTAATGAATTACTCAACGGATGACCAAATTCGATCGTAGCGATTCCTTTATCATCAATAGTTGACTCAACGTGTCCCTGATTGATTGCTTCAGACATAATATATAGTGATTTAAATTTCCTTGTTCGATGCTTCGAACAGAATTATTTCTTTGGTTCTGCTTTCTTTTTCGGACGGTTTCCTTTTGGCGATGCTACTTTCACATCGATTGGTCGACCGTTCACGGGCAATCCGTTAAGCGCTTGAATGGCATTGATTCCTTCTTCGCTGTTTTCCATTTCCACGTATCCGTAGCCCATTGAGCGCTTCGTTTTTCTGTCGTACACTACGTGTGCGTACGTTACCTTTCCAAACGTTGAGAACGTTTGTTCCAAATCTTCGGAAGTCACCCCCCAATCCAAATTGGCAATAAAAATATTGATCATCTAACCTAACTATTATTTGAGGGAGAAACTATCGGAACCAATAAGTTGTCCCTGGCAATAGATTTTCACCTTGTAATTTCCTTTATCAATGTCTTGACCATTTAGGTCGTAGTAAATCGCTACATCAATTCGCGATCCTGTGTAATTAATTGTTTTCATGTCCGTGTACGGCACATCTCCACTGCTTGTTGATGTAAAGTTACTTGATCGTTTCTGGAACACTTTTCCGTTTGGATCTGTAATTTGCATGTACACTTCTTTATTCCCCTTAGTTGCCACTAAGTTCTCCATGATTGTGAAACTTGACTTTAACTGAACGGCATTTCTTGCCTTTGTCGTTTCCGTTGTTGTTCCATTCAACCTGCCTCTTAGCGCACCAGAACTAAAGCTTCCTGCGATTAACTTTTGCGCTTTTCCAATCGTTTCCGCTTTCTTCTTGTTATCCTCTTCTAATTGATCTCTTTCCTCCTTCGTCACATTCAACTGCGTTGAAGTAGAGTCTAATTTACTTGTCAATTGAAGGTTCAGCGTATTCAACGAATCGATTTCGTATACGTAATCCTTCATGATTTTACGAAGGGTTTCGTTCTCTTTTCGAAGTTTACTGATTTGGTAAGCACTCATTTTCTTACCAGATTCGAGCTCGTCTAGCAAGTCTTGAATTTTTTCTTTCTGTGCATTGATACTATCCGCTTTAGACTTATCTTTTGTTAGCAGAGCATCATATGTTTTCAACATGTTCTGAAAATCAGTTTTCAGATCGTTTGACATGTTTCCTACATAGCCTTCCAGCATATCATTCATGCCTTCCATATCAGCATTCAACATATCATTTTGCTTGGCGCAATCGGCTACTTTTGCTCTTTCCGAAGAAAGCCAAAAGAACATTCCTCCAAGAGCGAGGATAAGAATGATAATTACAGCGATGTATCCGCCAGTTCCTTTTTTCTTTGGTTCAGGAGTAATTGTTGAATCTGTCATTTCTGTCATTTGCTTCGTTAATCGGGTTTGTATTCAAGAGAAAAACCTCTTGACAACTTACTGAAAATATACGAAATCTAATTGAGACTTAGGCTTCTTCAATGGTGTAAGTGTAGCTCTCCATAATTTGGTTAGAAAGCAATTTCGTGCATGCTTCATCTACTTTTTCGGATGCTGCTTCTTTTGAATCAGCCTCAACGAACAAACGAATGTGTTTTCCGATACGAACACCGTCAATCATTTCCAAACCTACGGTTTTCATGCTACCAGTCACGGCTTTCCCTTGTGGATCTAACAATGCATCTAATGGCATCACGTCAATTTCAGCTCTAAATTTCATCTTTTTTTGTCTTTAAAACGAAGTTTTCAATTATCGATAATACGAGGTACAAAAATACGATTAATGCCAAAGCCCACACCTTGAAAATGATAATAAATGTCAAACTTATTAACAAAAAGATGTAGCGTGTTTCGTTTCCTTTTATTCCAAAGGTTTTAAACTTTAGTGAGAACAATGGAATTTCTGAAACGAGGAGTAAACTCATCGTCAAAATGAAAACTCCCATCGTTATTGGATGAAACATGAAATCGTTGATGCTACTCATAACATCAGAGTTGTTCGATCCGTAAACAGCCACGAGCGGAAAGGACATAAAAAACAAGGTGTTGGCTGGTGTTGGTAAACCAATAAACGATTCTGTTTGTCGGGTATCCAGATTGAACTTTGCCAATCGAAAAATAGAGAAGAAAGGAATCAGTAAAGCGATGAGTGGATAAAATGCTTTCCATTCCATATTCAATAAAGACTCTAACCACGCTTCAATAGGTCTCCCCGATGAAAAGTGAATATTTACTTGAATCAACATGACCAGCATTATCAACCCTGGCGCAACACCGAAGGTCACCATATCGGCTAGTGAATCCAACTGTTTCCCCATCTCACCAGACACCTTCAGTTTTCGAGCAAGAAATCCGTCTAGAAAATCGAAAAAGGCTCCGGCAAATATGGCAAAGGGTGCCAAATCAATTCGACCCGCGAAGGTCAAAATTATGGCCGCACAACCCGAGAGCATATTAAAAGCGGTAAATAGATTGGGTATATTAAACATTCGTACCTCCAAAAAATTAATATTCACGAAATGGTGTCAACCAAAACGAGTACTTTTGCGTCTATAATTATACATGCAAAGAACACAATTTTTTAACGAAATCACAGTTTAGGGTGTAAACAAAAGCTATTTATGAAAAATTTTTGGTCCTTTTTACTGTGTGCTTCCTCGATTTTATCAGGCTTTCAAGCTTCTGCTCAAAGCGATCCATCTCTGACTGAAACAATTGCACCGAAATATTCCAATGAATTTTTGGCGATCGGTGTAGGCGCTGATGCTCTTGGTGTAGGAAACGCTTTCGTTGCCCAAACAGATGGCGTGAGTTCCGGTTATTGGAATCCAGCTGGTTTGACAAACGTTAACAAATGGATGGAAGTTGGATTGATGCACTCCGAGTACTTCGCGGGCATTGCAAAATACGATTACGTAGGTTTGGCGCATTCAATTGACGATAAAAGCGCGATTGGTTTTACAGCGATTCGTTTTGGCGTAGATGATATCCCGAATACAACGCAACTTATTGATAACAACGGTGTAATTGACTACGACAGAATTACGCGATTTACAGCAGCAGATTACGGTTTTCTTTTCTCATATGCCCGAAAACTAGACGTTGAAGGTTTGAGCGTTGGAGGTACATTTAAAGTGATTCACCGAAAAGTTGGAGACTTTGCCAAATCATGGGGATTCGGATTGGATGCTGGAGCACAATACCATACAAAGAGCGGCTGGAAATTCGGGTTGATGGCACGAGATGTAACATCCACTTTCAATGCGTGGGTTTTCTCCCTTGATCAAGAAACACGTGAAGTATTCTTAAATACAGGAAACGAAATTCCTGAGAATGGACTTGAATTAACACTTCCTCGCCTCATCTTGGCAGGTTACAAGAAATTTGACCTCGGTAAAAAGGGATTATGGACATCATCTGAATTGGATGTTGACGTGACAACAGATGGTAGAAGAAATACCTTAATCAAAACAGGACTTGTTTCAATTGACCCACATTTAGGTGTGAGCGTAGGATTTAAAAATTATGTGAGCGTTCGTGCAGGGTTGTCGAATGTCCAATATGTTAAAGATTTTGATGATGTTCAAAAATTGAATGTGCAACCAAACATTGGAATAGGTTTGAACTTCAAGAATGTCTACCTAGATTACGCGTTTACAGATATTGGAGACGCCTCTGCTGCTCTGTACTCACATATTGTTTCCCTACGACTGAAATTAAATCAACCCCAAAATAGCGGAACCGAATAAACTACATGAATTTTCTTCGATCAATCATACTACTCCTACTCGTTTGTGCCACTACAGGCTTCATTGCCCGTGCTCAAACCTTCGGAAATGAATGGATCGATTATTCGCAGTCATATTACTCCATCAAAATTGTTGAGGACGGTATCTATCGGATTGATTCTGCCGCATTAGCCAATGCAGGTGTGCCCGTTGCTTCCATTCTCTCCGAAAACTTCCAACTCTTCGGAAGAGAAAAAGAAATTCCGCTTCACGTTGTTGATGGAGGTGACTCTAGTATTGATGGAGGAGATTACATCTTGTTTTATGGTCAGCGCAACGATGGTTGGCTAGACTCTACGCTCTACCTCGACCCGAATACTGTTGGATCTCCAGGTATGAGCCTTTACAATGACACCATTCATTATTTCTTAACATGGAACAATTCAACGAACAATCTCCGATATACTGTTGAAACAGACGTCGACTTTGCATCCTATACGCCAGCCACGCACTTCATGAGTCTTGTGAGGTCAAATTTCACGAACGAATACTATGAAGGTCAAAAGATTTCCGACTTGAGTAGTTCTTTCTTCGTTCCTGGAGAAGGTTGGGGAGCAGGAAAATACAACGGTGTTCCAGGAGGTACAACGATTACTCCCTCCCTATCCAACCCATTTCGATACGCAGGGTCGGACGCTCCAAATGGCGAATTCTTAGCGCTCTGTGTTTCTGCATCAAACGCTCCTCCTCCTTTGGGAAGTACATACAATCACCATTTGCGTTTACGACTGGGGAATTCTGCCACTACGATCGTTGACACCGTGTTTGCCGGTTACGAGCAAATCAAAGTGGAAACGCCTATTCCCGCGAGTGAATTAGGTGCATATGGAACCAATTTTTATTTTGACATTATTGATGACTTAAACGTTGATACCGATTATCAATCATTTACCTTTTATCAACTGAAATATGCGCGCCAACCTCACTTTGGTGGTTCCCCTAAACTTCAGTTTAGTGTTAGGAACAGTGCAACAGAGTCGAAAACCCGATTAGATATTATTGCTGCGGCGTACTCAGACCCTGTTGTTTTTGTACATGGTGAAACGCCTCGCTTCATCCCATTTTTACCCAACGGTACATCAACGCATTCCATGTTGATTCCAAATTCGAGTTCTGGAGTTGAGCAAAATGTTGTGTACTCCAATCAATCGCAAATTCCAACCGTTACGCTTGAGGCAGTAAATGGAAATGGAACGTTTACCGATTATGCCAACTTGCCAGGAGCGACAGACAGCGCCTTGTTGATGGTGTATCATAAAAAACTTGAGAATGCCGTTGTGAACTACAAAAGTTACCGTCAATCACTTGCGGGTGGTAGCTATAATGTGGTAGCAGCGAATGCCGAGGAATTGTATCATCAGTTCGGAGGAGGAATTGAGAAACACATCAACGGAATTCGACGGTTTGCACACTACATGGATGCTATTTCGGTACAGAAACCAAGTGGTTTGTTCCTAATGGGAAAAGGAATCCGCGAAGCAAACCTAAACTCGTTTACTTCTGATGGACCTGGAACTCGTTTTGATCCTTCTCGTTTCCATCAATCACTTGTTCCTTCTTTTGGTCATCCATCGAGTGATAATGCCATTACCGCAGGATTAGATGGGACCTATAATTGGACACCGCTGATGCCTACCGGAAGGATTTCGGCAAGAACAGAAACAGAGTTGCAAAATTACCTCGAAAAAGTAATTGAATACGAGCAGGAACAAGATTCAACAGACATTTACGATACACCGAACAAAGATTGGCAAAAACACGTATTGCATTTTGCAGGAGGAACGAACGTACAAGAGCAAAATAACTTCCAGAGTACCATGAATGGGCTCGAGCAAATCATTACAGATTCTCTGGTAGGAGCCGATGTTACGAAAGTGTATAAAACAGATAGTAATCCCTTAGATCCTACGGTTCTTCAGACGGTAACCGATCGGATCGCGAATGGTGTAAGCTTGATGAGTTATCTCGGTCACGCCTCTGCTACTTCAAGTGGATTTGAGGTGAACCTCGATGAACCCATCAACTGGAACAACGCAGGGAAATATCCCGTGATGCTTGTGAACTCCTGCTACAATGGAAACATCTTTCAACTAGGGAACTCAAAATCTGAAGAGTTTGTCCAACAAGCGGGCTACGGAGCCATTGCCTATATTGCCTCTGTTCATCTTGGTGAAGCCTATAACCTTTCTGTGTATTCAACAGAATTGTACCGACAATTTTCTCGCTACAATTACGGCGGTACACTAGGAAGCCAAATGCAAAGTACCATTCGCGCAATGGAAAGTACCATCGGAACACCTTTGATGGAAGCAACATCAGAACAAATGACCTTGAATGGTGATCCAATGCTTCGATTAAACTGGCATACAAAACCCGAAATCGAATTGTTGCCTGAACGCGTTTCCTTTGAGCCAAATGATATCAATTTATTGACTGACAGCATCGAAATGCTGATTGCTCTCAAGAATCTTGGGCGTTCGGTTACGCAACCCTTTAACTTGGAAGTTCGACGTAATTTCCCTCAATCAAGCATTGATTCCATTTATACCTTTGAGATAAGCGAATTGCATTACATGGACACATTTAAGTTCAAAATGCCCTTACAATCGAATATTGCACTTGGATTGAACACATTCACCATTACTGCAGATATCCCCTCATTTATTGGCGAAGTGTACGATGAACTGAACAACAATCAAATCACGAAGACCTTATTTATTGATATCGACGGAATTCTTCCCGTGCTTCCATACGATTTTGCCGTTGTTCCAAACGACAGTGTTACGGTACGCGCTTCCACCGTAAATCCCATTGCAGATTTTAACACTTATCGTTTCGAGATTGACACCACAGACTTATTCGATAGTCCTGAACATCGCTTCGCTCTTGTATCAGGATTTGGAGGGGTAAAAGAGGTACATCCATCGGAGTGGTTGAGTTCTTCTTCAGGGTTATCTGATCCGCTTGTGTGTACGGACAGTACCGTTTATTTCTGGCGAGTAGCTGTGAACGATCCCGTTCCAGATTGGCGTGAATTTTCATTCCAATACATCGAAGGAAAAGAAGGTTGGGGACAAGATCATTTCTTTCAGTTCAAGAAGAATGGATTTAGTGGCGTGTTGTATGATCGACCCGACCGTGAACGCGAATTTGATGGCAGTACAAAACTTTTGCTCTGCAAAGCGCTATCGAACATCACCTTCCAAAACTATCAGGAAGTACAGTGGTCTTTGGATGGAGATTATTACAACGATAATTACGGAGTTGGAAACTTCAATAGAAAGTTCCACGTAGCTGTCATTGATCCTATCACGTTAGAACCTTGGTACACCCGATTTACCGATTGGGGAACAGACCTAGATCATAACTTCGGAAACAACAACGACGATCAGAATTCGTGGTTCTACAACCTTTCGAATTCACGTCCGATGAATATTTTTACGTTCAATCAAAACGATCCCGTTCGATTGGATTCCATGCAAAGCATGATCTTGAATCATGTTCCCGACAGTCATTATATTTTGATTTACACTCCGTTTGAAACCTTATACGACCAGTGGACGGCACTCGATTCTACGGACATGTATGGATTATTCGAAACACTTGGATCGGATAGTATTCATGCAGGACGTCCAAACCTTCCATTCATCTTCTTCTGCAAAAAAGGAGATCCAAATTCTGTTATTGAACGATTCGTTCAGGTTCCAGGTGGAGACGTTTCCGTGAGTATCAACCTTGCAGGAAAAGACTATATCGGGTTTGAAAATTCTACCATGATTGGGCCTGCTGCCAACTGGGGAAATGTGTATTGGAAGCAAGATCCTTCAGAAATTACGACCTATGACTCGACCAATCTGAGGATTAAAGCCTACAACATATCGGGATCGTTGCAATTCACCATTGACACCTTATTTACATCCAACGACTCGATCCTCAACCTGAACGCTTTGGTAGATGCTGCGCAGTATCCATACCTCAGACTCGAAGCCAATTACATCGATACGTTCAACCTCACTCCTGCCCAAATAGATCGTTGGCACGTGCTTTATCAACCGCTTCCTGAAGCAGCCATTGATGGAAGTAGTTTGTATACCTACTCGCATTCAAGTGATACTTTGGAGGCCGGACAAACCTTTGATTTCGCCGTTGATGTGAAGAATATTTTCAATGTAGATATGGATTCTTTGCTCATTGAATATTGGGTAGAAGATGCCAACCAAGTGAGACATCCGATTCCATATGATCGACAAGGTCCACTGCTCGTTGGACAAACAATGCGTGATACAATTACGGTTTCTACTGCCAATTTGAGCGGTTTGAATTTGTTGGTCATGGAAGTGAATCCTTACGTTAACGGAAGCTTGTACATCACGGATCAGCCAGAACAAGCCCACTTCAACAACCTCTTACAATTGCCATTTTATGTGAATCCTGATGACATTCATCCCATTTTGGATGTTACATTTAACGGAAGACATATTTTGAATGGAGACATCGTTGATCCAAGCAGTGAGGTACTAATTACCTTGAAGGATGATAACGAATTCCTCATCATGGATGATGTTTCCGATACGACCAATTTTGGAATCTACCTTACCGATCCAAGTGGTATTCAGCGACGCATTCCCTTTGTTGATGGAAGTGGAAATGTTGTGATGCAATGGATTCCAGCTGAAGCACAACACAAGCGTTTCAAAATCATTTGGCCAAGCGAACTTACTCAAGATGGAACGTACACGCTCTTCGTTCAAGGAACGGATAAAAGTGGAAACTTGTCTGGAGATTTCGATTATAAGGTATCGTTTGAGGTGATTCACGAATCGACCATCACGCACATGATGAATTACCCGAACCCATTTAGTACGAGCACGCGATTTGTGTTTACGTTAACAGGTTCTGAAGTTCCCGATGAAATTCTTATCCAAATCATGACCGTTACAGGTCGTGTAGTACGAGAAATTACAGAAGATGAATTGGGGGAAATTCACATTGGACGTAACATCACAGAATACGCATGGGACGGAACGGATGAATTTGGAGATCCTTTGGCAAATGGTGTATACTTGTATCGCGTCAAAACAGAACTGAATGGCGAATCCATTGAACACCGCGAATCTGGAGCTGATACCCATTTCAAAAAAGGGTTTGGTAAGATGTATCTGATGCGATGATATCCAAAAAACAGATCTCCATCCGCTATGAAGCAACTTAGTAAGTTAATTGGAGTTTTTATCCTCACTTTCTTTATCACCCATGAAATAGTCATTTTTTCTGATGGATTAACCGACGACAACGCAAACTTTGATGTAGGTGTCATTTTTGGAAATACAGTGAATCGTGATGGAAGTTTATCTCCTCGCTTGAAAGCCCGTTTGGATAAAGGAATCGAATTGTTCAATCAGCAAAAAGTAGATCGACTTTTCGTGAGTGGTGGTTTGGGGAAAGAAGGACATTACGAAGGGACGAAAATGGCAGAATATTTAATCCTGAATAACATTCCTGATACTACCATCATTATCGATAATTCGGGTAATAACACACGTGCTACGGCTAAAAATTTCAAGCGCACCTTTCCACATGTGAGCTCGGTTGTCGTTGTGACACAATATCACCACGCTTTACGGGCAAAATTGGTCTTTCGCCAGATTGGAATAAACGAGGTGGGAAGTGTACATGCTGACTATTGGGAAATGCGGGACTTCTACTCATGCTTTCGCGAATTTTTCGCCTACTACGCTTATCTCATTCGATATTCTTAGAAGAATATTTTGCGCCAAACGTCTAGAATTTCCGATTCTGGGCCTATTTCCAAGAAAGGTTCATTTCTGAGTAAATCCGTCTGGCTGCTCAATTGATGGGTGAAAGTTCCAATTCTGGCTTTCCACAGCTGATCTATCCGATCACTACCCTCGTCCTATTCCGCTGTATAGTTTACCAACCGTACATTACCCAATTCTCCCCTTCCTTTTCGCGCTTATTTCGTGGCTTAACCAGCTATTTTTGCAATGAGATAACCCAATTAATCACAGTTAGGATGCATCTCTGAGCACTCTAGCGTGATATCAAAATTTACACTATTTAAACCCATTAAACTTTATGAAAAACACATATACGACCGTTTTAAATCTGCTTTTGTTTGTCTCGGTACTTTTAACTGGACACCATGTAAGGGCCCAAGTTTGGAATCAGCTAGGAAGCGATATCGATGGTGAAGCTGGCGGAGACCAGTCAGCCAATTCAATTAGTTTGAATGCCGACGCAACCGTTATTGCGATTGGAGCCGAACGAAATTCAGGAACTGCAGGTGCCAACAGTGACATGGGGCATGTTCGTGTTTACGCATGGAACGGAATAGCATGGGTACAAAGAGGAACAGATATTGATGGCGAAGCAGCAGGCGATCATGCAGGAATTTCAGTAGACCTGAGTGCAGATGGGAACACCTTAGTGGTAGGAGCTTTTGGAAATGATCAGGCAGCCATTAATGCAGGACATGCGCGCGTCTTTGTTTGGAACGGAACCAGTTGGCAACAAAAAGGTTTAAGCATTAATGGAGAAAATGCCTATGACAATTTCGGGACAAGCGTGAATTTAAGTGCGAATGGAAACATCGTTGCAATTGGCACACCTGTAACTGGCGGTAGTAGTGCCTCACCTGGATATGTAAACATTTTCGAATGGAGCGGGACCGCTTGGGTACAACTTGGCGCCACTATCGATGGTGAAGCTAGTGACGATGAATCAGGAAGCGCAATCGATTTGAGCGCAAATGGCTATACAATTGCAATTGGCGCCCCTTCAAACGACGGAAACGGAACAGATTCAGGTCATACGAGAGTGTATGAGTGGAATGGCACCACTTGGATTCAAAAAGGACTTGATATTGATGGAGAAACTGCCTTTGATTTCTCAGGCAGATCAGTAAGTTTGAGTGCCAATGGAAACATTTTAGCCGTTGGATCAAGCAAAAACGATGGTGCTTCTGGTAATATAGACATCGGTCAGGTTCGAGTATATGAATGGAACGGAACCACTTGGGTTCAATTAGGATTGGATATCGAAGGTGAATCTACAGGTGATCTATCTGGGTGTTCTGTTAGTTTGGACTCCTTGGGAAACACCATTGCCATTGGGGCGTACAAAAATAATGGAAATGGAAGCAATTCTGGACATACGCGTGTTTACGATTGGAATGGAAGCACCTGGCTTCAAAAAGGAATGGATATCGATGGTGAGTCATCTGATAACTATTCAGGATACGCCGTTAGTTTAGGAAATGACGGAAACTCTCTTGCAATCGGTGCGATTCGTAATGACGGAAATGGAAGCTATTCCGGTCATGCACGAATATATCGTAGTTGCGCTCCAACAACAGGAACAGATGTCATTACCGCATGTGATTCCTACAACTGGATTGATGGAAATACCTACACATCATCAAATAATACCGCCACACACACCTTGACCAATGCAACAGGATGTGATTCAGTCGTTACGTTGAATTTGACCATCAATAATTCTTCAACGGGAACTGATGTCATTACCGCATGTGATTCCTACAACTGGATCGATGGAAATACGTACACATCATCAAACAATACCGCCACACACACCTTGACCAATGCAGCAGGATGTGATTCAGTCGTTACGTTGAACTTGACCATTAACACAGTAGATGTATCGATTACCTCGACGGACCCGACACTCACAGCAAACGCAACTTCTGCGAACTATCAATGGCTCGATTGCGATGATGATTTCGCTCCAATTTTAGGAGAAATAAACTCAAGCTTCTCTCCAAGTGAAAATGGAAATTATGCAGTGGAAGTCACCCAAAATGGATGTGTTGATACATCAGCTTGTGAGGCTATTCTCACGGTAAACTTGCATCCGATAAGTTACTCAACGGCTAAGGTTTATCCGAATCCTGCCAATGAACAATTCATAATTGATTTTGGAAGCAAATTACCTTTGGTAGATGTGGAAATTCTGAGCGTGAGTGGTCGGATTGTGGCAGAGCATCGATATGAAAACGAAGAAAAAGTACTCGTTCATATAGAAGAACCCGCTGGAATTTACTTGATCAAAATCGAAACCTCAGAAGGAAAACAAATCGTTCGACTAATCATCGAATAATGAGTTAAGATCAGATTAGCCGTTTTCTCCTACCATGGAAGCTGCTATTGTCTAAACCAAAAGCAATGAAGGTAGTCTCTTATGGGACTACCTTCTATTATTTTTTTACTCGAAGAAACTTGTCTCTAATCGATCTACATCCTCTTCTATCCTACTCTAGTAATAATCAGTACGTCAACGTCCGAAGCACCGCGTAGCTCCAACGTCATGCGTTCCTTGGTACACGTTGTGACTGTCCAGTCTGCATTTAGATCGTTAAACGGAACGAACGGTGTCAATGTTATGTTGAGTGTCGTCGGATTCTTCTCAATTCCCGTTTCCCAATCTGGAAAAGACACCCATTTCAAAAAGGGGGAAGATGTATTTAGATGTGGAAATCCCGAAATAATAGAAGAAATTATTTTGTTTTTTGTCAAAAGGCACTAAATTGATAGCTGTACTCAAAACCTCCCTAATGATAAAACTTTACCTAATCACTCTATTCTCTGCATTCTACGTACTTGCATTAGGTCAATATCAAACGCCTTTTCCTGATTCAGCCGCTTCTTGGGCATTCCAAAGTTGGCAATATCCTGATCCTGCTGATCCAAACCCCAATGCCCAAACAACCTATTCACATGTGACTCTCCACGCTAGGGAGACACTATACATAAAAATGGAATCGTTTATACACGATTATTTGCTGATTCTGAGACATTCATTTATATGCCCGAAAATTGCCAGTACAATGGAAATCTAGTAGGTTATCACAGAAAAGAAGGCGATAAAGTATTCTACATAGCAGAACAAACTGCTGACTGGGCTGACTGGGCATATTTCTCAGGTGCGGACTATGACCCTCAGTATTACACGCTCTATCATTTTAATACCAATGACGAAATTCTTCTATATGATTTCGGACTAGCTGTAGGTGATAGTTTTGCAATAACCGTGTACGATACTATTATTGTTGAGTCGATTGATACGGTGATAATAAATAATGATACACTCAAACGGTTTAATTTCGACACATCATCTTCAGTGTATCCTGAAATTCCTGATGACTATCATTGGATTGAGGGAATTGGTAGCAATTTAGGATATTTCCCGTACGCAAATTGCTTTGAATCTGGAGGTAAATCTCTTTGTTTCTATGAGTACTTCTATACTGGAAATTACCCTTATTTAGATAGCGTTGCATATTACGAACCTGATAACGGTTATTGCTGGTATCTGCACTTAGGAGAAAATGAATTAAGTGTTGAAAAAGGTTTCAAGATTTCACCTAATCCCGTTATCGACGTTCTAGACATTAGATCTAATGTAAACGTGACATCAATCGAAATCTATAATTCTCTTGGTGAGGTTGTGGATCGACGCACTTACAATAGTTTATCAGTGAACTACGACACCTCCAAACTCAAAACGGGAATCTATTTTATCAAAATAAATCAGACGGTTCAAAAATTCATTAAGGTGTGATATTCACTAATTCCTCGTAATAATCAAAACATCGACAGCGGAAGCTCCATGGAGTTCAAGTGTCATGCGTTCCTTGGTGCACGTTGTTACTGTCCAGTCTGCATTTAGATCGTTAAACGGAACGAACGGTGTCAATGTTATGTTGAGCGTTGTGGGATTTTTCTCTATTCCCGTTGACCAGCTTCCAGAAATGGTTGCATCGCCAATAACGACAATATCTCCTTCCGGTGTAAAATTGAAGGAATAATTCGCGTAGATATTTGTAACGTCGTCATTGTCGATAAACGCAGAAGACAATCGCCATGTTCCCTCCACAATGTGTCGTTCGACCTTTCTCGGGCTAGAATATTTTTCACAGCTCGTATTGAATCCTGCAAAAACGAGTAAGACTGCAAAAGCAATGATTCGAAAAGGAGAGATTGACGACTTGTTCATTTGTACGATTTACGCTTCCGTTGTAGGCGTTCCAAAGTTCATTGGAGGCATTGGCGGAACATTTCCTTCATCAATAACGCCAAAAGCTTGCTCATATTTTCTAATGTTATCTTGAATTGCATGCAACAAGCGCTTTGCATTTTGAGGGGTCATGATCACACGTGAGCGTACTTTGCCTTTCGGCATCCCTGGCATCAGTTGAATAAAGTCTGCCACAAACTCCGTTGGAGAATGCGTTAAGATCGTCAGATTTGAATATACTCCCGTAGCCACATCTTCGGAAAGTTCAATATTTACTTGATTGTCGTTTTTATTATCCATAGGCTAAAGATAATGAAACATGGCTGAAATAAATTCACTTTTCTTCCATCTCTTTGTGATAACGATCTTCTATTCCTCCCAAATTAGGTTCTTTCATCATCGTTGATCTCCTTTCGCTCGGTTTCATCCATCTGTAACACCATGAAATACCCCACTTTTTCCAGTAGTTATCTTCCTGATGATATACTTCATCACGCATCGCTTCGTCCAAATCAATGAATGCGTAGCCTTCCATTTCCAACCCAAGGAGCAATTCCGATAAATAATCCTCATTGAGCTTATTATCGTGGCACAAATAGATTTGATTTACACTTCTCCCATATTGATGCCGCATTAAAGAATCAAAAAAGGCAAATGTTCGGATCGTCTCAGCAACATACATTCGACCTATTTCTTTCGCTTTTTCTTTATCTCCTTTCTCCAAGTAACGATCATAAACTGCACTAAACATCCAATCCGATGTTTCAATGGTGAATGGGGTCGAGATATAGTGATTGTCTGACAAGAACTTTTGCATCTGCACTTGCTGCGCGGAATCTTTACCCAAATCATTATACGGAAAACGAAAATACCTTAGATTCTTATTGTGTTTTGCAGCCAAAGATGCAGTCAGCTCCTCTCCTTTTTCGATGTCCTCAACAAATTCATCAAAACCCACCGTAGAATACCTCGAATGCCCGAAGGTGTGATTTGCAGGAGTAACAAAGGGGCGTTCAATCCAATCTTCGAGTAGTTTTACATTTTTCCGTTTCTTTCCGTAATCGAGTTTTCCCTCATTGATGAAAATAGTGACTGGTACCTTTGCACTATCCAAAAGGTTAAGCAGTTTACTTTGATAGCCATTTTCTTCAAAGCTTCGTGTATTCGGTACGTCATCAATCGTAATTGCAACACGTTTCTTTTCCACTTTCTCGGTTGAATTGGGGTGTTCCAGAACGAGAGAATCTACTACTCGTCGGTCATTTTGAGCAAAACTTGGTAAACTGATTAGAAGAAAAAAGAATATTCGTACACTGTGCATGAGACAAAACTACCGTTGAAATCCATACAAACCACCTTGCATGCGTTAAAGCTTGTTAAGCACTAGTACATGCTCGCACTCTGAACTAAGGTATTTCGGCGTTCCATCATTTTATTCAAAAATGCTTTATTCCGTATGAAGTTCTTGTCTTTTCGAAAGGAAATGAACTCGCCATTGGCGTGAATACTGAAATAATCCGATTGGTATACCGTTAATCGATAAAACGGCACTGCCCATGAATAGTTGGTATTTTTTACATTGAAGTGAAGTAAAATCCCCGTTGGTCGCAATTCGATACTGGCATAAACAATTCCTGTCGCTTTTGAAAGAATCGATGTGAAGCCGATGCTTGCCTTATCAATAACCATCCGATGCGACCCGACACCTCCCATTCTCAGGCGGTCCCTCAAACCGAATGATTTTCCCAGCAGTGCATTCAATTCTTTTTCCGTTTTCTTATCAATGTATGTTGAGTCAAAAATCATCTTGCCTTATTTTTGTTTAATAAAATTACAGTATCTTTAAACAAAACCCAAGTTAGTTTGGAGTTTATCGCACGGAGACAGTTTCATTCTATTGAGGCTGTCTCTTTTTTATCCGAATAATATGACTTTACATCAACTTGGAATAGACCATATGATTTTGATGAATCATCCTCTAAATGAAAAAAGGCAACCTTCCTTTCGGAAAGCTGCCTTCTTCTTTTATTAACTAAGTGACGTTTGAGAACAAACGCTACTAATTATTCCTCTACTACTTCAGCATCGCTGGCAAATTCTTCCATTTTTTCTTTGGAACCAACTACTACTTTTTGGAATTTACGTACTCCCGTTCCTGCTGGAATCAAGTGACCAACAATTACGTTTTCTTTCAATCCAAGTAGTTCGTCTTCTTTACCACTGATTGCCGCTTCATTCAATACTTTCGTTGTTTCCTGGAACGATGCCGCAGAAATAAACGATTGTGTTTGAAGTGAGGCACGTGTAATACCTTGTAACAATGGTGTTGACGTCGCTGGAACAGCATCTCTAGCTTCTACTAGAGCGAGATCAGCTCTTCTCATTTGAGAGTTCTCATCACGCAATCTTCTAGCCGAAACGATTTGTCCTGCTTTCAACGAAGTTGATCCACCTGGATCAGTAATCACCATCATTCCGTAGATTGAATCGTTCTCTTCCATGATATCCGCTCTATGAACAGATTGTCCTTCCAAGAAACGTGTGTCTCCAGCGTCAACAACTTGTGCTTTCAACATCATCTGACGTACAATCACCTCGAAGTGCTTGTCGTTGATCTTCACCCCTTGAAGTCGGTATACCTCTTGAATTTCATTTACCAAGTACTCCTGAACTTTTGTTGGACCTTCAATGTTGAGGATGTCACGAGGAGTAATTGCTCCTACAGACAACGCTTGTCCCGCACGAACGAAATCGTTCTCTTGTACCAAAATGTGTTTCGAAAGTGGCACGAGGTACTTACGTACATCACCTGTTTTCGACGTAATTTTGATTTCACGGTTACCACGTTTGATTTTTCCGTATTCCGCTACACCATCAATTTCAGACACAACAGCTGGGTTTGATGGGTTACGTGCTTCGAACAACTCTGTTACACGTGGAAGACCTCCGGTGATATCCCCAGACTTACCAGCCTTACGTGGGATTTTAACCAAGATCACACCTTCCTCAATGTTATCTCCTTCGCTTACCGAGATGTGGGCATCAACTGGGATGCTGTACTCACGAAGTACTTCTTTCGATTTTGGATCGATGATGTGAATGGCAGGGTTCTTCTTCTTATCACGCGATTCTGTAATTACTTTTTCAGTAAATCCAGTTTGCTCATCCACTTCTTCACGGAAGGTAAGTCCTTCGATAATGTTATCGAATACGATCTTTCCTTTCACCTCAGAGATGATAACGGCGTTATATGGATCCCACTTACAGATTACATCACCACGTTTCACAGTGTCACCACTGTTCACCATGATTTCTGCACCGTAAGGGATGTTACCCGTCATTGTGATATTTCCTTTCGCGTCTGTCAATTTCAATTCAGCCGAACGTCCTACAACTACTGTTGTATCTTCTCCATCTTTGTTCTTACGTGTCAATGTACGTAACTCATCGATTTCGATTGTACCTGCTGATTTCGCTTTCAAGTCATTTTCATCTGCAATGTTCGATGCTGTACCCCCAACGTGGAACGTACGAAGCGTCAACTGTGTACCTGGCTCTCCAATTGATTGGGCAGCTACTACACCAACAGAATCTCCAATTTGCGCGTTTCGGTGCGTTGCCAAGTTTCGTCCGTAACATTTCGAACAAACTCCGCGACGCATTTCACACGTCAATACTGATCTGATTTCAACTTCATCGATCTCTGCAGCTTGAATTGCTTCAGCGATATCTTCTGTTACCAACTCTCCAGCAGCAACGATTAGCTCGTCTGTATCTGGAACGTATACATCATTCACTACTGAACGACCTAAAATACGATCGTACAATGGCTCAACAATTTCATCGTTTTTCTTCAATGGAGTCGCAACGATTCCTCTCAAAGTACCACAATCTTCAGCGTTGATTACCACATCTTGTGCAACGTCAACCAAACGACGTGTCAAGTAACCTGCATCGGCCGTTTTCAAGGCTGTATCGGCAAGACCTTTACGTGCACCGTGAGTTGAGATAAAGTACTCAAGAATCGAAAGTCCTTCCTTAAAGTTCGAAAGAATTGGGTTTTCGATAATGTCTTGCGACGACGCTCCCGATTTTTGTGGTTTCGCCATCAGACCACGCATACCAGACAACTGGCGGATTTGCTCTTTCGAACCACGTGCACCAGAATCGTACATCATGTAGATCGAGTTGAATCCTTGCTTGTCATTTTTCAACTGCTCCATCAACGTGTGCGTCAATCGAGAGTTTGTATGCGTCCAAATATCAATGATTTGGTTGTAACGCTCGTTGTTTGTAATAAGCCCCATGTTATAGTTGTCCATTACTTCTTTAACGTCGTTTTCCGCTTTATCAACCAATGCCACTTTCTCTTCAGGAACGATAATATCATCCAAGTTGAATGACAATCCTCCAACGAAGGCCATGTGGTATCCTAATTCTTTAATTTCATCCAAGAAGTGAGCAGTACGCGATGTTCCACAGATTTTCAATACGTGTCCGATCATATCACGAAGTGCTTTCTTCGTCATTACACCGTTAATGTATCCTGCTTCAGCTGGTACTTTCTCGTTGAAGAGAACACGTCCACAAGTCGTTTCGATCATTTTCGTAACGATTGCACCGTTCTCATCCAAATCTTGTGTTTTCACCGTAATTGCAGCGTGAAGATCCAAAGCACCTTCGTTGTGTGCAATGATTACTTCTTCTGGCGAGTAGAACACTCCACCTTCACCTTTCACGATGTCATCTCCGATTGTTTTCTTGGCCTTTGTGATGTAGTAAAGACCCAATACCATATCCTGAGAAGGTACGGCAATTGGAGCACCGTTTGCTGGGTTCAAAATATTGTGCGAAGCCAACATCAAGAGTTGTGCTTCCAAAATAGCTGCGTTACCTAGCGGTAAGTGAACGGCCATCTGGTCACCATCGAAATCGGCGTTGAAGGCTGTTGTTACCAATGGGTGAAGTCGAATTGCTTTTCCTTCAATCAATTT
>JABXHO010000035.1 GCA_013373595.1 Flavobacteriales bacterium | reverse complement strand
ACCATCTTTGGTGAATCGAAAAATTACGGGATCTAAAACAGTGAAAAAAGCCAGTGAAATCACTTCTGAAGAAGAAGTTGTAGAAGTAACGAAATCCATTTCAAATGATTTGAATGAAATCGGAATCAATTACAATTTTGCACCTGTTACGGACCAAGCTAAAAATAAAACAGTTGGATACAGAGGCTTTGGTACCGACCCGAAAAATATTATTCCTTATTCGAATGCCTTTATTCAGCAAACGCAAGCTCAGAATATTATTGCTACAGCAAAACATTTCCCAGGGCATGGACTTGTTTCTGGAGACACGCACAAATCATTACAGGTGATCAATGGCGAATTGAAAGAAATAAAATACTACCCTCCACTGATTGAAAGTGGCGTTCTTTCTATCATGGTTGGACATTTGGCTGTGCAAAACAACAAGAAATACAATACGAACGGTTTACCTTCAACCATCTCTCCTGTTATTATTAAAGATTTACTTCGTGACAGTCTCGGTTTCGAAGGTCTCGTGGTAACAGATGCTATGGGAATGGGTGGCGTTGTGAAAATTCCAAATGCAGACGTAAAAGCTGTAGCAGCAGGCTGCGATATCATTCTAATGCCCAAAGATGCTGAAAAAGCGCATCAAGCAATTTTGAAAGAGTACCAATCGAATGACTCCTTCAAGCAAACGGTTGATCAATCCGTAAAACGAATCGTACGCATGAAAATCTGTTTAGGATTGATTGAATGATTCAAACTGCAATCCACTTCTAAGTGAATGAATTAAGATAATTCTAGTCGATGTTAGATTCTTGTGAGAATTCTTGTCTATAAGAAACAATAATTTAACTTTGACTTAATGTCTAAAACTCTGGTTCAACAACTTCTTGCTTCCTTCTCCAAAATTGGTTTAGGTGAAATGGACAACGTAAAGTTGATGAATCGTGTCGATACGAAATTCGTATTAACAACTGATCAGTTTTACGAAGTGCTTCCCAAGCTTAGTGAACATTACGATGTTGTGGAAATCAATGGTAAGTCTATTCTTTCATACGAAAGCTTGTATTATGACAACGAAGAGCTTGATTTTTACCACGATCACCACAAAAAACGTTTGAATCGCGTCAAGATTAGGTATCGAAAATACCTCGATTCAGATATTTCGTTTCTGGAGATTAAACACAAATACAAAGGAAGAACCAATAAAATGCGGATTCCATCCGAAGATCTGTTTGATGAATTACCAGAAGAACACGTAAAGTTTATCGATGATTCTGTAGATCTTTCATTTACACAGGATTTAATTCCTACATTAGTGAACAACTATCGACGAATTACACTTGTGGGAAAAGAACTAAACGAACGTCTAACGATCGATATTGATTTGAGTTTTAAAAAAGGTGAACAGACTGAAAGTTTAGACCATATTGCGATTGCTGAACTAAAACAGGTAAAAGTTTCTCGAAAGTCACCATTTTTTGCGCTGATGAAGGAACGTCAGATTCGTCCCTTACGTCTTAGTAAATATTGTATCGGACTTCTACAATTTTCAAATACGGAAGATGTCAAATACAACCGCTTTAAAAAGAAACTATTAAAAATTGATAAACTAAAAGGAAATGTTGCCAATTGCTGCTAAAACTGAAACAATCGAACAGTTGTTTAATTTAAAATGGTTCGATGAAGACTTCTACACACTTCTACTCCGCCTATTGATCAACTTGGTTTTCATGACCATTTTGATTCGCTATCTGTACTATCCGATTGCGAAACGAAAAGATTACCTTTTTACGTATTACCTAATTGGACTTATCACTTTCTTCCTGTGCTTCGGATTAAAAAAACTCGATATCGATACAGGTATGGGACTTGGTCTTTTTGCCATCTTCGGTATCATACGCTATCGTACAGACGCCATAGAGATCAAAGAGATGACGTACTTGTTCCTTGTAATTGGAATTAGTGTTGTCAACTCATTAGCATCGAAACAAATTAGCGTGGCAGAAATGGCTGTCATCAACTTGGTAGTAGTAGCCATCACATATGGTTTGGAATACGTTTGGCTGATTAAGCACGAAACGCGAAAAACAATCGTGTACGAAAAGATCGATCTGATTGTTCCTGATAGACACGACGAAATGATGGTAGACCTCCAAGAGCGCACTGGATTGCAAATCAACCGCTTTGAAGTGGGGAAAATTAATTTCCTAGACGATACCGCACAAGTTCGAATCTACTACTACTCTGAAGATCAAAATTTTTCTAGTTTCAGTAGTTAAACGCTTGGCATGAAAATAATTCGCTGGCTTCTTTTTCCCTTTAGTTTCATCTACGGCATAATCATTTTCTTCCGCAATCAGGCGTACGACTGGGGAATCATGAAATCTTACCCGATTCCAGGACGAGCAATTACCGTTGGCAACCTCTCCGTTGGAGGAACTGGAAAAACACCACACGTCGACTTTCTCATACAGCACTTTCTTTCGCAAAATGAAAATGTAACCGTCTTGAGCAGAGGATATGGACGAAAAACAAAAGGTCTCGTTGTAGCAAATGAGCATTCTACTGCTTCAGAAATTGGTGATGAACCGAAACAATACCTCCAACGATACGGCAATAAAATTCAAATTGTACTTGCCGAAAAAAGAAAAGAAGGCGTTGACTACATCCGTGAAAAAATCTCCGATAACAGCATCATTATTTTAGACGATGCCTTTCAACACAGAGCCGTTTCTGCTGGTTTTTCCATTCTCATTACTCCATTTGATGATTTATTTACGGACGATTTTATGCTTCCAACGGGAAATTTACGCGAATGGCAGAACGGTAAGAATCGTGCCGATGTAATCATTGTAAGTAAATCTCCATCTACTATTTCAAGTGAAAAAGAAACGGAAATTCGCTCCAAGTTGAAGTTTCTCGACGATCATGTTTTTTTCTCATCGCTTGAGTACAACGATTTAGTTGCAGCCTCAAAAGAAAATGTACCTTCCGACTTCGAGGAAGTCTTGCTCGTAACTGGAATCGGAAACCCACAACCACTCATCGATTTTTGGGAGAAAAAGTGCCGTGTGCATCACATGGCATTCCCAGACCATCACAATTATAGTGCTGCGGATATCCAAGCAATTCATGAAAAATTTGGTAAATTCGCATCCGTGAATAAAGCCATCATTACAACGGAAAAAGACTTCATGAGATTACAACAATTTGATGTCGTTTTTGAGAAGGAAAATGCATGGTTCTATCAACCGATATCAATAACTATTAAGAATCAGACAACTTTTAACGTACTATTAGATGAATATATTAGACAAGTTTAAAGAGTCACACGACTACATCAAGACAAGAACAAGTGTTGAACCATCTATCGGAATTATCTTGGGAACAGGATTGGGTGGATTGGTGAAAGAAATCAATATCATTGATGAAATTGATTACAAAGACATTCCACACTTTCCACTATCAACAGTGCAAAGTCACTCTGGAAAATTGATTTTCGGAGAACTTGGAGGAAAAACAGTTGTAGCGATGCAAGGTCGTTTTCATTTCTACGAAGGATATACAATGCAGGAAGTAACATTCCCTGTTCGTGTGATGAAATTCTTAGGAATTGAACGATTATTTGTAAGTAACGCTTCTGGAGGGGTGAACCCAGATTTCGAAATTGGAGAAATCATGATTCAAGATGACCACATCAACCTCTTCCCTGCGCACCCGCTAATCGGAAAGAACATTGACGAACTAGGACCTCGCTTCCCAGACATGAGCGAACCTTACGACAAGAAAATGATCGCTTTGGCAAAAGAAATTGCAGCAGAAAACAACATTCGCGTTGCAACAGGAACCTATGCTGGTCTTACAGGTCCAACACTTGAGACACCGGCTGAATACAGTTATGTTCGTGCTATTGGTGCAGATACCGTAGGTATGTCAACCGTTCCTGAAGTAATCGTTGCTCGCCACATGGATATCCCATGTTTTGCAATTTCAATCATCACTGACTTGGGAGTTCCCGGTAAAATTCAAGAAGTGAGTGTAGAAGATGTGATTGCAGTAGCCAACAAAACAGAACCAAGCATGACGTTGATCATGAAGGAATTGATTTCAAGAGTTTAACTATGACACCTGAGGTGAAAGATAAATATGAAGTCGTTATTGGATTAGAGATCCACGCGCAAATGTTAACCAAAACAAAAGCGTACTCTAACGACATCAACGAATACGGTGCCGTTCCTAACACGAACGTTAGCGCCATTACACTTGGACATCCGGGAACACTCCCAATGATGAACAAGAAAACCATTGAATATGCCATCCGTTTAGGATTAGCTTTCGATTCAAACATTGCGGAGTCTCAGTATTTCGCACGCAAGAATTATTTCTATCCTGACCTTCCGAAAGGATATCAAATCACTCAGGATTTAACTCCGATTTGTACTGGTGGACATATTTTCATCAAAGATGATGAAGGAAAGGAGAAGCAAATCAACTTGACACGTATTCACATGGAGGAAGATGCTGGAAAGAGCATGCACGACATGGATGTCTACGATACGCTTGTTGACTTGAACCGTGCGGGTACTCCCCTTTTGGAAATTGTAACCGAACCCGATTTACGATCGTCTACTGAAGCCTATAACTTCGTTACGGAAGTACGTAAGTTGGTTCGCTACCTAGAAATTTGTGACGGAAACATGGAAGAAGGTTCTATGCGATGTGACGCGAATATCTCGGTTCGTTTAAAAGGAGATGAAAAATTCGGAACGAAGGTCGAAGTGAAAAACATGAACTCGATCCGAAATGTTCAAAAGGCGATTGAATTCGAAATGAACCGTCAAATCGAAATGGTGGAAAAAGGAGAAACAATTGCTCAAGAAACCCGTTCGTTTGATGCGTTGAAAAACAGAACCATTTCCATGCGTTCGAAGGAAGCAGCGAATGATTACCGCTATTTTCCTGAACCGGATTTGCAACCAATTACGGTAAAAGAAGATCAAATTGAAGCAGTTCGTGCTGAAATGCCAGCCCTACCGAGAGATTTATTCTTAAAATATACGAAAGAGTTGAAATTGTCGGATTACGATGCGTACAACTTAACGGATGCAAAAGATATTGCTCTCTTCTACGAGGATTTGATCACAAAGACTAGCAACTACAAAGCTGCTGCAAACTGGGTAATGGGAGATGTGAAATCGTACCTAAACGCAACAGGACAGGAAATCAACAATTTCCCCATTTCTACGGAACATTTGGCTGAGTTGATTGCAATGATCGACGAAGGGAAAGTATCGAGTACTTCGGCTTCACAGAAGCTATTCCCAGAAATGCTCAAGGATCAGTCAAAAGCGCCTTCGCAAATTGCCGAAGATTTGAACCTGATTCAAGATTCCAATGAAGACTCTATTATGGAGTTCATTCAGCAGGTAATTGAACAACACCCGGAGGAGATTGAACGTTATAAAAATGGAGAAAAGAAACTAGTTGGTTTCTTGATGGGACAATTGATGCGTATTTCGAGAGGAAAAGCAGACCCAAAAGCAGCCAACGCCTTGATGAGAAAAACTTTAGATCAGTTATGATAAAACACTTTTTGGGATTCTTTCTTTTGTCAGTTGTTTTATTCTCCTGCGGAGATGAAGCTACAGTGAAAGATGGGAATGAGGACGAGACGACAGAAAAAGAAGCTTCGTTAGAAGACAATTTTACAATTTCTGGTACAATCGATCACGCAGCACGCGAGAACTTGTACTTGGAAGCCATGACGCAACGTGGCGTAGTGAACATCGCTAAGACAGAACTGGACGAATACGGAAAGTTCAAATTGACGGGAAATATTCCTGGTTTGGGAATTTACCAACTTCGTTTGGGTGACGAAGGTGATGAATTAATCGTTCTCACTCTCCTACCTGAGGATAACATCAAATTGCAAGCATCGAAAGATGACTTCATGGAAACACCGAAACTTTCTGGTGGGACATGGACGGAAGTAATGACAGCGTACACGCCTATTTTCGCGAAGTTTCATGATGAACAAGATGAACTACAGAAGTTAAAAGGAAGTATTTCTGATGAAGAATTGATGAAGCGCTTCATCAAAATCAAGCAACCAGTAGATAAATTTTCGCAAGAAACGATGTCGGAAGATCCTTCGAATCCATACAACATCATCTTGTCTTCTGCACTGACTCCACAAATGGGATTTGATAATTGGGACCCAAAAAACCTGGACATCTTACGAAAAGTATCAACAGCTTTTGAAAAAGAATATCCTGGTGCAAAAATGGCACAAGCAATGAGTCAGCAAACAGCTCAGGTCGAAATGATGTACAATCAGCACCTGAACAATGATGCATCACCTGGAAAAATGGCGCCAGAAATTTCATTGCCACGTCCAAACGGATCAATCTTATCCTTGTCTTCACTTCGTGGAAACTACGTTTTACTTGATTTTTGGGCATCTTGGTGTGGACCATGTCGTAGAGAAAATCCAAACGTCATCAAGTTGTACAACAAATATAAAGACGATGGGTTCACTGTCTTTTCAGTGTCACTCGATGAAAACAAGGAAGCTTGGTTAGGAGCGATTGCCGCAGATGGACTCGTTTGGCCAAACCACGTGAGCGACCTAAGCAGATGGGATTCTCCTGTAGTTCAAGCCTACCAAATTCAAGGAATTCCGCATACCGTTTTGATTGATCCTCAAGGAAAAATTCTTAATGTAGGTCTGCGCGGAGCGGAATTGGAACAAAAATTGAAAGACATTTTCAAAAAATAATCAATTATGAAATTTGCAACGTTTTTACTTCTTCTTGGAATTACCTTTGGATCTTTTGCTCAGGTTACGCCTGTCAAGGTTTCTGGAATGATTTTTCAAACAGGAGAAGATTCCATTTTTGTCTCTCAATACATGGGAGGAACCGAATACACCGATTACTTCGGCGGTCCACTCGATGAACAAGGAAACTTTGAATTGGAAGGAAACGTTCCTGCACCAAACTATTACGTCATCCGTTTTGGAAAACGTCACGTTCCGATTATTCTTCGAAATGAAAGCAATATTAAATTATACGGAGATGGACGTAATGTTGATCAGTACTTGAACATTGTTAACTCCGACGAATCACACGACCTGATTGAATATTTACGCTTGACTTCTAGCTGGCAACAAAAAAGTGCCGAAGCAGGACAGTTAATGAGTCAAAACCCTCAACTAGCGGATTCTATTCGTCGAGCAATGTCTGCGGAATACAATGTTTTCCAAAGTCAGCGACAAAACTTTATCGCCCGTCACAGTAACTCTGCGGCACTCTACCCTGCCTTCCGCGAAACAGATCCAAAGCAAGACTTCGCGACCTATAAATCGTTGGCGAGTCAATTGATCAAAGCTTTTCCAGAATCTCCAATGATTCAACAAGTTTCGGTGGAATTGAACGAGCAAATCAAGCAGCAAGAAGCAAACAACATCTTAGCGCCAGGAAAAGAAGCGCCAGATTTTGAAGAGACAAAGGTCGATGGTTCAACGATGAAACTTTCAGATTTGAGAGGACAAGTTGTTTTACTTGATTTCTGGGCATCTTGGTGTGGACCGTGTCGAAGAGAAAATCCTGCCGTAGTGAAGTTGTATGAAAAGTACAAAGACGATGGATTTACAATCATGAGCGTTTCGCTTGACAAAGACAAAAATGCGTGGATTGCTGCCATCGAAAAGGATAATCTTTCTTGGCCCAATCACGTTAGTGATCTTGGTTTCTGGTCAAGTAAAGTACCGAAAATGTACAACGTTCGAGGAATTCCTTTCACCGTTCTTATTGATGAAGAAGGGAAAATCATTAAAACGAAATTACGTGCGCACCAGCTTGAAGTTGAACTCAAGCGCATTTTTGGTCACTAAATATGGCAGATTCCTCTGACAAACGCATTTATTTCGCATCCGATTTTCATCTTGGCGCCCCCAATTACGAAGCCAGTTTAGCGCGCGAAAAAAAAATTGTCGCATGGCTTGATCACATCAAGAAAACAGCTCAAGAAATTTACCTGGTCGGAGATATTTTTGATTTTTGGTTCGAGTACAAACGTGCCATTCCAAAGGGATTTGTTCGACTTCAGGGAAAGATCGCAGAGCTAACAGATCAAGGTATTCCAATTCACGTATTTACCGGAAACCACGACATGTGGATTTTCGATTACATCCCCAAAGAATTAGGCGTTACGCTCTACCGAGAACCTATCCAACGAGAATATTTTGGTAAGAAATTCTTTATCGGACATGGAGATGGATTAGGACCTGGAGATCGCGGATACAAATTCATCAAAAAAGTATTTGCCAATAAGTTCAGTCAATGGTGTTTCGCACGCTTGCATCCGAACTTTGGAATCTGGTTGGCGTCAAAATCCTCTCAAAAAAGTCGCGCAAAAACAGGCAACGACGACGAAAAATACCTCGGCGATGAAAACGAATGGTTGGTTCTCTTCTGTAAAGAATACCTCGAAAAAGAACACATCGACGCTTTTGTATTCGGTCATCGACACCTACCACTCCAAGTCCAACTAAATGATTCATCGACCTACTACAATTTGGGAGAGTGGATTAATTACTGTACCTATTTGGAAGTAAGCGCTGATGGGATAGCGTTAAAAACCTGGCAATAAGCCCAATAAAAGCAAGTGTCCCGCTAAAAATATTCCTTCGAGTAAACTTTTTATCGAAAATGGTCGTCATATATATATGATAAGAGCCATTTTAACTACACTATTACTAAGTACAGGAGTAGCCTTCGGACAAAAGGCAAACCTCGATTATATTGAGAATCAAGGTCAATTTCCTGATCAAGTCAACTATAAAGCAAGCACTTCCTACGGTAGCATATACGTGGAAGATCATTGCTTCACCTTTGTGATACATAACATGGAGGACCTACATCATTATCACGATCATACAATTGGTCATGAAGAGGATGAGCAGCACGAGGAACCGGACTTCATTCGATCTCATGCTTTCAAAACACATTTTTTGGGAAGTAACGAGCCTACCTCAATCGCTCAGTCAGACCAACGCATTGGATTCTACAACTATTTTATTGGAAATGATCCGAGCAAATGGGCTTCGAATGTTCGCCGTTTCGGTACAGTTACTCAGAATAATATCTACGAGGGAATCGACGTAAGAATCTGCAGTCAAGAGAAGAACATGAAATACGACTTTGTTGTTCATCCTAAAGCCGACGTTTCAAAGATTCAATTACAGCACGAAGGTGTTGATAACGTACTGTTGAAGGATGGTAATCTAGTTCTTCAAACATCTGTTTACGAATTGATCGAAAATAAGCCTTATGCTTATCAGGTCATGAAAAATGGCGACGTAAAAGAAGTATCCTGCGAATTTACGTTGAAAGATGGCGTTGTTTCGTTCCTTTTTCCCGAAGGATATGACGAAAAACGTGAGTTAATTATCGATCCTGTCCTGGTGGCGGCTACACTTTCTGGTTCATCATCAACCAACTATGGACATTCGGCAACTTATGATATTGACGGTAATATTTACACAGGAGCACGCAGCTTTGGTACTGGATATCCAACGACAACTGGTGCATTTCAAACAGCTTTTGGCGGAGGAGGAACGGACATCGCTATTAGTAAACTGACCCCTGATGGAAGCAACTTGATTTACGCGACATATCTAGGAGGGAGTTTAACCGACTATCCACACAGTCTTGTCACAAACGATAATGGTGAAGTTTGGATGTTGGGCTCTTCTGCTTCTATGGATTTCCCCACATCTGCAGGTGCGTATCAAACTACCATGGCAGGAGGTCAAGATCATGTCTTGGTACACCTAAGTTCTGATGGTTCTACGATGATTGGTGGAACTTACTTTGGAGGAGCTGGTAGTGATGCTTCCAATTTTTTAACGAATAACTACGGTGATAATTACCGTGGTGAAATTGTTATTGATGATCAAGACAACTGTTACGTGGCATCGAGTACCGAATCGTTTGACTTTCCGCTTTCTCCAAACGCTTATCAGAATACCTTTGGAGGAGGACAAGATGCTGTATTCTTTTCGCTCAACTCTGATATGTCTACCCTAAATTGGAGTACTTACCTCGGTGGAGCTGGAGATGACGCTGGGTTTGGACTACGAGTTGATGAAAATGGAGATATTTATACCTGTGGTGCTTCAACAAACTTTATTCCACTTCCAGGATATATGACTACTTCGCAAGGAGCAACAGATGCGTACATTGTAAAGTTAAGTAATGATGGAAGCTCGTTGTTACATGGAACTTACTGGGGAACAGCAGATGACGACAATGCCTTTTTTATTGACTTGAGTGGAACGGGAAGTGTTTTCATTTATGGTGAAGCGGGAGTCGGAATGCCTGTTACTCCGGGAATATATACTGATGCAGGAAGTGGACAATACATCGCGAGTTTTACAAACGACTTGTCAACTTTGAATTATAGCACACTCATCGGAGGATCAAGCATCGTTCCTATCGCCTTCATGGTTGATAATTGCGAACGTATATACTACAGCGGACACAGTGCCTCAGCCACGGGAGCACCTGTTACGCCTGACGCCATTCAAACAACGGGAGGTTTCTACGTTGGAGTTTTAGAACAAGGAGCAACTGGTTTGTATTACGGTACCTACTACGGAGGAAATCACGTGGACGGAGGAACCAGTCGTTTTGATCCAAGAGGTATTGTTTATCAAGGAGTATGCGTAGCAAGTGGTTTTAACACTACACCGGGTGCTTGGGCAAGCAGTCAATCGGGTTGGGACATTGGAGTTTTCAAAATTGATTTTGAAGTACCCAATTCATCGTTGAATATCTCTGTAGATGACGTCGTTGCTTGTGGTGAACCACCATTCGATGTGCCTTTTTCAAGCAGTGCTGGAGCAAATGCGAACAATTTCTGGGACTTTGGCGATGGAAATACGTCAACGCTCGACAATCCTACAAATCAATATCAATCAACGGGAACGTACAATGTTACCCTCATTTCAGAGGATTCAACAGGGTGTTTGGCCTCGGATACAGCGTATGCAACAATCGAGATTATAGAACCAGAACCTTTTTCTGCAAGCTGGAACTTTACTCCACCTCCACCCTGCTCAAACGTAGTAACGCTGGATGTGGATTTTACGGGTTCTGGAACAGATTCTTTGGTATGGATTTTACCAGATACAACACTGCTAAATGTGACGGATTTCCAAGCTACATATACCGTTCCTGGAGAGTACAATGTTACACTAATTGCTTATGACTTTGATTGTTCGTATACGGACACAATTACACAATCGTTTTCTGTTTCGGAACATGTCAGCCTTGGCAATATCGTTATGCCCAATGTCTTTACACCAAACAATGATGGTTTGAATGAAGTGTACAAACCTCGCTATGAAATAAATGCGGCTCAAGATCCATTTGAATCCTTAGAGTATTACCATATTGTTATTGTGAACAGATGGGGAGAAAAAGTCTTCGAAAGTGGAGAATTTCAAACAGAATGGGGATGGGATGGCTTGGCCAATAACACTGATTTGGCTGAGGATGGAACGTATTTTTACAAAGCCGAGTATCGTCAATTCTGTAACTCTGGTGATGAAACACTTCAGGAAAAGCATGGTTT
>JABXHO010000109.1 GCA_013373595.1 Flavobacteriales bacterium | reverse complement strand
CTGCTGGAGCATTTTCTCCAACTCCTCTCACCGTTCAGTTCGGAAATAAATATGCTGGAACCGTTTCTGGTCAAGTAGATCAGGTAGTGTACAATCAATCCCTGATCAACTCGATTCAAGCTTCGAAAGTGAACGTCAAGCTGACGGAATTCCAAAAAGAGGAAAATGAAATCAACGTGATTTACAACACAGCAACAGCTTTCTATCAAGTGTTGATTCTTCAAGAACAATTGGAGTTGATCAAAACCAACGAGGAAACGATCGGAGAATTGCTGGAAGTACAAAAATTAAAGTACGAAAAAGGTGTACTTCCTGCCTCATCCTATAACCGAGTGAAAGTGAACTTCAACAATATTGTTTCTCAAAAACAACAAGTGGAAATGCAACTCAAAATGGGGCTGGAAAACCTAAAAAATGTCCTAGGAATGAGTCCTGAACAAGAAATTCGTATTGATCAATCGCTCGAAATCGAAAACGAACCGCAAATGCCAGAACAATATGCCGTTCAAGTGAAAAATAGAGTGGATTACCGAATTTTAGAGACGAACATCGAGCTTCAACAATTTGACTTACGTAGAAAACGTGCCCAATACATTCCAACCATTGGATTGTACGCTCGCTATGGTGCGAATGCTTTCGGAAATGATCTCAATTCAACGTTTAATGATTGGTATGACTTCGGTGCTGTAGGATTAAAAATTAACGTCCCTATTTTCAGCGGGATGTCGAAATACCAACAAGTAAAGCAGAGTACGCTCAACTTAGATAACATGCGCCAGAATCTCGAGCTCAATAGCCGCATGTATGCACTCAACTTAAAAAATGCTCAAACGCAGTTAAACGCTTCTTACCTCACTTTACTTTCCAATCAAGAAAACCTCGATTTGGCAGAAAGTGTGTACACCGAAACACAGCTGCAATATGAAAAGGGAACAGCTTCACTTTCGGATTTATTAAATGCAGACTATGCACGAAAGGAGGCACAATCCAACTACATCAATTCTATGCTCAACTATTACATCGCGCGAATTGATATCGAAAAATCAAAAGGAACATTACTAGAATTTACAAACAATCTTTAAGCATAAACACACCATGAAAAAGTTAATCCCAATCGTTATAGTTCTAATTTTTGCAGGGGCTATTGGTTTTAAGCTTTACAGCAATAAGCAAGTCATTAACGAAAAAAATCAACCAGTTGATCGCTCATCCATCGCTGTTCCAGTAAAGGTAGCCAAGGTGAAATCTGTCAATGTAGACGGTCAGTTTAGCTTACCTGCTGTGCTAAAACCTTACGAAGAAGTAGACATTACCATCAACACTTCGGGAAAGGTGAAGCGTCTGAATTTCAATTTGGGTTCAAACGTAAGAAAAGGTCAAGTAATCGGAAGTATTGACTCCGACATTAAATCCATCAACCTAAAAAATGCAGAGCTTCAAGCAAAGAAGTTAAAGAAGGACTTCCAACGTATCAAAGAGCTATTTGAAGGAAACGCTGCCACTCAGGTAGAATTGGATAATGCCGAATTCAACTATAAAAATGCCGAATATCAAGTTGAATCATTGAAACAACAAATTCAGGATGGAAATCTAGTATCTCCAATTAATGGAGTTGTTGTTTCCAAGGACATCGAAGTTGGAGAATTTATGAGTGCTGGGAAACCTGCCGCGCACGTAGTGGATTTATCCAAGATGAAAACACTCGTAATGGTTAGTGAAAAGGACGTATACCAACTGAAAGAAGGCATGAAAGTAACGGTAACGTCTGATCTTTTTGCCGATGCTCCAATGGAAGGAACCATCAGTTTTATTAGTCCGAATGGTGACGCAAATCACAACTATGAAGTGGAAGTACTTATCACCGATGCTTCAAAGAAAAACCTGAAAGCAGGAACTTTCGTTTCTGTTGCATTTGATATTCAATCAAAAGGAAGTCTCCTTCAAATCCCTAAAAAAGCACTGATTGAAGGAGTTACAAATCCAGCTGCTTACGTAGCAAAAGGTTCGAGCGTGACACTCAAGAAACTTGTTCTTGGTCGCGATTTAGGCGAAAATATTGAGGTTCTCAGTGGCTTAAAAGAAGGTGAACTTGTGGTGGTTTCAGGTCAAATTAACCTAACTGAAAGTTCCATCATCAATCAAATTAAATAATCATGTCAATTACAGAAATATCCATAAAGCGTCCCTTATTAATTCTTGTGATCTTCTTCACATTGATTTTATTCGGGTTCATGAGCTTCAAAAGTCTGAATTACAACCTCCTTCCCGAGCTGGAAACCAATATGATTTCCGTAGCAACGGTATATCGAGGAGCTTCAGCCGATGAGGTAGAAACTTCGGTAACCAAATTCGTGGAAGATGCCGTTTCTTCAATCGAAGGAGTAAAACACATTCGTTCCAACTCTATGGAAGGTGTTTCAACCATCATTATTGAATTAAAAGATGGAACCAACACGGTAACGGCTCAATTAGATGCTGAACGTAAAATCAATCAAATTCGTTCTTCTTTACCTGATGACATTGACGATCCTGTCGTCAATCGAGTGAACCCTGAAGAGCTGCCTGTCCTACGTTTAAGTGCCTCTGCGAATGTGGAGCCAACCGAGCTATACGACTTAGTCGATCAACAAATCAAACCTATACTTTCCAATGTTTCAGGTGTGGGATCGGTCAACCTCATTGGTGGAAACAAACGAGAGATTAAAGTTGAGTTTAACAATGACAAATTGACCACTTATGGGATGACGGCTACTCAAATCAACCAAGTGATTGCCTCATCCAATATTTCCTACCCTGTGGGGAATGTAGACAACTCTGAATTGAGAATGAGTTTGCGTTTGGATGAAAAATTCAAATCGGTTGATGATCTCCGAAACCTCATTATTCGACAAACCAATGACGGAAGTCGCGTTTACCTGAAAGATGTTGCTACCATTACGGACGCACAAGAAAAGGAAGAGAAAATCAACCGTGTCAATGGAAAACCTGGGGTCGGAATTGAAGTGGTAAAACAAGCCGATGCCAACACCGTTGATGTCAGTAATACCGTAAAAGAGAAATTAGAAGAATTGAAGGAACGCTATGCTTCCAAAGGGTTAGATTTCGAAATTGCAGTCGATCAATCCCTCTACACCTTGGCATCAGCGGATGCCGTAATGCACGATTTAGTTCTCGCCATATTCATCGTGGCTTTCGTGATGCTGCTTTTCTTGCACAGTGTCAAAAGTTCGTTCTTCGTTCTGGTAGCACTCCCATCTGCGATGATCCCAACGTTCTTGATGATGTACATCTTTGGCTTCTCCTTGAACTTGATGACATTAATGGCCTTATCCCTTGTGGTAGGAATCTTGGTCGACGACAGTATCGTGATCTTGGAAAACATTTTCCGACACATGGAAATGGGTAAAAAGCGAAAACAAGCAGCCATTGAAGGTCGTGCTGAGATCGGATTTACAGCCGTAGCAATTACACTTGTGGACATCGTGGTTTTCGTTCCAATGGCGATTGCTGGAGGAATGATCGGAAATATCCTTCGCGAGTTCTCATTAGTTGTCGTATTCTCTACATTGATGAGTTTGTTGGTGTCATTCACCCTTACGCCATTGTTGGCTTCTCGGTTTGCGAGCCTTCCTAAATTATCTACGGATAAATGGACAGGGAAATTCTTCTTATGGTTCGAACGTCAAATTGACAAGTTAAAAGAAGGATACGGAAAGATTCTAAACTGGAGTTTGAACCACAAACGTTGGATCATAATGGGGATTTTAACCCTTTTTGTAGGAGCCATTTCCTTGGTTCCCACCGGATTCATTGGCACGGCTTTCGTGAGTGAAAGTGATAAAGGAGAGCTCAACGTATCGCTGGAACTTGCAGCAGGTTCATCATTGAAGGAAACGAATATTACCATAATGAAAGCCGAAGAAATCGCTCTGTCGCATCCAGAAGTAGAGAAGGTATTTACGAGTGTCGGATCTCAATCGGGTAGTTTAGCCACAGGAAACACTTCTACAAGTAACCTAGGAGAGCTTGCGATTATGATGGTTCCTTTGGAGGATCGTTCCATTTCTCAAGAAGAATTTGGAGTACAACTCAGAAATGAATTATCTGAGATCCCTGGATTAAAGGTGACGATTAAACCAACCGGAATTACGGGAAGTTCTGAAGCGCCTGTTCAAGTAGCTGTCCGTGGAACAAATTTGAAAACGGTAAATGAAGTTGCTCAGGAAGTAAAAGATATTGTTGCTGCAACCTCTGGAACCGACTATGTGGAATTCAGCACCAAATCTCCACAAACAGAAATCGATATCCAATTGGATAAAGATAAAATGAACATGGTTGGTTTGTCGATGACAGATGTCGGAAGTGGATTGCAAATGGCTTTCCGTGGGAACGATCAACTCAATTATACGGAAAACGGAGAAGAATACAGCATCAATATGATTGCTGATGAAGGGTCGCGTCAAACTGCGGATGATGTCCGAAACATTGTCATACGAAACGCCAGCGGTGCGCAGGTACGCCTGAAAGAAATCGCAACGATTGGAGAGCGCATGGGACAGTCTGTACTTCAACGATACGATCGTTTGAACAGTGTTACCGTACAGGCGTTTGTGACAGGTCGACCTGTTGGGACAGTGACGCAAGAAATTCAGGATCAAATAGAAAAACTAAAAATACCTGAAGGGGTCCAAATTGGATACTTGGGACAAGCTGAGCGTCAGAAAGATGCCTTCGGAAGTTTAGGAGTGGCCATGATTATCGGATTCTTACTTGTGTATTTAATCATGGTGGCCCTGTACGAAAGTATGGTGTATCCATTTGTAGTCATGTTCTCGATTCCTGTTGCCTTGATTGGAGCCCTTCTTGCATTGGCACTTTCCATGGAAACGATGACGATCTTCGCCATTGTTGGGTTGATCATGTTGATGGGATTGGTGGCGAAAAACGGAATTTTGATTGTCGATTTCGCCAATCACCTGAAAGCAGAAGGAATGGAATTGAAAGAAGCCTTGCTTGAGGCAGGAAAGGAACGTTTGCGTCCAATTTTGATGACCACCATCGCTATGATCTTTGGGATGTTGCCCATCGCGATTTCGAGTGGTGCCGGAGCCGAAGTGAAAAACGGGATGGCGTGGGTAATCATCGGAGGATTAACCAGTTCACTCCTACTCACATTGATTCTTGTTCCTACCATTTATTACATCGTAGATAAGTTGAAAGAGCGCTTCAGTCGATTCTCGAAACGTTTTAAAAAGGATTCAAAAGAATCTGATATGGAATTGATCACGGGGACTTCAGAGAACTAAATAAAGCTTGCTTCTGAAAAGTCCGTTAAAGATGCTTTGTGACTTCAAGTCCGTGTTTAATGCTATGCACCTCCATCCTTCTTGGGTGGAGGTGTTTGGTATAGAAAAACGTCCGATTCTCAGCGAAGAAGATTCACATGTCCCGTGTTTGTTCGGTGTTGTCCGCCTTCTTGCTCTGTAAATTCAAGCATCCAAATGTAGGTGCCATCTTGCGAAAGTTTCCCTTTATGGGTTCCATCCCATCCTGTCATAACATCTAAAGATTCAAAGATCACCGCACCTCTTCTATTCACAATGGTCAATTTGTAATTGAGTGGCTCATATCCTGGAGTGAAAACTGGACGAAATACTTGGTTCTTTTCATCTCCGTCGGGCGTAAATGCATTCGGAACATAGTAATTTGTCACATCCTTAATCACGATTACTTGGCTTGAAGTATCGGAACAGTAATCATTCGAAGCAATCAGTAGAACTGTATACTCGCCAGCATCCGTAAATACGTGGAGTGGATTTTGCTCATTGGAAAACGTTGAATTGCCAAAAAACCATTCCCAAGAACTTGCAAGCGTTGATTGATCCGAAAATAAGAGTTGATCGCCACTTGTTCCAGGGTTTGATTGCACAAAAAAGGCAGCCTCAGGTTGATCGTATATTTCCATTTCTACCGTACGCTCGAATTGGTTGGAACAGCCATTGTTTGTGGTTACCGTCAATTCCACTTGATACGGCCCACTTGCTCCATAGATATGAGTTGGATTTTGAAGAGTTGAGCTAAAATTATCTCCAAAATTCCATGTCCAATCGACAATCGTTCCTTCATTCGAAACGGACTGATCGAAAAAGTGAGTTAAAACTGGTGGGCAACCAACTGTATCAACAAGGGTGAAATTCGCTATAGGCGTGTCAACAGTTAATTGAAGCGTATCACTTGTTTCGCAGAAGCCCTTTTGGACAAGCACGGTGTATTGTCCTGAGGTATCGGCTGTCACTGTAGCGTTCGTAGAGCCGTTTTGCCATAAGTACGTACTTCCAGTTGTGGTCGCATCGAGAAGAACCGCAGATCCTGAGCAAATGAGCGTGTCATTGCCGAGGTCGACCGAAATTGATCCCACTATTATTTCGACTGTATCAGATCGTGTACACCCCACGGAATCGACCACATCAACAGAATACTGACCAGGCGATGTCGCAACGAATTGTTGATTGGTGCTCCCATCTTGCCACAGATAACTTCCACCTTGATCCCCGGGGTCCAAAAGAATGCTTCCCGCACAAATAGATGTATCGTTTCCAAGTCCAAAATTCTGAAAAGAATGATTCGTAAATGTGATTGAATCGATTGTATTACATGCTTCCTCTGAAATCCAATATACTCCGGGGTCGGTAACTTGAAAGGTTGAAGTGCTTGAACTGTCTTGCCAGTAATACGTCCCACTCAAATAAGAAGCATCCAAAAGAACGGTGTCTCCCTCGCATATGTTTGCATCATTCGGAAGCATCGCCACTTGATTCATTGTATCAACGTAGATCGTTTGAGTAATTGAGTCTCTTTCGCAACAAGACGACCAAACCAACTTCACATCATAGTACCCCGTATCACTATAAACATGGATTGGGTTCTGGAGGTCACTGAAATTATTTGTACTCGTGGGATCTCCAAAATCCCATTGATACGCCCCAGCGCATCCAGTTGAATAAAATTCTGTTGTATTGCCGATACAGGTATTGTTGTAGGTGAAATCAAGCGGTACGTCACACGACGGATTGAACACCATTTGGTGAAACTCGTGCGAAGTAGGCATTTGGTTATTCGAAATAACTGTTCCTGTGGTCAAATCTATTCCATACAATTGCCAAAAACCAGACTGGGGATCATCTGTTACTTGAGCATAGAAAATATTATTCTGAGGATCGATTGTTGTTCCTGCAGCTGTAACGTACCACTCAAAAATTGATGTAGGTGAAATCACAGAAACCACGCCAGTATTAGGGTTAATTTTAGCCAAATGCCGTTCGTTCGGTGACCAATTCACCATAATTGCATACAGCGTACTGTCCATACAATTGTATTTTATCTGGTGCCATTCGTGCGAATTTGGGAGTTGAACGCTCGAAACCTCAAGCCCGGTTGTTAAATCAATTCCTTTGAGTAGCCAAATATTCGACTGCGGATCATCGCTAGTCTCGACGTAGTAAATATTATTTTCCGGATCAATCGTCGTCTCTGCTGCACCATTATACCATTCAAAGATAGAATAGGGAGAAATCACTGTTACTTGACCATTCGTTGGGTTTATTTTTACCAAATGGCGTTCGTTTGGCGACCATTGCACCATGATTGCATAGATCGAACTGTCTTTGCAATTAAACACCATCTGGTGCATTTCGTGAGAGTTGGGAAGCGTTGCATTGGAAACAATTGCTCCCGTGACAAGATCAATCCCCACGAGTATCCAAAAATTCGGTTGAGTGGGATCTTGAATTTGAGTATAATAAATCCCATTGTTTTCGTCTATCGTTGTTGAAGCAGAGCTAAGATACCAGTCAAAAATAGACCCAGGCGATATCTGTGTGATTAAACCACTAGTCGAGTTTGGGTTCAATGTGGCAAGCTTCCGTTCATTGGGAGACCAATTCACCATGATTGAATACAATCCACTTTGTGAGAATGAGAATTTACTGCTGAAGAGTAGGATAGTTATAAAAAGTAGAAATATGCGAAACATAAGAACGTAATAGAATTCGTATCCAAAAAACGAAGGTTTAGTGTTTTTATTGGTAATAAACCAATAATCAAACAAAGATCTCTGCTTCGCTTTATGTATGGCAATTTCGGTTTGTCTACAATTAATTACAGCAAAAAAGCCCCTAATTGGGGCTTTCACTAATGCTATATTTAGGTCTTCAGGATTACTTCTTTCCCTTCTTTCCTTTGTTAGGTTTCTGGCCTTTCTTTTCTTTTTTGGCTTTGTTACGAGCATCTTGAGATCGTTGTTGACCAAATTCTCTTCCACTCATATCACCTTTTTTCTTTCCGTATGCGTGACCTTTACCATTATTCCCTCTTTCTTCTCTTTCTGGTGCTCTCTCAGCCTCGGGTTTCGGAGCGGATTCTGGCAATGGCTTACTCTCTGGTTTAGAAGTAGGACCAGATGTCGGTTTTGGAGATGTTGTTGGTCTTGGCTTTGAAGTAGGTCTTGAGATTGTTCCCGGTACTGGTTTCGATTCTTGTTCTCCCTGTACTGTTCCTTCTTGAGTAGTTCCAACAGGATTTTTCTCCTTTTGTTTATTCCCGAATGGATGTTTCTCTTTCGATGTCGTCGTTTCGGTTGGGTTAACCACGTTCTCTTCTTTGGTTACTTTAATTCCATTCTCTTCCTTCTGAGCAAAAAGTCCCGTAGAAACAATTAATGCTGTAATTAATAGTAAACTTTTCATCATTCTAGCTTTTATGAACGGTTCTTGCGATCCATTCTGGTTTGTAGTTGAAAGTAGGCAATTCGTATGCCAGAATGATTTTGAAAGGTGCTATTTTCGATGAACGGGATTGAAATGACGGTGAGTTGGGATTGGGAAAGGATTGTAGATCCACACGCTGCGCAGGATTTGCAAATCCAGCGCAATTCACAAACAAAGCTTCTCAACGCCAAATAAGAAATCCCGTTACCAGAGGGATTTATGAGATTAGCTAAGAAAGCGTTGACAAAACTACATGCTGCGCAGGATTTGCAAATCCTGCGCAATTCACAAGCAAAGCT
>JABXHO010000078.1 GCA_013373595.1 Flavobacteriales bacterium | reverse complement strand
GGAGGATATGGAGACACGCATAGTCCTGCAACCTTTACTGCATTATCTTCCTACGTGAACGCTGGTGGAGCCGTTTTCATTACGGGGTACGATGTGATCGCTAGTCCAAGTGACCAAGAATTGATTAACTTCATGGGAGGAACAACTTCGTCAGATGGTGGATCTCAAGGTACGGAAACACTCGTTGGATCTAACTCACTGACAACTGGTGTAACAAACATCGTTGGATTGACATTGAACTCAACAGGTGATCACGATGGTTTGAACAACTTACAAGCAGGAACCGTTGGAGTAGCAACAAACCCAAACAACAACTCTCATGGATGGACGCTCAGAACATTGGGTGCTGGAGAGATTGCATGGGTTTCTACTGCAAACTCTTCGGGACAACCTTGGACACAATGGAACACAGCAGGAACTGGATATAAAGAAGCATTATTGAACTTTGCCTCTAATCACACATGTGGTCCTTCAGTTGGTGCTCCTGTTACTACAATGACAGCAGGTTTGGCAGATGGAGCAACTTTCCCAGTGGGAGCAACTACGGTAACGTATGAAGTTGTTGACGGAAACGGAAACAATCCACAAACATGTTCGTTTATTGTAACTGTTGTTGACAACGAAGCTCCAGTGGCTGATGTTGCAACATTGGCTGATGTAACAGCTGAATGTGAAGTAACAGCACTTACTGCACCAACTGCTACAGATAACTGTTCTGCTACTGTTACAGTAACAAACAATGCGACTCTTCCTATTTCTACACCTGGAACAACTGTTGTTACATGGTCGTATGATGATGGAAACGGAAACATTTCTACACAAGATCAAAACATCGTAATTGCTGATGTTACAGCTCCAGTGGCTGATGTAGCAACATTGGCTGATGAAACAGGAACATGTGAAGCAACTCCAGTGGCACCAACTGCTACGGATAACTGTTCTGGAAGTATTACGGCTGTTTCAAGCGTTACTTTCCCAATCACAACTGTTGGTACAACTGTAGTAACTTGGACGTATGACGATGGAAACGGAAATGTTTCTACACAAGATCAAAACGTGGTTATTACAGGAGTTGATACAGGTGTAACTCAATCTGGAGGAACTTTAACGGCAGATGCAACTGGTGTAACATACCAATGGATCGATTGTGACTCGAACACACCTATTTCTGGTGAAACGAACGCATCATTCACTCCTACTGGTCTTGTTGGAAACTACGCTGTTCAAATTACGGACAACGGATGTGTTGACACATCTGCGTGTTTCTTGGTTGATTTCAACAGCCTCGACAATTTGGAAAACGCTGGAATTTCGATTCATCCAAATCCAAGTACTGGATTGTTTACAATTAATGCTTCACAAACACTTGAAGCTGTTGAAATTCTGGATGTTCGTGGTCGTTTGGTTTATGAATCAAGAAGTTTGAATGGATCATCTTTGGATGTGAATATTTCGAATGAAAATGCAGGTGTTTACTACGTAAGAATTTCAGGTTCTTTTGGAACGATTACGGAAAAAGTAGTGCTGCAATAAATTAAGATAGACTTAACCTACACCGAATTAAGGTAAGGTTATTCGATAATGAAACAGTGTTGGGAGCAATCTCAGCACTGTTTTTTTGAAACACTTCGGTGCATCATTCGGCGTCAATGCCGACACACACTATTTTTTTAAACGATTGTTGCGTTAGGGGGAGGAACGGCATCCTCTGGCAATTCCGAACACTTTCGGAATGTCGGAGATATAGTGGATGACCCGACCCGATCGGGGAACGCCCAAAAAAGAATGTGAGATCTGTTTACACGATATTCATTCACGCCATTTCCGAGATCAGATGGCGATCGGACATAAGAAATGATCGCAACCTTATTTATCAATAAATCGCTTTGCGAATTCCCACATCACAATTCCGGCACACACCGATACATTCAAACTGTGTTTTGTACCAAACTGAGGAACTTCAATGATGTAATCCGAACTATCAACAATATCCTGATCGACTCCGTTCACTTCGTTTCCCATCACGATGGCAAAACGCTTTTCGGGAAGTTGAGCCACTTCTTGCAACAACGTTGTCTCTTCTGTTTGTTCGACACTGCAAATTGTTACACCATCTGCTTTCAACTCCTTCACAAGCTCCAAAGCCGATTCCCGATGTTCCCAATCCATCGACTCGGTGGCTCCCAAGGCTGTTTTCTGAATTTCACGATGCGGTGGTGCAGCTGTAATTCCGCACAGGTATAACTTTTCAATATTGAACGCATCGCAGGTCCGAAAGAAGGATCCAACGTTCGTTAAGCTTCGAATATCATTGAGAATGACGATCAAAGGGAATTTTTCCTGCGACTTGAATTCGTCTTCAGAGACACGATCTAATTCCCAAAGTTTTAATTTCTTGTTCATTTTGTGGATAACAAGGGCCGTTGATATTTTGCGAACTGTACCAACGCCGTTACTTTTACGGTACCAAAATTAAAGAATCAATCGACTTAACGCGCATGGCGAAGAAAAAAGCTGCAAAAGAGACTCCCTTGATGAAACAATACAACCAAATCAAGGCGAAGCATCCGCAGGCGTTGCTCCTGTTTCGTGTGGGAGATTTTTACGAAACCTTCGGCGAAGATGCCGTTATTGCCTCCAAGATTTTGGGGATTGTTTTAACCAAGCGTGGAGCGGGATCATCATCCGAAACGGAATTAGCCGGTTTTCCCCACCATTCGATGGACACGTATTTACCCAAGCTCGTGCGCGCAGGACAGCGTGTCGCGATTTGTGACCAGTTAGAAGATCCAAAATTGACTAAAAAGATTGTGAAACGCGGCGTAACGGAGTTGGTAACGCCTGGTGTTTCTTTTTCGGATCAAGTACTGGAAACAAAGAAGAACAATTTTCTTTGTTCGGTTCACTTTGAAAAAGATGGAGCGGGAATTTCCTTTTTGGATGTCTCTACAGGTGAATTCTTGATTGCTCAAGGAACGAATGAATACATCGATAAGCTTATTCAGGGGTTTGAACCCAAAGAGATTTTGTACAACAAACAGCAATCGAAACAGTTCGATGATTTGATTGGCAATCGCTATTACTCGTACCGATTGGAAGATTGGATTTACACGACCGATTATGCGATGGAACGCCTCAACAATCAGTTTGGGACGAAGTCGTTGAAAGGTTTTGGAATTGAAGGCTTGGACACTGGAATTATTGCTGCTGGATCGATTATTCATTATCTCTCTGAGAATCAGCACGACCGATTGGGACACATTTCGGCGATTTCGCGCATTGAAGAGGAACGTTATGTGTGGTTGGATCGATTTACGGTCCGAAACCTTGAGTTGATCAGCTCTCCTCACGAAAATGCTACAACGCTCATCGATGTCCTTGACCATACAAAAACAGCTATGGGCGGACGAATGCTCAAGCGTTGGATTGTATTGCCGCTGAAAGATTTGAAACCCATTCAAGATCGGTTGAATGCCGTGGAAGCGCTTTCGAAAGATAAAGAATCAAGCTTTGCTTTGGGGGAACGTTTAAAAGACATTAGCGACTTGGAGCGCATCATCTCGAAAGTTGCCGTTGGGAAAATAAACCCGCGCGAAATCCTTCAGTTGAAACGTACTTTGCTTCAATTGAAACCAATCAAAGAGTTGATTGCCCAAATGGATTCCGACGTATTGGTGAAATTGGCCGATCGTATCAATCCTTGCGAAAAATTACTGGAAACGATTGAAACGCAACTTCACGACGATGCTGCTATTTCCGTAGGAAAAGGAAAGGTGATTGCGGATGGGTTCAACAAGGAATTGGATGATCTCCGTGAAATTGCATTTTCTGGAAAAGATTATCTGGATCAGCTTCAACAACGAGAAAGTGAACGAACGGGCATTCCGAGCCTGAAAATCAGCTTCAATAACGTCTTTGGATATTACATAGAAGTTCGAAATACACATCGAGATAAAGTTCCTGAGGAATGGATTCGTAAGCAAACTTTGGTGAATGCAGAGCGCTATATCACAGAGGAGTTGAAGGAATATGAATCGAAAATTCTTGGAGCAGAAGAAAAAATTCATGTGCTCGAAGCACGATTGTTCCAAGATTTGGTTTTTGGAATGGCTGATTATACGCAACCCATTCAGTTAGACGCCGTGCTCATTGCTCAACTCGATGTGCTGTTATCATTTGCAGAAATTGCTGAGTCGAACAATTACGTGAAGCCAGAACTGAATGAGTCCTTTGCTATGGATATCAAAGAAGGGCGACACCCTGTAATTGAGCAACAATTGTCGGTGGGAGAACACTATGTATCGAATGATGTTTTTCTCGATAGCAACTCTCAACAAATCATGATGATTACCGGACCGAACATGTCGGGTAAAAGTGCATTACTTCGTCAAACTGCATTGATTTCACTCATGGCGCAAATGGGATCGTTCGTTCCTGCAAATTCGGCTACACTTGGTCTCGTCGATAAAGTGTTCACTCGTGTGGGCGCATCGGATAATATTTCTTCTGGCGAATCGACCTTTATGGTAGAAATGAATGAAACTTCGAGCATTTTGAATAACCTTTCGAGTCGTTCGTTGATTTTGTTGGATGAAATTGGTCGTGGAACGTCAACCTACGATGGAATTTCAATTGCTTGGGCGATTACTGAATATTTGCACGAGCATCCGAAATACAAAGCAAAAACCTTGTTTGCGACGCACTACCATGAGCTGAACGAAATGACGAATCGCTTTGAGCGAATTAAAAACTTCAACGTTTCCGTAAAGGAAGTTGGTAAGAAGATTTTGTTCCTCCGAAAATTAGTGGAAGGTGGCAGCGAACATTCCTTCGGAATTCACGTGGCAAAATTGGCAGGAATGCCTCCACAAGTCCTCGAACGTGCAGAATCGATGCTTGATCAATTGGAAGCAAGTCATGAATTGACTGAAACAACAGTTGAACGCACCGCATCCACAAAAAAGAAAACAAAGAAAGCTGCCGATGGTTTGGAAGATATGCAGTTAAGCTTTTTCCAGTTGAACGACCCTGTATTGGAACAAATCCGCGAGGAATTGGTAACGATTGATATCAACACATTGACTCCCGTTGAAGCACTGATGAAGTTGAACGAGATCAAGAAGTTGACGGGAGGATAATACCTGTTATTTTCAACGACTCATCCATTTCCTATTATTCGGCAACATGGCTAAAACAGTGGACTTTCCAAACCCGATAGCAATCGGATCTGGAAATCAATCTAAACAATTACGAGATAACACCACTAAGCCATTTCTATCCCCAATTTTCTCACCTTATCCAAGTGCTTTTTTCGAAACGATTCTGTTGAACCTTTTATTGGAGCGATATACGTTACTTTTACTGGTTTCACACCGCAAAACTGAAGCGTTCCTTTTTTGAATTGCTTGATTGTTGGACTTCCCATGAAGAGCACATTATACCAACTCGGCGTATCTGCGGTAAGAATAATCCGAGCCGTTTTCCCTTTCAATAAACCTTTCGGTAAAGGTTTACCTTCTACATATTCGAATGTGATTCCTGGCAAGAACAACCGATCGATAAAGCCCTTCATGATTGCTGGATATCCATACCACCACATCGGGAATACCCACACCAAGTGATCTGCCCATTTGATTTTTTCTAAGGCATTCAACAAATCAGGCTCCAGCTCTACTCTTTTTCGATAACCAAACTCAAGGTTCGGATTGAATTTAAGGTCGCGTATATTGATTGTTTCTACTTCTCCTCCTGCCTCTTGTGCTCCACTCACGTATTGATCCGACAATCCGAAATTGTAACTCTCCGCATCAGGGTTACCATTGATTACTAAGATTCTTTTACTCATATTCTATTGCTTTCAACAAAGAACATGAAATGCAAACTCTCAGAAAAGGACATTTGTCTATTTCGCAACGAGTCCTCGAATTCGACTCAAATGGCGAGGTGTTACGCCCAAATACGATGAAAGTTGATCGAGTGAAACTAATCGTAGCAATTCGGGTTCATTCTTCAATAAATCGGCATAGCGCTTCTCAGCAGACTCTCGCTGAAGCAAGAAGATCCGTTTTTCCAAATTCATATACTCCATTTGAGCGACCATTTTCGAAAACTTCATCCAATTTGCATTGTTTTCTTCCAGTCGATAGAAATTCTCACGCGAAATACACGTCAATTCAACATCTGACAAGGCTTGAAGGTTCTCTTCTGAAGGAGACTTTGTAATCAGTGAAGCGTAGGCAGACACGAAGGAATTAGGCAATCTGAAACAATAGGTCACCTCATCTCCATTTGATGAATAGTAAAAGGATCGAAGCTGTCCCGAAAGAACAAAACCTACTTCTTTCGACACCTCCCCTTCTCTCACAAAAAAATCATTTTTACGAAGTTGTTTCGTATAAGTAATCCCATCCAATTCAGATAAATCCTCTTCCGTGAGAACTCCGTACGTACGCAAATGCTCTTTTAACATGCACTAAAATTAATGAACAATTCCCTGACGTAAGATCCTAAAAATCTTCAAAAACAAAAAAGCCCTGTATCCGCAATGATTAGCTTGGCTGCTACTCCGTGGTGTATTGTCGAACCAAATCAAGAACGAATAAGTTTGTTCATGCCTGCTACTAAACTAAGTTTATCATTAAGAGGTAGAGCTTGAGCAAAACTTTTAAACTTAGCATCTACCATTGGCCTTAATCGTTCCAATTCAGCTTTACCGGCATCAGTCATTTTAACTCTTTTTGCTCGTTTATCTTCTGAATCATTAAACTCTTCAATGAGACCTTTAGCTAATAAACGCTTTATTACTTCTATTCCTGTGGGAGCTTCAAGATTATGCATTTCAATTAACTCCATTTTTCTGAAAGAATCAGCTTGGTCCAAGTGGAGTAAAAAACTATAGCCATCTAATGACGAAAGAGAAGATTTTGAGATGACTTCCTTCGTTTGTCTTTTAATTGATTTGTTCAACATAGAGATTTGAAATGCCAGCATTAGGTCTAATTGTTCTTGGTGACCTTCAGCTTCTTCTGACTTAAAATACTTTCCGCTCAACCAAACAACAAAGTCTTCCATAGTACCAGAAGTGTTGCTTTTATTGAACTCTTCTACCAAATCAATGAGGCTGTGTAATAATTCAACTTTCATGTCAAGTAATGTTATTGAACAAATTTAATTCTTTTTATTGTGTTTTTGAAATAAAAAACTACTTTTAAATCGGAAACATAGTAATAAAATAAAAATACAATGAAAATGAAAGAAGCAACGTACACGTTTGTATCTGTTTCAACAGCGAAACAAGGTATGCTTGATAAATTAGTCGAAATTGCATCAGGCCCCACACGAAAAATGGATGATAAGGTACCTGGATTACTGGCTTATCAAGTAAGTGTGGATAAGGACAGAAATTCAGTAATTGTGTGGGCCACTTTTGATACGAAGGAGTCTCTTTACAATTTCTTAGAGACAGAGCAAGGGAAAGATGATCACGGTGAAAATGAAAGCATGGAAAGTATTGCGACTTTTCAGATGTATGACTGTGAACCAGTATCAGCACGTTTAGAACCAAAAGAAAATTAACATCATGAAGAAACTACTAATTGTAATGGTTGCGTCATCAGCCATCATAACTTCTTGTTCTGAATCTTCCACTGGATATAACAATGAAGAAACAGCAAATACTCAATATGATGCACATCATGAACACCACGACAACATTGATATGAATTCAACATATACTTTTGTGTCTATTTCTACAGCCAAACCCGGAAAATTGAATGATTTGGTTAGAATTGCGTCATCACCGAGTGAAATGATGGATAAAAAAGTGGAAGGCCTATTAGCTCGTCAAGTGAGTGTTGATACAGCAAGAAATTCTGTTGTCGTTTGGGTGGCATTTGATAAAAAAGAATCAATGATGGATTATCTTGAAACAGAAGAAGGTCAGAATGAACATGGTAACCAAGCAGAAATGGATTCTATTATCGAAACATTCACTATGTATGACTTGTCACCACAGTCCCAAAGATTGGTACCTAAACATTAGCGTAATATAGGAACAAAAAAGCCCCAGTTGTGAAACCGAGGCTAATCTACAAGTAGAGGGTGGAAGCCCCACTACAAGTCTTGTGTAATAAAAAATCCCGACGATGAGAAATCATGTCGGGATTGTACTCGAGGCGGGACTTGAACCCGCACGGGCATATTGCCCACAGGATTTTAAGTCCGGCGTGTCTACCAATTCCACCACTCGAGCATTTCTCGATGTAGTCTAACTCCCGATAAGTATCGGGGATCCACCACTCAAGCATTTATGTATCGGACAGATACATTTGGTAGTATTTTCCGAGGAATCCTGATCCTCTTTTTATTTCAAAACCTCCTGAGAGTAGCTATCGCTGATCTCTTTTGAAAGGTGTTTTCAAAAGGCAGCAAAGCTGCTTTTTGCTTTGAGCGGGCGATGAGATTCGAACTCACGACCCTAACCTTG
>JABXHO010000080.1 GCA_013373595.1 Flavobacteriales bacterium | reverse complement strand
GTCGGATAGTCGGATAGTCGAAGAACCAAATAAACCGAATCGAATACTGTATTTATACGAGATTACTTGCGCAATTTCTCAACGATGCCCGTTGTTGAAAAACCATCAACGAGTGGAATAGCCACTACTTCTCCGCCGTTCTTACGAACGAGATCAGAGCCTACAACGTACTTTTTCGAAGCAGGATCAGTTTCTTCTGGATCGTAATCCGCTCCTTTTGCCAAGACATTCGGCTGCAACTCACGAATCAAATCGAGAGGCGTATCTTCGTCGAATAGAACCACCAAATCTACAGAGCTCAATGCCGCCAACACAGTTGCTCGTGCATCTTGATCATTAATCGGACGGTCATCGCCTTTTCCCAAACGCTTAACGGATGCATCGGCATTTAAGCCAACCACCATGCGATTTCCATGTTGGGCTGCTTGGGCCAAATACGTAACATGACCTTTGTGAAGGATATCAAAAACTCCGTTTGTGAACACCACTTTTCGTCCGGTCATTTTCCAGACTTCCATGTGTTGTTTCGCCTCTTTGAGTGTTGCTATTTTTCCTCCGAGAAAATCCGTTCTATTGATCATTTTTACTTTCTGTTCTTAATTTAGGCTTCCGCTGAATAAGGAATAATGATAAGAGACCGAGAACAACTAACAATCCTGTTTGTGTTACCCAAGCAAATGCCCCAAAGGCTTTAAACTCGATCCCATAAGCAGCAAGCGCACCCGTTATCCAAAGTGGGTACAAGCCGAGTCCTCCTGGTGTAGCACCTATTGCAGCAGCTCCAACTACGAATGCAGCGAAAACCAATCCAATCGGCATATCTTTCGTTTGAGGAAAAGCCTGAGCCGTTACCCAAATCGCTCCAACATAACATGCCCAAATGAAAATGGTATGACCGATGAACGCCCATTTTTTCTTCATTGTCCAAATGGCTTTCAATCCCTCCAAAAAACCTCGTAGTTTTTCATTGATAAAATTTTTGACTTTCTGATTTTTCAGATAGATAATCAATCCGATTAACCCAAACAAAAACATCCCACCGAGTATATACCAAATCAAATAACTCGGTTCTCCATCTCGCTGTGTAATGCTTTTGATTTCATCGTTGTTGACTTGAAGTAAACCTGAAATAAAAAAGACAATGGCAAACATCACCAAGTCGATCACACGCTCTGCCACAATCGTTGCAAAACCTTTTTCGAATGGAATATCCTCATAGGTAGCCATCAACCCTGCTCGCGCCACTTCTCCTGATCGGGGAACCGTATAATTAATAATGTAACCAGACATAACGGAGTGGTACGAATTGACCAACTTCGGCTTGTATCCCAACGGTTCTAGTACGAACAGCCAGCGATAGGCACGACTGAAGTGACTTAAAAACATGATAACCAAACTTAAGGCTACCCATGCATAATCTGCTTCTCGAAATGCGTTCTTGACGTCCTCAACATCCTTTTCGCTCATTCCATCGATGAAATACCATGTTAGGTACAACCCGATTCCGATGGGAACGACAATTTTGAGAATTTTGATGATTCTATCTTTCAACTGACTAGTCAATTAAGTTTGTTTCCTCGTTAGGGAAAACCAATGAAGGCTTGAATGATTTTGCTTCTTCGAAATCCATCATACCATAACCGATAATGATTACGATATCTCCGCACGCCACCCTTCTTGCCGCTGGACCGTTTAAACAAATGGTTCCAGATTTCGCTTCACCTTTGATTGCATACGTTTCGATGCGTTCGCCATTGTTGACATTTACAATTTGGACACGCTCTCCTTCGATGATATTCGCAGCCTTCATCAACTCTTCATCAATAGTGATGCTTCCAATATAGTTGAGATCCGCCTGAGTAACTTTTACTCGATGAATTTTCGACTTTACAACGTTTACTAACATTTCATTCATTTAATAATGCTACAAACATAAGTTATTTTTCTTCAAAGGGAATCAATTGAATATTATCTAATAGCCTAACTTCCCCAGCGTATGCCACAATACACGCATGTGCCCCTGGCGTCCATTTTTCGAGTCGTTTGAGCGTAAGCGGATGAATGATTTCGAGGTATTCCAACTCGAGTGTTCCCTTTCGGAAGAACTGTTTTGCTTTTTTCCACGCCTTTTGCGGAGGATATTGATCTACGATAGATTTTAGGAATCTCAATGTTTCGATGATAATCAATGCTTCCTCTTTTTGCTCTTCGGTAAGTCGTACATTTCTACTGCTACTTGCCAACCCACTTTCTTCTCGAACGATATCGCACACAACAATCTCTACTGGATCATTTGTCACTTTTACCAAGTGTTTGATTACAGCGACCTGTTGAAAATCCTTCATTCCGAAATAGGCACGCGTGGGCTTTACGATATCGAAGAAACGCTTTACAACGTTCATCACACCGTCAAAATGACCAGGGCGAAACTCACCTTCCATGGTTTCTCCCAACTTTCCAAGATCTATTTTGAGGTTTTCATAGTTGTCGGGATACACTGTTTTTACATCTGGCGCAAATACAATGACATCACCCACTTCATCCAACAATTCAAGGTCCTTATCCAACATTCGAGGATATTTTTCCAAGTCGTCTGGATTATTGAATTGCGTTGGATTTACAAAGATACTTACCACTACAACATCGTTCTCTTTTTTCGCTTGTTTCACCAGCTCAATGTGCCCGTGGTGCAAGGCTCCCATGGTTGGAAAGAATCCAATTGTTGAATTTTCCAGCTCCTTGTGCAATCTCTTTTGCAGCGGTTTTACAGTTGTAAATACGTGTGAATCCCCCATTTTCAATACTTTAAAGGCGAACAAAACTATCCGTTTTTGTTGAGTTTCCGCTTTTTTTTCTATATTTTTGTAAAGTTTTTACCAATAAATTTTTCTATGGAGAAGAAGAAAGTACTATTTATCTCACAGGAGATATCGCCATTTTTACCTAAATCAGAGATTTCTACGACAGCGAGAAATTTAGCGCAGGGGATACAAGAAGCGGGGAAAGAGATTCGGGTTTTTATGCCACGATTTGGAGTGATCAACGAAAGAAGACACCAGCTTCACGAGGTAATTCGACTTTCTGGGATGAACATGATCATCGACGATAACGATCATCCGCTTATTATCAAAGTAGCGTCTATTTCTTCGGCGCGTATGCAAGTTTACTTCATCGACAATGATGAGTTCTTCAAGCGCAAGAATACGGTACTTGATGATGACAAGAACGAACACACGGATAATGATGAGCGTTCTATGTTCTTCAACCGAGGAGTTTTGGAAACTGTGAAGAAACTCGGATGGCAACCAGACGTAATCCACTGTAGTGGTTGGATGACCTCTCTTATGCCTTTGTACATCAAAAACCTATACAAGGACGATCCACACTTCGCTAACACGAAAGTGGTGTACCACATGTACAACGAAGGGTTTAACAATAATTGGGACAGCCGATTTTCGGAAAAACTTAAATTTGACGGGTTCTCTGACGAGGTCATCGCTGATTTGACTGAACCTTCGCTCGAAGCAATTTCTAAGGCCGCTGCAAAATATGCTGACGGAATTAGCGTTGGAAGTGAAGAACTCAGTCCTGAGCTTCGTACCATTTTTGATAATGCAGAATGTGCAAAATTGGATTGGGTAGCTGAAGAGCATCAAGTGAAGGAAACTTCAGAGTTCTTAGACAAAATTATTGAAGCAGAAGTTCTCATATAACATGATAAATAAACATTCTTTTGAGTGGCGGAAAAGCATTGTCTTTTCCGCTACTTTTTTGTTATTCGCCCTTGTACTCGTCTCGTGTAAGAAAAAGGAAAACCTTATCGGCACGAACACCATTGATCAGAATGACTTGCTTTCATCAGCAGGGGTTGATACCTTTTCGCTGATTACTTACACAAAAGTTGAAGACTCAACAATTACCAAGGACAACTTGGTGAGTTTGCTAGGTTCGTACAATGACCCAACATTTGGTCAGGTGAGTGGCGAAATTTTCACTCAATTACATATTGAGCAATTGAATCCAGATTTCGGTGATTTATCCACTGTTTCCATCGATTCATTTGTGATGGGATTGGTGTATGCTGGACTCTACGGAAAAGCGGGTAATCAAACAATCGAGGTATTTGAAATTGATGATGCAAATGGCATTAGCAGTGATGACGATTCGATCTATTATCAATTCAGTTCCGTTTTGAGCGACGTAGCAAACAACTTAGTGCTCCCTGGACATGAGATCGTGAACATGGATCCTAATACGACTACGATTATCGCAGGAGAGGAAGCAACAGCCCAACTCCGCATTCATCTAGACACGAACAAAGCGCGTACCATCATGGAAGATGCGGCGTTACTTCCTACATCTTTTGCATCTACAGATGCGTTCACTGAGTACTTCAAGGGACTCCACATTCGAACGGCAAATGGACTTCAGTCTTCTGGAGAAGGAGGCGTGATGTATTTCGATTTGAATAACTCTACAACGCGACTAACTATTTATTACACTCAAGATGGTACGCAGAAGGAATTTGATTTTGTCTGCACAGGTGCGACGCACTTCAATAAGGTAGACATGGTCAACACGGGAACACGTGTTCAAGATGTGATTGACAACACTTCTTTTGGACAGTCAGAATACTACGCGCAGGCATTAAAGAGTCGTGCCATGGTTGAGATGCCATCCGTTTCTGATATCCCAAGCAATGCTGTTGTACACTCTGCTATTATGAAACTGAGTGTTTCCCATCAAACGGGTGTTGAGTACGAACCAGCTGGAGCCGTTTCTGTTGCAAGAGAAGATCCTGACAACCCAGGGCAATTGATTGCACTTGGAAATGCAGTTTATAGCTCTTTCAGCAAACAGTATTCATTCGATTTACGCTTCCATGTTCAACGTATTATCGACGGAGAAATTGAGAATACACCTCTGGTTATTTCTCCTCTTTTCTATAATTCTTCGGCAGATCGCATTATCTTTAACGGTACGGAGACGATTAACAAAACAAAACCGTCTTTGCGCATCTTGTATACCGAATTCTAAATTAGCTCATTATGTGTGGAATTGTTGCCTACATTGGTCAAAAAGAAGCTTATCCAATCATTATAAAAGGACTCAAGCGATTGGAATATCGTGGTTATGATAGTGCTGGAATTGCACTTCACAACGAGGGTGGACTGAATATCTACAAGAAACAAGGTAAAGTTGCCAATCTTGAAGAATTCGCTGCCGATAAAAATATCTCGGGGAATGTTGGTATTGGTCATACGCGTTGGGCTACTCACGGTGAACCTAACGACACCAATGCACATCCTCATGCTTCGCAAGCGGGTGATTTGGCCATTATCCACAATGGGATTATTGAGAATTACGATGCCATCAAACAGGAGTTATTGAATAAGGGATATGAATTCAAAAGTGACACCGACACGGAAGTGCTTTGTTACTTGATTGATGATATCCGTACCAAAACAGGTCATAAACTTGGGGAGTCTGTTCGATTGGCACTTCAGCAAGTTGTCGGGGCATACGCAATTGTCGTGATGTCGGAAAAAGAACCAGACAAACTAATTGCCGCACGAAAAAGTAGTCCACTCGTAGTTGGGTTGGGAACTGAAGGCGATTTCTACCTCGCTTCTGATGCTACTCCTATTGTTGAGTACACGAAGCAAGTTGTTTACATGAACGACGAAGAGATCGCTGTTATCAAACGTGGAGAAGAATTGAAACTATACAGCATCGATGATGTTGAAAAAACACCTTACATTCAAGAGCTCGAGCTTCACCTCGAAGCATTGGAGAAAGGCGGATACGAGCACTTCATGCTCAAAGAAATTCACGAACAACCTCGCTCAATTGAAGATTGTTTCCGTGGTCGACTAAATGCTGAACAAGGCTGGGTTGCACTGGGCGGAATCAAAGATTATGAGCAAAAGATCATTAATGCGCAGCGCGTGATTATGATTGCCTGTGGAACTTCGTGGCATGCATGCTTGGTAGGAGAATACTTATTCGAAGATTTAGCACGTATCAACGTTGAAGTTGAATATGCAAGTGAGTTCCGTTACCGTAATCCGATTATCACAGAAAATGATATCGTAATTGCTGTTTCACAATCAGGGGAAACTGCCGATACACTTGCCGCATTGGAATTGGCGAAGTCGAAAGGAGCAACCATTCTAGGCATTTGTAACGTTGTAGGATCTTCTATTTCTCGTATCACGGACGCAGGTTCGTACACACATGCAGGACCAGAAATTGGTGTGGCATCCACAAAAGCATTTACGGCTCAAGTGACTGTGCTTACCTTAATGGCTTTGTCATTAGCGCACCAAAAAGGAACTATCAGTGAATCGAAATTCCGCACCATGCTTTCTGAGCTGGAAGCAATTCCATCGAAAGTTCAACGTGTGCTCGAGAAAAACGATCAAATTGAATACATCTCCTCTATCTATCAAAATGCAACGAACGCCTTGTATCTTGGTAGAGGAAGTTCCTTCCCCGTTGCTTTGGAAGGCGCCTTAAAATTGAAAGAGATTTCGTACATCCACGCAGAAGGATACCCGGCTGCCGAAATGAAACACGGACCTATTGCTTTGATCGATGAGGCAATGCCTGTATTTGTGATCGCTACGAAGGGTACATCTTACGAGAAGGTTGTAAGCAATATCCAAGAGGTGAAAGCTCGAAAAGGAAAGATTATTGCCATTGTTACTGAAGGTGATGAAACAGTGAAGGACATTGCCGATCACGTGATCGAAATTCCAGAAACTGATGAGCATTTGGTTCCGCTTTTGGCAACGATTCCATTCCAACTTTTATCGTATCACATTGCGGTTATGCGTAACTGTAACGTTGACCAACCTAGAAACTTGGCGAAATCGGTAACGGTAGAATAAGATTTTTAGGCGATCAATACACTTTCTGTAATGCCTGAAATGGATTTTTCTTATCGCAAAGCCATGTCTTCAGACATTCCATTACTTGAATCCATTCGTATTCGAAGTATTCAATCGTGTGCTATCTATTCGGAAGATCAACGTGGTGTTTGGGCACAATCTATTCCAGACTGGCCAGCAATGATTGATAATACGCTCATTTGCACAAAAAATGATCAACTCCTAGGGTTTGCCGTAGCCAATGAGTGCGAACTAGACTTACTGTATGTTGCCCCCAACTTTCATGGTTTAGGGATTGCCTACTCTTTGGTGTCCATGGTTGAACGTCCAGAGATGAAATGTGACTGCAATCCATACTCGGAAAAAGTGCTGAAACGACGCGGATGGAAATTTGAATCCGATAATGTCAAAACAAAAGAAGGTCAAACATTTCACAATAAGTGGTATGTTTTCCATTCGAACGAATAAACGCGTATATCACCAATTTGTTTAGCTTTCATTTCAAGAACAAGCCTGAGGAGCGTTAGGGATAGCAACGGAAAGTCCGCAGTTTGCGAGGACTTGCAGTGAAAAGCCCGCCCCGAATCATCTACGCTCTCGTTAAGCCACAACGAAGTTATCGGGGAACGCCCAAAAACAACCTGTTCCGTAACATTGAACCAAGATTGCATTATATTGTACAGAACTACACATGAAAATCAAACCTATGAGATCGTTACATCCCCTTTTCGCTGGAATCATCGCCTTTAGTTTAGTACTTCTTTCCTCTTGTAATGAAAGCAAGAGCACCAATGAGATGGTTACCAACAAGGACATGCGTATGGAAGCAGATGCAGCAGCGCAAGCCAATTTCAAGCAAGCCAAAACACCAGAAAATCGAAAACTCATTTGGACCGCCGACCTCGAATTTCAAGTGAAGGATGTGGATGTTTCTACGGAAAAAATAAATGCGTTGAGTGAAAAATACGACGGATTTGTTTCCGACATGATGCTTTCCAATAATCGGTATCGCATTTCGAACACCATAACGGTTCGCGTACCCAATAATAAATTCCAAAAATTTATAAGTGCGATTAAAGGTGAAGCCTTGTTCATGGATCGAGCGGATATTTCATCGGATGATGTGACGGAAGAATACGTTGACATTCAGGCTCGCTTGAAAGCAAAACGTGAAGTCCGCGATCGTTATATCGAAGTACTGAAGACGAAAGCGGGAACGGTAAAAGATATTATTGAAGCGGAAGAGGCTATTCGCGTCATCACAGAGGAAATTGAAGCAAAGGAAGGTCGCTTGCGCTATTTAAACGATCGAGTTGACCTGAGCACGGTAACCATTACCATGTACGAGAAAGTCGAATATGTTGATTCTCCTGAGCGTTATGAAAAGAGCTATTCTGATGAAGTTGGTGACTCATTTGGAACGGGTTGGGAAGCCGTGAAAATTATCCTGCTCGGATTTATCTCTGTATGGCCATTGATTCTGCTTGGCTTGATTGCTTTGATCATTTGGAAACGCAAACGAATTTTTGGCATGTTTAAGAAATCGTAGGAAGCATGAGCGCTGGGTTTCGACTCCGCTCAACCCGAAATATCGATAGCAAATGATTATTTTCATCCTATGAAACTCAGCGAGCAAAGCAAGGACTTTTTTCTTAATGTGTACGACGTGGTTCGGTTAATTCCAAAAGGACGCGTCACCTCGTATGGTGCCATCGCCAAATACCTCGGTGCACCTCGATCGAGTCGTATGGTGGGCTGGGCGATGAATGCTGCTCATTCGCTACCGGATGTTCCTGCACACCGCGTTGTTAATCGAAATGGATTGCTTACAGGGAAAATGCACTTCTCTACACCTACGCGCATGGAGGAGTTGTTGAACGCTGAAAATATTCAGGTACACGATGACAAGGTTGTCGATTTCGACAAACTCCATTGGGATCCTAGTATGGAACTCAGCCTTTAGTCGCTGTAGACTTCCTGTAAAAAGAGTTTTTCATTTCCAGAAACCTTCGCTAAAAATTCGATTTCCTCTTGAAGCATTTTTATCTCATTTGGCAAATTATATTGCTCGTAGATAGGTAGGTTTGCTTCAACGAGGGACATACGATCTTTAAGCTCGCGGGCTTCCTCAAGACGCTCTTCGTACTCAGATTTGCACGATGAAAGGGAGAGTAATACTAGTAGTGCAGAAACTAATGTTAATTTCATACTTACAAAGTAACTACATCTCACCATTACCAACAAAATAAATACTCATCTAAAAGCGATTAATGTTCGATATTTTCGACGAAACGTACAATTTCGTAGATTACGCAAGCCTGAAAGACAATTCCCTTTTTTGAAGGCATACATTCGCGGAAAGATCGTACCTTAGCAATATGATATTTGTAACGGGTGGAACAGGTGTCCTTGGGTCGCAATTACTCTTCGATTTAACGCAAGATGACACGCCCATTCGCGCACTTTATCGCTCGGACTCCAAGCGACAACAACTCCTCACTTTCTTTCAACTTTTTGATCCAAAGAATGGTACAAAGCGATTCAATCAAATTGATTGGGTGCAAGGCGATGTTTTGGATGTTGTTTCCCTCGAAGAGTTCATGACAGGATGTACGCATGTATATCATTGTGCGGCTCTGGTTTCGTTCCACAAACGAGATTTCAGTCAACTTATCAAAGTAAACCGTGGAGGAACGGCCAATGTGGTGAATGTTGCCCTTGGCTTGGATATAAAAAAGTTGTGCTACGTAAGTTCAAATGCAGCCATTGGTGGAACACAGAAAGAGATCGTAACGGAAAAAACCACTTGGAAGAACACGCCCACAACTTCTGGCTATGCCATTTCGAAATATTCAGCAGAGAAAGAAGTATGGAGAGGAATTGAAGAAGGGTTGGATGCTGTGATTGTAAATCCTTGTGTGGTTCTCGGAGCTGGAAATTGGAACGATAGTTCACTAACACTGCTGCGCACTCTGGAAAAAGGAACGCGGTATTATCCGCCAGGAAAAAATGCCACAGTAGATGCACGAGATGTATCGCGCATCATGATCAAGTTGATGCAATCTGACATAAAGAATGAGCGCTTTTTGTGCATCGGAACCAATCATTCGTTTAAAACGTTAATGGAAGAAGTTGCACGGCAACTAGGAGTGCAAGCTCCGAAAAAGCCTGTTAAGCGTTGGGTAGTGAGCATCGCCCGTCGATTCTTGGGATTCATTTCATTCTTTACTCGTAAACGTCCAGCCATTACCAAGGAAACCGTAAACTCTCTATTTTCAGAGCGAACTTACAGCAATGAAAAGGTGAAAAATGCCTTGAACGAATCGTTCTATTCCTTGAAAGAATCCGTTGCATTCGCCATTAAAGGGAGAATTCGTTAATTGATAGAGTCTCCAACTCCCTATCTTCTTCAAAAGAAATCAATAAAACTCGTAATTCTTAAATCGGATGATGGTCATGAAGCCCGTGCTTACTTGCTTCGTTAAAACAGCTGAAAGCAATTTCGTTTTGCTGTTGTAGATGATTTGGATATCGGTTGTGAATTCACCATTCCGATAAATCCGCTTTTCGATCAAGTTTCCGAGTTCATCGTACTTAAACGTCGTTTCTTCCAATATTCCACTCTTACGATTGCTCGTCTTTTTGATGGACGCCAACTTACCTTTGTCATTGTACTCGTGTGTGTATGTGTACACCGAGGAAGTCATTTTAATGCGCTCTTCACGACTCACGAGGTAGCCTAAATCGTTGTAATTGTAATACTCGTCCAAATAGGGCAAGTCGTAATTGTTGTAATGCGTACACTTCAATTGATTCTCGAATTCGGTGTAGACACGTCGTTCCTCGTTAAATGAAAGCGACCGTACAATCACTCCGTTACTATCGATTTCTCGCACGTATTCTTCTTTGATTATCCTCCCCGAAGAATCATTGGTGTAATGCACGGCAGTGAACCCCTCTTCATCCGACTTCCGATGCACATCTAAATATCCAAATTCGTCGTATTCGTAGATATTCCATGATGTATCTTTCGTCCCGTCATCAGTACGCGTTTCGTAGGTAGAAACCAATCTTCCTTCTCGATCGAATTCAAATACGTGTTTAAAATTCGTCTCACGCATGGCAGCACCATCGTTCTTGTAGGTGTACGTTCCATTGAGTCGTTTCAATCGATTTCGCTTCACAAAATCCTCATTGAAAAACGGCTTATCAGTGAATGCTTTCCCCATTCGGTTATCCAAAACCTGGGCATAGGCAGCACTCATATTAATGATAAAAACAAGGAGAATTATTCTCATGACAGCAAAGAAACAAAAATCGCACCTTTTTCATCCGCGACGCCCGAAATGTTATACGCCATGGATTGTGAATGAAAGAACACGAAAGGCTTCATCTACTTTTAACCTGTTTATTCGTAAATAGTTTACACGGATCTGAAATGAATTCATTAAACTCAACGTGATGAAAAGAGTGTATTTAGCCCTTTTTTGTTTGATGATCGCAAGCTCATGCGATACCCAACACGTTCTGTTGGACAATCACGAAGGATTTATTCTGGATAAGGTCTCAAACGATTCAAATGGCATTTATGACACGACATTTTTAGGGAATATTTACCTCATGCCTGAGTAATTCGAAGCGAAGGAAATACGACCGCAATCGATTCCTCACCCCAAAGTTTTGTATTTTCGATCCGTATGAATCAACAGCGGTCCACTTTATTTGATGCAGGCATCCTTCTTTTGGCTCTCGTTCTTGCGCTAAGTCCGCTCGTTTTCGGTCAGGCAGTAATGAAGTGGGACGCCATGGACTTGTACCTTCCATGGAAGTATTTCATAACAGACGCACTTGCCAACAATCAATTACCCCTGTGGAATCCATTTACGAATGCCGGGTTCACTCAAATGGGAGATCCAGGAACGTGGTACCCAATCAGCTGGGGCGTTGGAGCCTTGTTTGGAGGTTATTCCATTGGTGCATTGCAATTCGAATACTTGCTTCATCTGTATTTGGGTGGATTGGGGTTCTATTTCTTGATCAAACGATTTGGTTTTACGCGATTCGTTGTGCTTTCTTGCGCAACGGGCTACATGCTTTCAGGGTTGATGATCGGAAATGCGCAGCATGTCGGCTGGATTGTGAGTGCCGCATGGCTTCCGTGGGTGCTTCGATTTTATCTTGAATTACAATCAAAACCCACATTCCGCACGGCCGTTCAATTAGCCCTTGTTCTCTTCTTCTTGCTCTCCGGAGGATATCCTGGGATGTTCATCGTTACTATCTATATTTTGTTCGGATTTTTTATCGCGAATTCCTGGAAACAGATTCAGTCAAGGAATTACATATTCTACCGAAAGCAATGGCTTTTCCTCAGTATTTCCGTCTTCTTATTTGTGATGATGAGCGCGGTCATTTTGGTGGCTTCCTTCGACATGGCGCCATACATCAACAGAGGATCTGGACTGGGAGATCGCACCGATATTTGGAACATTTTAGAAGGATCACTCTCACCACAAGCACTCAGCTCCACGGTCTATCCCTTGGCCACTGCTAAAAACGATTACGCATTTTGGGGCGCTGACTTCTCCATGACCAATTGCTATTTCGGGGTATTGCTGCTGATCACGATCTTGGCGACACTCTTCCGAAAAGATGCCCCGAAAGAAGTACGCATTTACTTCATTACCGGTCTTGTATGTATATTGATTGCTCTCGGGCAGGTGCTGCCTCTTCGAACGTGGGTGAGCTACTTACCTTTTTTGGATTTGTTCCGATTCCCTTCCCTGTTCCGTCTCTTCGCGATCTTCTTTCTATTGATCTCCGCAGGGTTTTCACTTCATCACCTTCTTTCCTCAGAAAAACGACAAAAACAATTTTTCTACGTTCTAATTGGATCGATTCTACTAATTGGCATCGTGAATATCGCCTTGCTCGGGTCCATTGAGAAATACAAATTCGGACAGCTTTTTTCGATTGGGTGGTCGCACTTTATGGAGCAAGCGAATATCAGCGAATTGATCTTTTTACAAGGTGGAATTTTAATTGTGATGCTGACGATGTTGGCACTTGTGTGGAAGTTCGCTTCGACCTATCGATCTATTTCGATATGTCTATTTATCGTTATAGAGATCGTTTCTTTCACCATCATGAATCGCAACGCAACTGTGCTGTACGACCGTCCAATATCCGAAGCTTCTGGCGGCATGGAAAACTTGCCTCAAGGATATCCAACGCCCTCACTTTGGGATCCCGTTTCTGCTACCAATGATGCCGATCTAAATCTGGAGTTTGTTCAGTTGTGGAAAAACTTAGCAATCTACGTCAAGCGACCTAGCTTAGATGGCGTGAGCCCCTACTCGTTCAAGAACATGCAAAAGGCGATTCAATCGGGCGAGTATAAACGTATGGCTCACTATCCCTTTATCTTCTTCGCCGATAACCTCACTCCAAACAATTACATTGACACAGCCTCAATTGACAGCTTGTCCGCGCAAAAAATGTGGGTAGAAACCTTTGGCCCGAACGAATTGAAAGTTCACGCAGAACTCCCTGAGGAAAGTCATTTTGTCTACTTGCAGAATTATTATCCATCGTGGGAAGCGAAAGTAGATGGAAAAACTATTCCGATCCAGCGTGTGAGCGAAACATTCATGTCTATTCCACTTCCCGAAGGGAAAAGCACCATTGAATTTCAATTCAATCCTACCAACGTGATTCGCGCCAGCTTTCTAAGTATCGCTTTCTGGGCAGGGGCATTGCTCTTTTTGGTAATTGGACGTGTTATGAATTGGAGAACTAAACAGGTCACATGAGAACGTGTATGTTTCAATTGGTTATGATGAGTTTGCGTTTAAATCTGTCAGCTCAAGCCGCACGAAGACAGCTTTCTCAAATCCGTTTTACACACGTACTCGGATGCAGAGGTGAGATTATTTTTTCGTACCCGTAACAGCCTTTCGTTTTTCCAATCCCATTCCGATTAAGATCACAATTAATGCAACCCATGGTGCTCCATGCATCAACAAGTCGAGCCAGTCCATTGCGAGCATTTCCCTACCATACCATAGGTTTTTCAATTGTTTCCAGATATGCGGATGCGGTACAAATGGCGCCAATCCAAGTGTTAGAGAGCCCATTACGGCCAATCCTAAATATTTTTTCATTGTTTTTCTGGTTTGAAGGGTTCGATCACCTGACCGATAAATCCTTCTGGATATGATTCGTCATTTGGGAAGCCTAATTCGATATCGCGGCCGCTCCTTGGAACGTACGCCGTACCAAAAATGTAATCCCAACAACTAAGTGTAATCCCGAAGTTCATGCCATGAGGATGGTTCTCTGGAAGATCCTTCGCATGATGCCAAATGTGCATCTTCGGGTTGTTAAATATATATTTCAACGGGCCGTAGCTCCAGTCGAGATTTGCATGATTGAGGTGCCCAATTACCACCGTTGACACGTAGACAATAAAGGCATTTTCCAATGAAAACCCGAAGAGCATGACCAAGGTCAAATACTTTGCCGACTGATACACGAAAGTTTCGAAAAAATGGTAGCGCAAGTGTGCTGCAAAGCCCATTTCTTTTACCGAGTGGTGTACTTTATGGAATTTCCATAAGAATGGAACGCGATGGAGCATCACATGAACCAACCATTGTACAAAATCTGCAATAATGAAGAAAACAAACAGTTGTAGCCCCCAATGCAATTCTGAAAAGTCGATAAGATGCCCTCCTTCGTATCCCAGCGGTGCCAATAATGATTTAAGTGCTTTGATGACAACATTCGAAAGCGCACCGTAAATCAGCAAGCTAAAAAAGTAAAAGTTGAAGAACATGTAAAACGCATCAAGCCAAAAGTCTTTGCGGAACACCTTTTGTTTTTTCCTCCAAGGAATCACAATTTCGAGTCCCCAAATAACTAGCGACGCAACAATCAACAAATAAAACATGTTAACTCCTTCGTCTGGAAATGGGTTCGTCACTAATTTTTCAAAGTACGCCCACCCATTTTTGTATGACCTGATTATCGTGTCTACATAACTACTCCACATATGGAATCATCTTCGTCCACGCTCCACCGTTGTATGCATCTACTCCTGCCGCTTTCAATTGCGCCTTTGCAGATCCTGATCGCATTCCTGACGCACATACACAAATCACGGGGACTCCAAGCGATTTGATTTGCTTCATCTTCCCAGTAATCTTTGGAAGTGGAATATTCTCTGAACCTGGAATGCATCCGCTTTGGAATTCACCTGGGTTTCGAACATCAATAATCACAGCGCCATCCTTTAGTAGTTGCGCATAATCCGTTTTCTTAAACAATCCTTTGAACATAATCCTATTTTTTCTCAAAAGTACGTCCGTTTAGATCGTTTTCATGTAACAGACGTTACAGAAAAAATAGGATTTCTTTCTCTTTCTCTATTTCAAACAGTTGATTATTCTTCGCTAGGTCCGTTTCCTTGATTCATTTGCACAGGCTGCGTGTTTGCCGCTTTTTGGCGCACATTATCCAATGCTGGCTGTGAAACATTCGGGTTTCGCTGACTTCCTGTCTGCGTCTCCGTTTTTGGGAACATTGCACTCGAATTTGGCATTCCATACAATTCTGGATTCATGTACTTTCCTTGACGATCACCTGTTTTTTGAACTTCAACTGCTTTTGCCTCAGGATTCTGTTGGATATATGGATCATTTCGATCAGCGTAAACTGTCCATGAAACCTTCGTATTAGGCTCTCCTGCTACTTCGAAAGTGTTTCCAGAGATTTCGCTTAGCACGTACGGTTGAACTGGCGTTCCAATTGCCGTCAATTGGTAACTTACGTTGGTATTGATTTCATCAAAATAAGTTGGTAGTTCAACAGTTGCTTGACCATTTCCATCCAAGATGATCATTCCGCGGTAAAGGTTCAATACTTCATTCGATTCAATTGAGAAGTGACGAAGTACTTTATTCTCTGGATCTTGAGGGTGATCAATTGTAAATGCTTTCACTCCTGTTGCTGTAAAATCGCCTAGAGATGCTACTCCGTACCATCCACCTTGACCAACAACACCAATTCCCCATCCAGCAGAAGGCGTACTAGAACCCTGAACACCAACATGGTCTGCCACATCTGTTCCTGTGTATGAGAAATCTCCTACATTGATAGTTCCAGCAATTGCGTTGCTTTGATTTTGTGCCAACACTACCGATCCCTGACCTTGATGAAGTGCAAAAATAGTTGCATCAGCATTGGCTCCAGATGTTGTGGTAAATTCAGAATTTCTACCCGATGTACCAGAATGTTGCAGCCACAACGCATGTCCCAAACCGTGCTGATTCCCAGCTAAAATACCTCCATTTACAAAAACTCCAGTTGGCGTTGCTGTACGTACTACTCCGTCAAAAGCGAAAACATCTCCACCAGCTGTAGGCGTTGTTACGTTATCTACTGCTGCAACCACTACTCCAGCACCGTCAAAAGTTCCGACATCAATTAATTCACCAGTACCACCTGCTCCCATAAGGTTGATTGTACCGATTGAAGAACTGCTCAAAACGTTAAACACACCGTACCCGGCAGCCACGTCGTTGTAAATTCCCATTCCTGTTCCTGTCTGGAAAATTGTTAATCCATCGCCACTACCTGCGTGCCCCACATAATATCCAGATGAAGTAGATCCTGCATTTGCCATGGAAACATAAGATCCTACTCCCAATCCTGATTGATCGATAAGGAGCCCGGTTGTCCCCAACACTGTTGCTGCATCCATGTTAATAACTGCTCCGTGTGCCGAAGTTCCTGTTCCGAGCTGTAGGAAACGTGCAACAGCAGTATTACTTGTACCTAACAAATTTTGAACATGGAGACCATAGCCCGTACCACTGTTTTTAATCCATCCTGCCGAACTTGTGTTGGCCGTAATTCCATGCGTCAATTCGAGCGTATTTCCAGTAGTTTCTGTCTGAACCACATCCAACTTACTGTTTGGAGCTGGTTCAGCAATCCCTACGTTCTGTGCAACGCTTAAATTACTTAAAATCAGAAAAAATCCGATTAGCGTAAGTGTGCTTTTCATAATTCAATAATTTAGTTTTTAACGATTCTTTTTCTAACTGTTTCCCCTGTTCTTTTTTCGGTGAGTTCGACGATATAAACGCCACTTGCCCATGAGGCTGCATCCAAGGTGAACACATTATTTCCAGCATTTCCTGAAAATTGTTTCACCTCAACATTCTGTCCTGCATTGTTCAACACAACCATTGAAATCTCCGATTTAAGCTCAAGGTTAAGGTCTACAAATACATTTCCATTCGTTGGGTTTGGATAGAGCAACATACTTTCCGAAAAGTTATCGGAACCCGTAATTTGCGCACTCACGATGGGCGAATATTCGGTGTAGAAATCATTATCCACGGACTGATAACGATAGTAGTAGTTTTTATTTCTAGTTACGCCGTAATCCGCATAGGCGTATTGTTGTTCTTCTTGTGTCGTTCCAACGGCATCAATTGTTGCAACTGTTTGAAAGTCGATCCCGTTTTCACTTCGTTGGAGTTCGTAATAATCGAGATTAAATTCTGATCCTACCGTCCAATCAATTTCAATGTGATCAACATTAGGGCTGGCAGAAATGTGCAGTAATTCGGCTGGTAGAAGTATGCTTGTAGCTGCCGCACCAAATTGTCCCATTCCAGCAAATCCGCTTCTCGATAATCCAACTGGCGTTGGCCCACAAACGTTTGCTGTTCCTTGAATGGAATTGTCTTTCGTAATCATCCAAACCGATTGACCCGGGAAATTATCATCTTGTGGCCACATTTGAACGGTATATACCCCTGTTCCTGAACCTGTAATATCAGACATGACCCATTGTCCGTGATCAACACCGCCATAGTAACTCATAATATATCCACTACATTCCGTTGCTACTGGAAAGGTGTTGTCCAGTCCTGTTTCGAAAAATCCCGAAATTACATCGTAATTATTTGCTGCAAGATCGAGATGGATGTATTGCATTCCACGCTGCGCACCTGCACCAGCAGGCTCAAGTCCCAAAACATAGTTGTAAATTCCGCCTGTCGACAAAATGGCTCTTCTGAAGTTTCCTTGAATATATCCTTGATCAATTCCCGAGCTATTTCCTCCGATTGCTACAGAATTACTAATCAAATTAGCCGTTCCTGGCGCAGGATTCATCAATCCAAAGGTTGCCACATAACCGCTACCGTTAGCAGGAAGTGCAGATGGATCGTGTGTTATAATTCTGTTTACTAAAGGTGCTCCTGTTCCCGAAAAATTGACTGAATTTCGAACATCCGCAATATTTCCAGTACCATTTAACCAAACAATCCCTTGATCGTTCGCCAACTCCAAATCATAAAAGGAACCATCATTGACACCGATAGCCGATTGACCGCCACGGACTGCATAGCTTCCCTGAATGTATTGCGTTTGACCTGCATTCACATCTACATTCGTGATTAAAGTTGTTCCTGTACCGCGCTGTTGAAACTGATTATCAGAAAGTACATTACCTTGGATTTCAATGAATCCATCATGGGTTAGCAAGCCTGTAGCTTGGTAATTGTGAAAATCACCCATGACGTACATTTCTGCACCATTTTGAACGGTTACTTCGGCACCATCGTTATAAAATTCGTTGTTGTGCTGGGCCCAAAGCGTTGTTGACAAAAGCATGCCAATGGCTGTAAGAGTTCGTCTCATAGAATGTGTGGTTTGCGACAATTATTCTGTAGTGGCGCCAAATTAATAAAAATCAGGTTACCTACCTAATTTCCAATATTATAACTTGTTATTTCTTAGACTTTAGGTAAATTCTATACGCTAAAAGCGCTGGTAAACCAAAAATGAAAGCGATTACCATAAACCAACCTTTGGGAGTTAGCCAATAGGATTCGACAAACTCCATGCTTGCCTCGTCTGTGTATAGACCGATGTAGTTTGCTAAACTCAAAGGAGCATCAACAATATAATCTCGGTGAGGCTCTACATAATGAATCTGACTATCAAACAACTGAATTGGCGCCACAAAAAATATGATTCCCAAAACGATGGAGGTAACCACAAAAATTGCCAGTGCCTTTGTTTTTGTTGATGTCATGTGTTCAAAATTACAGCATAATTTACAGAAACCTGACCGAATTAAATTAGAATGAATCTAAATACCAATTTTACGGTATTGTACATCCGAATCGATGGATATATCTTCGCGCTATATTTTCAATCGAATTAGATGAAGTACGTACTTATAACATTATCGGCTGTTTTGATTCTCGCAAGTTGTAAGAAGGACCCAGATGAAACTGCAGCCTTCGATAAAGCTTCATTGCTTGAAAATGTCGCATCTGCGATTATTGTACCCGAGTTAAATGGTTTCAACGATCATTTGAATACACTAAAAACTACTTTCGAGAATTTCGAAAATGATATGACCCAAGCCAACCTTGATTTGGTTCGCAACAATTGGAAAGAAGCATACTCATCTTGGCAATCGGTGAAAATTTACGACTTCGGTCCCATTATGAATAATGGATTGAAGGCGGCAACAGGAATTTTCCCTTCAGACACTACTCAAATTCAAAACAATATCAGTTCGGGGAGCTACACGCTCGCTTCTGCTTCCAATACAGACGCTATTGGATTATCCGCATTGGATTACCTTTTGTATCAATCTGACGCCTTGGATAAATTGATCAACACGCCCAACTACGCAAACTATGTTTCTGATCTCATCGACAAAATGGTGAACGACGTAAGCGCAGTGAAAAGTGAATGGAATGGATACAAAAGCACCTTTGTTGCATCAACAGGGACGGAAACAACTTCAGCATTTTCATTATTGGTGAACGAATTCAATAAAGATTATGAGATTGCCAAAAACGCAAAATTGGGAATTCCGTTAGGAAAACAAAGTCTGGGCATTCAGCTTCCTGATTATATCGAAGCGCGTTACAGCGGATACTCTCTTGACTTGTTGCGAAGCAGTATTGTTAGTCACCAAGGGTTATACAACGGAGACAGAAACGCTTCATCTGGATCAGGTGTTGGATTTTACGAATACTTGATTCACCTAGACCGTAAAGAGTTAGCAGATGCAATCAACACACGTTTCAACCAAATCATTTCAAAAATTGATAGCTTCCAGAACAGTTTGGAAGAAGAAATGGTAACAAATGCGTCGGAACTTGATAATCTTTACACCCTGCTCCACGGGCAAGTGATCAACCTAAAAACGGATATGACTTCTGCGTTCGGTGTATTGATTACGTACCAAGATAATGACGGAGATTAAACCCGAGAATCGCTCTCACACAAGTTCGACCCTGGAAATCTCTTTTACATTCATTTCCTATTTGACATCCATATCTGTTGCTTGATTGATTGAACTTGAAAAATCCTTATTCTTGTAATTCGAACGGGTGCGAACCAAGCACACCAAGAAACGCGCATGAATAAGATCAAACTGGCATACTTTTGTAGTTCTCAAAGCTGGGGTGGATTAGAAATGAATCATCTCAGGAATGCGCAATGGATGGCCTCGCGCGGACATCAAATAGTTGTGCTTGGTATTCGCGACGCTCCTATCCACGACCATGCCCAGCAAATGCAACTCCCATTTGTTGCCGTTGAACCTCATCGAAGATGGTACGATTTTAAAGCGGTAAAACGGGCTCAGGCAATTATTGAATCCGAAGGAATTACGCATTTTATCATTCGAAAACCTGGAGATATGAGTTTGGCCGCGGGATTAAAACACCGATTGAAAAACCGCTTACACGTTTCGTATTTCATGGAAATGCAGTTGGGTATTCGCAAAAAAAGTATTTTCCATACTCTTCGATTTCGCAACATTGATGTATGGTCGTGTCCGCTGAACTGGCTAAAGGAACAAGTACAACAACAAACCCGATTCAACAATCAACTTGTGGTGATTCCATCTGGCATCGATCGAGAGAAATTTGCTGACTTGCCTTCAATGGAAGAATCTCGAAAGACACTGAACCTTCCTCCAACAGGGACAATTATCGGCATGGCAGGGCGTTTTGACCCCAAAAAAGGTCAACAAATTCTCTTAGAAGCTATCACAAAATGTCAGCATTCCGATTTCACAGTTCTTTTCATGGGAGAAACCACGCAACATGAGGGAACGGAATACGAAATGCGATTGCAACAATATATCGAAGACCATCAATTGGGAAGTCGCGTAATTTTTCGTCCATACACCAATCAAATTCTTCATTTTTATCGCAGTATCAATTGGATGGTAATGGCGAGTGAATCGGAAACTGTGGGCATGGTCACCATTGAATCGCTAGCAGCGCACACACCCGTAATTGGAAGTAATGCTGGCGGCACCCCCGAAATTTTGCAACAAGATCAAGGAGGTATTCTCTTTGAGACAATGAACTCGGACGATTTAGCGCGGAAAATAGATCAAATTCTTGCGGTTCCTCCTCACTTCGAAGAAGCAACATTCGGTGCTCTTGTGGAACGATTTGATCACCATTCCGTATGCACAAAAGTGGAAGAAGTTCTTCAGCTTTCAGCGAAACACTAATTCTGATTTATTCTCGTTAACTTAGATGATCGAATGAATTTATACTCCAACAAACAAAAATGGAAAATCGCCTTGTTGATTTTCGCTCTGCTACTGGTTGGAGCCTCGCTTTTTGTTTCCAATCGTATCGTTTCTAAGGTTGCGCTGCGTGAAAAAGCCAAAGCGAAACAGTGGGCAGGAACGATTAACAAACGAATCGAATTGGTGAAACTCACCAACAACACCTTCACGGAGTTACGCGAAAAGGAACGCGAAAAAATGCAGCTGTGGATCGATGCCACGAAAGAAGTTTCGATGGCAACCAACCTGGATGGATCTCAAAATTACGATTTCCCACTGCGGATCATCGGTCAAAACAAAGACATTCCCGTTATCGTACTGGACGACAACCGCTTTATTTCTGGAAGTAGAAATCTAGGTTTTGACACCTCCGATATTCGCGCCATGCACCCCAACGCATCCAAGCGCGAATTGCTGCAACTATTTGATGATTCTTTGATCGTACTTGCTGATGAATGGGAAAAAGAAAATCCACCCTTTCGAATTGAGATTTACGAAGGTCTCTTCATGACCTACGCCTACACCGACTCAAAAGAAATTACGCGTCTAGAAAAAGAACGTGATTCATTGATTCAAGCATTTAATAACGATCTTCTCAATAACAAAGGACTTGTTCCGGTGCTTCTGGTCAATTCCAAAACCGATGAAATCATAGGTACAAACGTGGAAAAATTTGATTCCAAAAACAGTCGTTCTTACCTCGATGACTTGAAATCACAGAATCCGCCCATTACGATCGATTTCAACAATGGCGAAAAGAACAAACTCTATTACGGAAATAGTCCAGAGTTGAAGCAGTTGCAATATTTCCCATATATCCAGTTCACCGTGATTGGATTATTCGCACTCATCGGCTACCTCATTTTCAGCACCTTCCGCAAGGCCGAACAAAATCAAGTTTGGGCAGGAATGGCGAAAGAAACCGCACATCAATTGGGGACTCCTCTTTCGTCGCTCATGGCATGGATTCAGCTTTTGGAGGCACAAGGAGCGGACGAAATGGCCACTTCTGAAATGCAGAAAGACATCATTCGACTTGAAAAAGTAACGGACCGCTTTTCGAAAATTGGCTCAGGAGCGAAGCTCGACAGTACTGACATCAGCCAAACCGTTCAAAACATCACCACGTATCTGCGTCCACGTATATCGGACAAAGTAGATTTTACGGTAGAACTGCCCGAGGTACCTGTTACCGCCAAGCACAACGCCTCGTTGATTGAATGGGTGATTGAAAACATCTGTAAAAATGCCGTTGACGCCATGGAAGCAGAAGGGAAACTAAATGTTACTCTTCACGGATCGCCAGAATGGGTGCACATCGACATAAAAGATACTGGAAAAGGCATTCCATCGAACCAACTGAAAACGATTTTCTCCCCCGGATTCTCCACTAAAAAACGTGGCTGGGGATTGGGATTATCGCTTGTTCGCAGAATTGTGAAAGAGTATCACAAGGGAAGAGTATTTGTATTAGAATCGCAAGTTGGTGTAGGAACGACATTCCGAATTTCGATTCCAGCAGATAGCTAAAGAAAGGCTTTATACAGTATCACTGCTATTATCATTAGTAGAATTATTCTAAAAAACGTTGTCACTAGCCACCACGGAAATGAGGCAGGCTCATTTTGGATCGTACCTCGATGAGCCTGCCTTGACACCAATAAACACTTACCGTTTTCATGCAGATGGGCGCGTTCCCCATGATGAAAATGGTAGCTGTTATCACTTCTATCGTGATGTCCTCCACGTCGATCCGTGCCTCCGCTATGACTCCACGAAATGAAGTGAAAGCCAAGTAACACTATGACGAGTAAACGGTTCATTAATTATTCTTTCTCCTACTCCATTCTATTTTTAGCCTGCATTTGCTCATGGTACCAATACTTCTGTGTTGAGAAATCCAATGGGAAATCTATCTCGGCCTGCGCTTTAATTGCATTATTTGGCAAAGACCGCATGATCTTGTAATCTTCGAGTTGCTTAGACACCCAATATTCTTGTGTTACAAAATCATTCGGCCAATCCTTTCGGGCTTGTTCTTTGAGTTGTTTTTCTATCTCAATTCGATCGTTATCCACCTCTGTTTCCAATGGTTTTTCTCGTGTTGGTACTTCCCGCGAAGGTACTTTCTGAAAGTCCAACTTCTTTTTCTGCGTTTCTGTATCTCCACATGATAGAAGGAGTGCAGCAGTCGCAACTATCCAAAGAACGTGTTTAAAGTAACTGACCATTTCCACATGTGTTTTTGACGTTCGCAGGAGCCAATTTGGTCCACGGCTTCAATTCAACAAATCCATCCGCCTTGTTGTGTAGTTTACACAAGGGAACAATGTATTCTCTGTTATCATAAGAAACAGTTCGTAAAACATGAGCACCAACAATATCCGTCCGATTACATCCCTCAGCTCTGCAAGAATAAGTAACCTCCCCCGTAAACTTTCTCCAATGCTGAAGCCAGTTGCTGCAATAGCATGTCCTAACTGACGTACCTCTCTTATTCTTTACTTTCATCTCGATCGATTTATTATTCCTCCGAAAATTGCCATATCGACTGCGATACAAAACAAAAAAGGCTGAATCAGGTTTTGAAGAGTTTGAACTCAGGAATTTCACATTTAAAATTCACCGTTCCATAAACTTATCGATGTCTTGAAAAGTTTGATTCATAGAGTAATTCCTCGAAATAACATTGAAGTATTTTGGCTCCATTCGCGTTAACCAATCACTCCAGTAGGCCTGCAAGATTTGATAATGAAAGCCACGGCCTTTTTTTCTCTCGTTCACCTCGCAAACCAGTATATCTGTCTCGCTCAAATTCACTTCTGCAAGAGGAATGTTCCAATTCTTTCGAGTGATTAATTCCGCAATTCCTGAGCTAGTCATATCGTATGCTTTGCGTTTAGCTACGACATCCAGTTTGGTATATGTGACATCCAACTTCTCGATATAACCATCTGTTAGAATGATGATTTTGTTCTCGTAACGATTGAATAAATCCGACTTCTTCAATAAGCGTTCGCAGTATCTTCTGAAGAAGGATAAATAATCCGCACCACTCGTATTCTCCATGCTCATTGCGTACAGAACATCCGTGTTTTTCAACAGTTTCCGCTTCTTGTAGTCGGTAAAATACAATCGGTTCGTTTTATTCGTGTGGACCGACAAATCAAAAAAGAGTTTATCTGCAATCTGATCGAACTGTCCTTGTGCTTGTTCAGGATCTGCGATGGTTATTCGAAAGCAATCCTTTGAATTCTTTTTCAGGCTCACTTCTTCAGTGAACTTTTCCCATGCATGTTGAATAATTGCTCGATCATTCACTATTTGATGCTCATTATTATCTTCATCTGTAATTCTTCGTGATAAATCTGGAACAATAATTACGTTCAAACTTGTAGGCGGCTGCGGCAACCAAGATTGACACTCCATCAAGCTACTATCAGGCAGGTTCAGATCAACTAAACGCAAGCGCACTTCGGTTAGGAAATCTTCATTATCGAAGAGCTCATTTTTGTATTGTTGATAGAGTTCTTTTACCTCCTCTTTATTGTTGCAACTCGCCAAAGAGCGTATAGCTTCGGTTTTTAGTGAAGCGCCCATCAGCAGGAACACGAATAGGCCAAATACACCGCAAAAGGAAGCAAACAATATGAGTGCCTTTCTCTTTTTTCTACTTTTTTTCTTTTCTGTAAGCATAACTAGGATTGTTTAGCAATTGATTTGATTTTTTCTTTCAGCCATTTGTCCTGAATCTCGAGTGCTTTTTGAATAAGCGCCTTTGTCTCTGGTGTGTTCCCCAAGCTGTTGGTGGTATATACCTGATATCCGCCCATAAACTCACCTATCGATGCTTTAAGCAGAGCAATATCTACGGGAATCACGTTTCCCTTGTAACCAATTATATCTTTGTTCTTTGCGGAAATTCGACCATTCACCGTTTCCAATTCGCTCTCGAGCCTGTGCATTTTGCTCATGTTATCAGACTGTTCATCGCGTAAAGACTTAATTCGTTCATTCAAGTTTTCAATTAGAAGTTTGGTTCGTTCACTGTAGCTTTTCAAATAGGGATGACTCAAAACATAGTTTAAAAGAACTCCCCAGATGACATAGGCTACAAATCCTAAGATGAGGATGAGATAAAAATTCACGTCGGTATAGATCATGTCGAACTCCCAAACATCTTTTACCAAGCCCATGTTGAACGCATTGATATGAACGCCTTCTGAAATCTTATAGCCGATAATGCTGTCGGCAACAAACGTCACCAAAAGAATTAGAATAATGCCGAGCACTCGAGGACGTTTGTTTCGCTTTTTCCTCAACTTGTTATTCTCCAGAAATGAATGCAGCACAAAGCCTACTGCCAGGAATATGACCGGAAACAGAATAACGAAAATGAGCGCTCCATTTCCTTTGTCTTTCGCCATTGAAAACACATCCGAATTAATAAAACCAGCGATGTCGGTATCAATTCCATAGAAAACAGAAAAACCTGTTGATGAGTAAAACAAAAACAAATAAAATGTGAGCAAGAGTGCAATGAAGGATGCAATGATAAATGGCGCTAACTCACTCGTGGCTTCATCATCTCTATCTCCTTTTTTCAATTCTATCCTCTCCAACTCTAGTTCTTGTGTTCTTTCCCTATTCGAGTCGATGATTTCCTTTTGCGCATTAATATCTCCCTGCAATTCATTCTTCTTTGCTTCTTCCTGTACCACCTCAGATTCTAATTGAAGAATTCGATCCTGAATTCCTTTTTCATCCAATTCTTGCTTTTTCAGGAATGAATTATACGCTGTAGCTAGCAGTCCTTCGATGGCTCCAAGGTGGGAACTCGACTTCATTGCTGATTTAAACCCAAGTTGACTATAGGTTATTCCCTTTTCTTCGTTTTTTGTTGGTGTTTCGTCCATGACGTGGTGTTTTTGATTTTAATACTTCAATAGAAGTGGTGCTATTCTTTGATATTGTGAAACAGTTTGATCAACCATTTCGCGAGTTTTGTACTGAGTTCTCCCCTTTTTCGCTGATTCCATTTGTGAATGACGAACCTCAAATCTTCTTTCGAGTACTTTGCAGATTGAAACACCATAATGATGTCTTTTAGCTTTTCTTTCGTTAGCCTCGACTCGAAAAGGAGATAGAAGAAGATGCGGAACCTCAACCAAAAATCGAGACCTATGTAATGAGGTACAGTGGCTGTTTGATGCATAATCTGAGCAACATTTTGTTTGGTTCTCATTTGGTGTTTCTTGAGTTCTCTTTCTTTGATGTGATTTCGAATCAGTTCATACTCTTTTCGTTCGAAGGAGTGTGCAATCTCGAGAAAGGTCAATGTGGCAAACTCTTGTGCCCTTTTTTTTCCCGAATTCAGCCATTGAAACAAGGCTTCCTCCAATTGCGTTAGCGGACGCTCATCTGGCTTTTCCCACACAGGATAACTCACTCCGTTGATGACTATTTCGAAATCTGCTCCGCGTAAATGTTCGCGTTCCTTCATGTAATTTAACACCCACAGCTGCGTCATTAACTTTCGCTGTTCACGTGATACAAAGGCGAGAATTGAATCGAGATTCTTATATGCCAGTTCGTAGTTTATTGATTGGATGCCTGCAATTAATGAGAGAATCATGTCCACGATCTTTGCCCGACCTTCTTGTTTCAGTAGTTCAATTGCCAGTTCGTACATTTCCTCTGTTGAAAAGCCACGATCGATTTCCAATTCCGGAATCTTCATCAAGGTTTCAATGAGTACAATTAAGCGGTTGTCTCTTTGCGTTGTTTTTTGTCGCCGATTTTCCTTCGAGTTTTCTTTCTGACAAATGGAAATCCAATGCAACATCACCTCTTTCATTCTTTCTGGATAATCCCGATAGGCAACGAACAATCCGTCGCTAATGGCAGATGAATACACATCATGAATCATGAAATGATCAAACAGGTAGTTCCTTAATTGGTATGCATGATGATGAATGAATTTGGGAAGCACAGATGCCAGTGTTGCTTGCACCTTCTGATCAGAATCATTCGAATACGTAATTAAATTATCGATGATTTTTTCATGAAGCTGATTCGGTTGATCGTAGTCTGCGGCATACGCCAACATCCGAATAGTTGTCGTTTTGATCGCAGCAATTGTTTCTTGCTTATTGTCCGTTTTTTCCCTCAGAAAAAGATCGATACGATCCTGAATTCGCTTGCTTGTCTGCCATTTTTCAATCGTTTGAAACAAAAGTTCATCTTGATCGAACATTCTATATTGTGCAATAGACTTTGCAGCAATTCCTTGAATGTAACTATGATTACTCGCTGCCAATTGTAAATAAATGCTCTCAATGTTTCCCAGTTGGTAAAGCCCAATATCGCGAGCCGTTTCAATAAACACCTGACGAATAAGCGACCTTCGCTGAGTAGTTCCATACAATTCCCACTTGGTATGTCCCCGTTGGTACGTATTCTCCATCACATTCATAAAAGTGACCAGAGCTTTTTCAATGTGGCGTGGATAGTGATCAATTGCCGCACGAAGAATGGCAGGGCGAACAAATGGGTTCTTGGCTACCAGGAGGTCTCCTTCATCTGTGGTTTCAAATCGGTAAAACGTAAGTAAAAACTCAATGTTGAAATAATCCAACGAGCCAATTACGCGCGTGCTTTTATCCCAAAAGGGAGAGTTTGAAATCTCCGTAAGTATTTCGAAATATTGGGAACAGAAAAGTCCATTAAACAATGAAGCACTAATCGCGATTACTTTTTGGCTATGGTCTAGGTTATTGAACCACTTTGCAATGATGCCTTCCGAATTTTTATTCAAATTTTGAAGTGATTCAGTCAACTTTGAGTCAGAAAGTGGGTGCTTTCTATTTCTAACTATCGCAAGAAAAACAGTCAACTTCTGAGGAGTGGACACTTGTTGAAGTATCTCATTCACATTAATGTTTTCACTAAATAGTGTACGCTCAGAAATCGACTCTTCCTCCGATAAAAACAACGGACGATTAGTCTCCAGTTTATTCAAAAACCACTCCTTCAATTCAGCTTGATTGTATTGGGCGAGTTCTGGTATCTGAAACCAAAAATCCTTTAGTATCTGCCCAGACTTTAACCATGTGTCGAGCGATGAATCGGTTATAACAATGTAAAAAGCGTTGTTTCGTTCACAAAGAGTAATCAACTTTTCGAAGTCATATTGGATATGTCTTGGATGAAGAGAATTGAGAATAACAATGCGTGATTCCGTTTGCTGATTGAGCTGTTCAAACAAGGATTTATTCTCTTCATTTTCCACCAATTCAATGGTAGAAAGGTGCGTATGCTTCTGTTCGAGGACTTTCGCGAGTTGCTTTCCAAAGCTGGAAACATCAAAAAAATCATTTCCTTTCAAAACGATCAGTTTTCTCGTTTCCAATAACGCAGAAACATCTGGGAGAAATGTAGGGGACGGCTCAACATCATCTCCGGTAAGATCCACTTCCAAAAATGAAGGTTGCTGGTGATAAATCGTCTGATTTATGTCACCCATGGCCCAATTATCGGTTGTGACATCTTGATGAAAATCTCCTAGAGCCACATTCTCGGCTTCAAGATTATGAACCTGATTCGTGTTACGCTGTGTCATAGACGCTGTTTCTGAATTCATTTCTTACTTTTTTTATAGATTTTCTGAACAAAATTGCCCCCAAGCGTGATGTTGCCTCCCTTCAATTTGTCAATTTGATAAATCGTTCCTGTGTTTTGCGCCACATAAAATCTCGATGAATTCAATGGTGACTTTTTCACCTCATCTTTTTCGAGTAAGCTATTGAACACCTCCATATCCTGCTGGATAAGTGCAATGCTCAAGTAAAAACCGAGCAAACCAGAACTGATTGGCTTTTTCCCAAGAAATGAAGTTGTTAGGTTTCGTTTCGATAAATCCCGCGACAAACGCACAGGTATGATTTGACCAGAAGAAATGTACGCTTCCAGTTCAGGGGTCGATGATAAAAGGTCTAAATCGTTGCAAGCATCAGAAATACACCAAACGATAAACGGAAATTCTTGAATGCACTTATCGAAAGTCTCTAGCAGGCTCAGGTTTTCATTCACCTCGATAGGCAGAGCAGAAACAGCCAACTGTGTATGACTTTGCAAATACGCAATTGTTTGATTCAAGGAAGCGCTTTCGACTTTATCGTAGATAACAGTGATGCCTTGCTTTTGTGATTTTGAAAAATCAATTTTGGGCACATCAAGGAAGCGCTCACACCTGGCCACTTCTTGTTGAAAATCTTTCCAAGACAAACAATCGTTATAGAAAAGAATTGCATTAATGTATTGTTCACTCTTACTGACCTGTCCTCCGACTTCCTTTTCCTTGCGCGCATCATTTAACAGCTCGTTCAGGTAGTTTTGTTGAATATCAGCAAAGTCGTTCGATACATTGTGTTGTATAATTGCTTCAGATAGTGATGCAAATCCTGTATAGTCGAGTGTTGATTTACAGCGCCAAGATGAAACTTGAAGAAGCTGAAGAATTTGATAAGGGGAATACTTCGATGCCATGTGCTTTTTTCACACAAGAACATTATTCCGACATCAAACCCTCTAAAAAAATGTCTAGATACGGTATTCACCTATCCGAATCCGTAAAATAGAAGCTTAAAAAATTAGACGACATCAAAATTATTGATGAATTCATTCCGGTATTTATCGCTCATGGGGATTGGGTCCTTCAGCCCGTATAGAAAAATCATGTTTCCTTCGTAATAGTTGACGTGTTTCATATTCACAACATATGACCGATGTACTTTGATGAAGCAAGGATCTCCGATTTTCTCTAAAACATTACCCATCGGCGTAGAAGAAATTCGCTTCATATCTCGAAAATGTATTTCGGAGTTGTTTCCTGAAGCCTTTAAAAAAAGTATGCTTTCTCTTTCTACTTTATACTTCTTTCCTTTATGCGTTATTGAAATGAACTTCTGTGTACCTTTTATCTCACTTGGAATCTCCAAAAGACTATTTCGTAGCTGCAACAAGCTCACTGGTTTCGGAACATTAGCAGAAGGATTCGTTGCTTTTGCCCGTTCAAACGTTCGAATATCCTGCAGATTACTTAAATAGATAAACGGTATTTGAAACTCATTGAGTTTTCCCCCGAGATGAATTCCGTCCAAATCTCCTTTTAGCTCAATATCAACCAGAACGACGCTTGGACGTACATTATTTATTTGTTCCAAAGCTCCTTTGACGCTATCTGCAAACGACAAGTCATTATACCCTAAATTGCTCAGTTTCTGAGAAATATCGTGAGCCACGAGCGCTTCATCTTCCACAATCAAAATATTCATATCAAAACGGTTAGGTATATTTAGCATCACAAAGCTAACGAAAATGAAACGAGTTGTATTCTTGACCTTATTCATCTGTAGTCTATCAACTCTGGTAGTCGGCAATACCAGCCTCGATTCGTTGATGCAACATGCAAAAGAACATCTCAAGGCGCGAGAAAACGAAGAAGCCTACTCACTTTTGAAGCGTGCGCTCCTCCTCTCTACGGATTCTGAACACCTTAAGGAAAGAGCCATTATCTACAACAATCTTGGCGTAGTTGCATGGCGACAAGGAAGTTACAAAGAAAGCTTAGCATCGTATCAGTATGCATTGGACACCTACAAGAAAATTGGAAATGATACATTAATTGCACAATCACAATACAATTTAGGTCTCGCGTTAAAAGGTCTTGGGAGTAATCAACCTGCGATAAAGAACTTTACAAAAGCGCTTCATTTATTCGAAAAAATCAAGGATGAAAAGCAGATCGCGATGGTGCATGATGCCCTTGGTAACATTTACAAGGATTTAAAGGACTATGAAAAAGCGATTTACTACCACAAATCTGCTATGGAAACGTATGAGCGCTTGCAGTATCCAAAAGGAGTATCGCGTTCTGCTCACAATTTAGGCCAGGTTTACAGTGATTTGGGAGATTATAAAAAAGCGCGTGAACAACTATTCAGGGCAAAAAAAATCAAAGAATCACACCAACTTCCCATTGCTTCCAACTATGCGCAAATCGGAACTTTGTTCACTCGAACCGGGAAATTGGATAGCGCAGAATACTTTTTCCTTCGATCTCTTGATGAAAGGAAAAGAGAAAACAACCCTGCGAAAATGGCATCTGCCTATTGGCATTTAGGCGGACTGTTCATCAAAAAGAAAGATCTCAAGAATGCGCGTATCATGCTCGACAAAGCATTTGTAATTGCAGATAGTTTAGCTCTCAATCAATCACTAATCGATATTGTTAGGTCACAAATTGAAATCGGGAAATTAGAAGGAGAGAACATTAATGGAAAATATGAACGTCTTATTGCTTTGCAAGAACAGGTTCTTGGCGAAAATAGTCGAAAAGCAATGGCTCGTTTTGAAGTTGAATACGATGTACTCAAGAAAGATCAAGAAATAAGCGCGACAAACAACCTTCTTCAGATCAAAGAAATTGAAAATGAACAGCTATCCTTCCGAAATATGACGCTATTTTGGGGAATCATCCTTTCTTTGGGATTCATCTTCTCCGTGGCCTATTTCTATTTTAAATTGCGCAAGAGCAAAAAGGAAACCGAACTAAAAAACGAGCAACTATCTGAAAGTCATAAACAGATCGATTACCTCAACCAGGAGTTAACACACCGAACAAAAAATTACTTCCAAATGTTTGGAGGCATGTTAAAATACGATCGAACGACGAATAAGGATTCTGCCATCTCGTCTATACTTGAAAAGTATATACATCGAGTGGAAGCAATGTCTCAAATTCAACGCTACCTGTTGATTGAGAAAGCGACTCGTAAAGAAGTTCAATTGAACTTATACCTTGAAGAACTACTTGCCAATATTGACTTAGTAATGAATACATCAGACAAGGAAGTGAAAATACACTCCAATTTCACATCCATTCTGTGTGACTACGACATTGCTTTGCGAATAGGACTGGTAATGAACGAGATGGTGAGCAATTCCTTCGAGCATGGCTTTCAGTCCATTCAAAACCCACAAATCGAAATCAAACTTGAAGAAACGAATCAACATGAAATTTCTTTGACAATTCAGGATAACGGAGTGGGTCTGCATCAAAAAGAAACCAATCAATATTCGATGGGTATCTCGCTTATGAATATGATTCTAAGTAGTGTAAACGGGCAAATCAGTTATGAGAAAGCAAAAAAAACGGGGACATGTGCCATAATTACATGTCCCCGTCGAAGAAAAGTATGACCGCTATAGCGTAATTGTAATGTTTGAATTACCAGCTATCGTGAAATCATCTGTAGTTGTAACTTGCGAGCCTTCCAGGACTTCAAAGTAATAATCCCCCAAAGGAACTTTCATTTGAAATTGTCCATTTACATCTGTTAACGACGTGTCAACAGCTGTTGAGGTATTTGTTCTGAAAATGGTTACTGTTGCACCAATCACAACCGTACTATCTTCGTCCAGAACAATCCCTTGAATAATGGCTTCCTCTTCGTCATCACCACCTTTCATTTCCGAAGGTGTAACTTTGACCTCTGCTTTTTTTAACTCTTGTTGTTCGTACTTTTCACACGAAAACAACCCTGCTAAAACCATCAAGGTCATAAAAAAATACACCTTGCTTTTATTCTTTGAAATATTCATCACTTCTGTTTTAATTTTAAGTGACCGAGACACCGTGTCCGATCTAAAAACAGGAAGAATGACCCCTCTGTAATCCACCCATTCTTCCTAACCACGGAAAAACAGAGAAGTACGATTTCAACTAAAATGTTTGCGCAATTTGACTTTTCTAATCATGAGTTAAAAAAGCTTAGCCTCAATCGCTTGAAACAAATTTACGTCGTGAATATGCATTTCTTTTGCACTGGGAGTACGCGTACTACGCGGAGTATTTTTCTTTTCGAAAAGGGATAAGATATTTTTAGGAATGTGGGGAGTATGTGGGTCGGAAAAACCGCCACAAGGGGAATGTATATGTGTCCTAAAACGACACTTGAAAGTAGGAAGGAAGTTCGATTCTAGCCGATGGCTAACTCCAACTAATCATTCAAGATCAACTTGTAACCAACGCCGCGGACATTGACGATTCGAACGTTTTCGTCTTCGGAGATTTTCTTTCTTAATTTTGAAATAAACACATCAAGCGTTCTTCCGACGTAGTCGCCTTCATCGCCCCAAACAACTTTCAGGATTTCGTCTCTTTCTAAGGTATTGTTGACCGAAGAATACAACAACTTCAATAAATCCGTTTCCTTGCTGGTTAAATCGACGTGATTATTATTCAGAAATAACTTCATGTTGCGTTCATCGAAACGGTATCGACCAATTTGGACTGTTTCCGATACCTTCTCCTCTTCTGAAGAGTGATTTTTCTTCCACCAAAAAATCCCACCAGCAAGCAGGATGAGTGCCGCAAGAATCCAGAGAAAAGTAAGTGAACCATTCGATTCCGTTGTTGCATGTTGCTGAACTTCATTTTCTGATTGCGTGATTTCTGCCTGATCAAAGGGCTCCACAATTGTGAATAAAACGCTATATGCAGCTTTGTCGAACTGTCGTCCTTGACATGGAACAATGGAAGCAGAATCTGAAGCAGTACTTACCTCGCTGCTGTACACAATTTTCTCCGAATCTGCCTGCACAACTTCTACACGGTATTTTTGAGCAATTTTCGCCGCCTTTGCGATACTGTCAACCGTATTCATCAATTCATTTGGGGAAAAAGAAAAGTCAGTGGCAAATTGTATACGAAACGTTTGATTTGAATGTTCAATTGGTAAAACGAGTGATGTGCTGTCACCTGCATTCAATAAAATTTGATGCCCCATCATTCTCACGGCAACTTCGGCATGTGCTGATTCGGTTTGAGCAAAACCTCCTTGTGAAAACAAGGAAAGCACCGATACAATGAAGACTATTTTGATCCTTTTAAAAAGCATATCGTAAATCTATTTCGAATCAATTAAAATGCGAAGTGTATCGGGCACTATTTACACTTTTTTACACAAAAAAGCCCCTCGAATTGATCAAGGGGCGGTACTCATTTGTATCTTTTTGAATTAATCGCGAACGAAGCTGTATCCAACGGAGAACATGAACATTCCCTGTTTCAACACGCCATCCCATTCGCTATTTGCGAGATCATCCAAGTCTGTTTTATTCGACGGCATTGCAAACGCTTGGTAACGCGCATCAACGGTCAATCCAAAACCAAATCGGTATGAAACTCCAGCGTTGAACCCTAACTGTACAGGTCGGAAATATTCGCGCAAATCGTCTGTATTGTACTCTTCCTCATTCTGCAATACAGTTGTTTGATTGTGTGCATCTACACGCGTCGTTCGCTGAACACTTCCTTTGGTTCCCATTAGCAAATGAACTGATGGTCCTGCATAAAACAATAAGTATTTGCTGTCTCCGTATCGACCTTTGCGCATGTCTAATCCATACTTAATCGACAAGGGAATATCCAAATAATGATTGGAATAGAAAGAGTAGTTTTCTTGTGTCGTGGTGATGCTACTTGCTGTTGATGAGCTCGAAATGGCATTCCATCTTCTACTCGAAATAAGCACTTCACCTCCGAGGAACAAATTATCCATTGGCGTGTAGCTATAGTAAGCTCCAAGATGATAACCTCCTCCGTCTGTTTCCAATTCCGTTTCTGAGCCTTCGTAATTTGTCATGAGGTAGTTATATCCCGCTTTCGCTCCTACTTCATGTTGCCCAAAAGTTGTTGCTGCCATCAAGGTGACAGCTACTAATGTGATTACTTTCTTCATGCTGATTATTTTGAGAATGTATTAATCAACTTGAATGTTCCATCACCGTTAGATTGAAAGATCATCAAGGCAAAAGAAACGTTATTTGGATCCCAACTAGCATCGGCATCAACTTCGAATTCTAGGTTTACTGTATGTCCAGCTTTCACCGCTCCATCAGCAACCGTGTAGCCTTCAAAGTCCGCTTGAGCAACTGTTGTCGGTTTAGCGATATCTACCGCCACTTTCTTGTGCTCTGTGTTGTTTCCATCAGGATGTCCATTTTGGTAGGCAACAATTCCATCCAAAACGAGATACGGTGCAATGGTGAATACTCCGGTCACATCTTTAAAGAACTTCGTTGTGGTATTCAAGATAATTTTATCTCCTTCAAATTTCATCTCGTAATTTGCATTCGCAATTACTCCTTGTGCATCCATCAGTTGCTCCGCCTCACCAACACTTAACGAAGGATCAAAATTGTTGTGGAAAGTTGGAGTTGCATTTGGAATTTCGAAGGTATTCTGCATGAAATTATAAATCGCTTGATTTCCGTATCCACCCAAATTCCCTGTAGTGAAGGCGACGTGTACGTGTTCAGGCGTGTTGTTGATCAAAGCATTGAAATTCTCGAATCCCCAGCCTCCGCATGGGCCACAACCCGTCCATGTATGTTTTGCTACAAGGACTGAATTCTTTTCTTCCACGTCTAAAGTCGCGGTTGGTTCTTCAACTGATTCTTTTTTACATGCAGCTAGTGCAAAAAGTGACATCAATGATAAAAGTAGGATATTACGTTTCATAATGTAAATGTGGTATTTCTTCTTTATTAAGTTCAATTCCATGACGTACAACTTTCTAAAAAGGTTGCGTTTTCAAGATGCTGAACATACCAGCAATACATATTTATGCAAATTTTCTTGGTCGATATCGTATTTTTTTGATCTCTACAAGTTTTGTAAATCCTGCTGACGCATAGCGATATATGACTTCAACACCCGTGATCCAATTCCTGGAATTTCCACTCGAATAAGATAGACTCCTGATGAAATTGGAATTCCTGCATGGTTGATAAGCAACCAATCTTGGTAGGTTATTGGGCTGTCTTTTTTGAAATCTTTCACCAATTTCCCCTGCATGTTGTAGATCGAAATATAGCAACGCTCTGGCAAGTTTGTGATTTTAACGCGAGAATCTAACCTGTTTCGCTCGTACTCCGAATAAGCAAGATATGGATTCGGTACAATGTTGATTATCCTTAAGGCTTCTGCCAATTGATCGTCACTTCCTGTTACCGTTGCAATTTCATCCATGTTCCAAGAATACATCGGGCGGCTGTTGTTTTGCCCAGTCGCAAAATAGTTCTTGTACTCTTTATTTACGCGTAATTCGATTTCTGCTTCCGTAGGAAGGTTGTACGGATCAATATCGTAGCCAGTCGCCGCAAGCGGATAGGAAACCCATGCCAAATTCGCATACACGAACTTTTTAGCCTGCGTATTGTTCGCTTCAATCAATTGGAACTGGTTGTATAACTCATTTCCTGCATTCGTTCCTGCATCATTCGGAATGTACGCTGGGAAATCAGCTCCGATAAATGGATCACCGTTAATGGATGCATAGTTATAGCCAAATACGTAAACAGGATGCATTCCTCCCATCAATGGATTTCCAACTCCGTCAACAAGACGATCCGTAGGATTCCATAGCATATCCGCGCCGTTCTCTGCTCCAAGGAAGGAGTTTTCACCGAAGGCCATGTATAAACGAACGCCTGACTCCACATCTATTGCGTAACCAGGGAACCAAGACATTCCCATCCCAGAACCTTCAACTTGACCATTTATGTCTAAACTCGGGCTTTTTCTCAATTGTCCTGGTTCTGCTCCACCAATATTCAAATTTGCATCACGTCCCAATTCAATCACAGGACAACGCGTCCATTTCGATGGATCACTTGTAAGAACGATATCTACTCCAGGTAAATAACTAATCGATGAAGGATTTCGATACGTATTACCCGACGATACATTGTAGTAAGCGATGGGCATGTAATCGGCTTCATATCCAACCAACTTGTGTGGCGCAATTGTTCCGTCTAGCAAACCGTTGTATTGTCTTTTGTCATCTCCACCGATTTGATCTTGATAGTTACAGGGATTCAAGTACTCTATACCTGGAGCACAATCATCGGTAGTTGGGAGATAGTCACCAGATCGAATCCAGTTTGTTGGAAAGAAGGAATTATTATCCTGCACACCTGATAAGAATCGTTTGGAACTATCTGAATAGAAGATGTCTGATCGAATTGGATCTGTTGAATAAGGTGCAACGGTTCCTCCTCCTGTTAAATCTGTTTTGAAAAACTGTTGCTGTTCAATTTGAGCTGAAATTCCCCATTGTGGAATCAGCTGTTCATTATTGAACTCAATTGTTCGCTCAGAAGAAACCGAATCGAGAATGTTTCCTCCCTGTTTATCGTAACGATAAATTACCCATGAAGCCTCCGTTGCATCATTGAATGTTGGTTTAATTGCATAATCACGGAATTTACACTCGAAATAGCCATCTGCCACATTCAATGGATCAATAACTTTAATGTTGATTGGACCCCGTCCGTATTCGTAAGTAGGCGTTTCCATCTTTCCATTTGTCAAAATGTAATCTTTTGATGCCTGTGTCAATTCGAGATCATTTCCTCCATTTCCATAGCCATCAATGCGTGTAATACGTGGCGTTGAACCGTACTCAATATTTTGAGCTGTTCCATCCGCTTCTGGCGTTGGGTTGTGCGGAATCACTTCGAGCACTTTCACATCACCAAAGGCCGCTTTTCTACTTGCGAGGTATTTCTTTTGTTGACCATCCAACAATAGTGGATCGGTTGGATCGTAATCTTTGAATTGATTGAAGGCATACGCAATCGCTACGAAGTAGTAACGTTTAAAGTTCACCAATCGCGACTCTCCTTGAGCAAAGAGGTCGTTTGTTATTCTGAATGAATGACGAATTCCTTTGTTTTCACCATCCACACATTCGACAGGAATACTTGCATTCAACGATTCATCGAATTCAAAATTGATGATACGGTCGATATCATCCTCGATATCACATTGTGCGGTTAAACGCGCTCTCATTGGATCATCGATATCCGAAATGGAAACATCTGGTCCACTCAATTGGAAAATTTGGTATCCCTGAAAACGATAAGAAAGGTCTGCCGTTGTGTCCTCTGAAACAATAAATGGATCAAACTCAACGTATTCTTCGTTATAATTATTTGAATTTTGCGGATTACTGATTGTGAGAATGATCTCATTCTCTAACTCCTGCGCATTCATATCAGGCGCATGAGGTGCATCCAACACACGGAAACAGTTCTCAAATAGCTTTTGCGCTTTGTCATCAGCTCTGCGAAGCACTTCCACTGAAGCGAATGGTCCTCCACCTGAAGCACGCGCCCAAACAACACCTACGGTGATATTGTTCACGGCACCGGGTTTCAACACAAAAGGTCCAGCCGATTGTGCAAAACGTCTATCGTAAGGTGTGTTTCCTGCGCTTTCTTCCGTCCATGACGGTTGCGGCTGACCACCTGTTCCCCATCCGAGTGGATCTGTATCTCCAGGAAACATAAAATCACATGGTACAGTTGTGTTTGCCTGGGCATCGGAAAAGTGTCCCGTACCTCCATAATAAAAAGGCGTTCCATCTTTCCAAAAACCGCGCATGTAGTTGTAATAATCTCCTGCGATAATTGGGTCGGTTTGGTTCACATTCCCCTGTCCCACATTACTGTAATACAAGAATCGTCGCATTCCAAAACGTTCGTTATCGACAATTGAATCCCCATATCCAATTCCATTCAATGCTTCTCCAGGTCCAATTCCAAAGGCATTATCAATTCCGTCATTATCTTGGTAAGGTCCTTCGAAAAAGTCAACTCCTACTGCAGGTGGATTATCTCCGTACCCTTTCCATCCCGCGTTATCGCCATCATAATTGTCGCCATTGTAGTAGTATGCCAATCCACGATTCACATCACATCCAACGTAATCATCTTGTGGATCACCGAGCGCTCCATCCGTAAAAAATCCGAAGTAAGTATCGTATAGTGTTTGTGTTCCTCGGTTGATCAGTTCATAATTATAGAACGTCATGTTATTAATTTCATCGTTGGATGCGAAGGCAAAAGCTTGGGCGCGAATTTCCATTCCGATGGGATCTGCTCCTGTTTCTGTATGGATATTTCCTTTATCGTTCATTACCCACCAGTAGTTGATATCTCCGTAGAGAGAAACCTCGCGATCAACACCACACGTCTTTGTTTTGTTGATATCATGCCAAGGGTAATCACCGTCTTCCCAATTGTATGTTCCATCTTCATTTCGATCAAAGAATGGAGCTAAATAATAATCTTGTCCGGCTGTCTCATCGCCATGCGCTGGCCATTCCTTAATGATCTTTGGAACAACATATCCTGGATAATCTTCACTTTGCGTATTGGTTCCATTTTCCTGATCATAAATTCCAGCATCAAACCACGCCACAAACTCACGCACCTCATCTTGTGTTGTAATGAAATGTTTATCGTAAAATGCGCAGTTGTTGTAGTCCGTTTCAGCCCCACCTTCGGTGAGAGGCCCTGTCCAATAATCCTGTCCACTTCGATAGCGCAAAGCTGCTAACTTCAGCTGGTTATTGACATCTATTCCACCTAACCACAAAGCAGAAGTAAAGAGCGCCATGATACCCGAATTCTTCGGAACTTCATATTGAGAAAGGTTTTGACCGGGCACTTGCCACAAGTTACCCGCGGTATGAATCAACGCACTGACGTTGTTCAACTCCATGAATGTTGATGTTGTTGGCGGCGTACAACCTGCGGACTTCTCAAATCCAATATCTGGAAGCGCTTTTCCAGCATACGGCTGAGCAAAAACAGGAAACGACGAAACGACAATTAATAGTGTATAGATTGTTCTCATAATGCAGCTTTAAGTTGAATGAAACGCGTGTTCCTTGCAAAACATCCGCTTATTCGATACCAAAATAGTGAAAACTTGAGCGTTACGTAAGTGATTTATATTCAAATATGCACGGATTATACCAATCCAAAACTGCTCATTTTTCCAAACGCTCAACGAAAGTTACCAATAACGTAGTGATGTCATCATATTCCACGAAGCTCAGCTCTTCGTAAGTATCAAATACATCGTGATAGTTTTTGTTCGGTCCCATGGTATAAATAAAGAAAGCGGGAACACCTTCTTCTGTAAACCAGTAGTGATCGGAGTTAGCAGCAGGTCCACGTTTTTTGACACGTGCTAAGAGTTGCTGCTCGTCATTAATATCGGTAAGTAATTGAAATTCCTTTTCGAACAAAGTGGCATTCACTGCCGTGATACCTTCCTCACCAGACCCCATAATATCCAAGTTGATCAGGAAGCGAATTTTTTTCAGTTTGAGGATGGGGTTTTCCGTAAAGAATTTCGAACCAACCAATCCAGCTTCTTCTCCAGCGAAGGCAACAAAAAGGATGTTGTAATCCGAAGGATTTTCCTTGAAGTGTTTTGCCATTGTGATGAGCATGGCGGTACCCGACGCATTATCATTGGCTCCAGGAAAATAGGTATCTGTTCCCATTCGTCCGAGATGGTCGTAATGTGCCGTAAACACAATTGTTTTTGCGCACAACTTCTTCGACGGAATATACGCTACAACGTTTTGTGATTGGTATGATTGCACCCATTCAGCATCAATATCGACTTTATAATTCGCATTACGATCAGCAATCGAATCTTGAATGTAGATCAGCGGATGATTGAGTTTCTCCCTTCCAACCGACCACGTAAATTTACTATTGACCACCTCGATTACCGGGTAATACGCTGCTAACGCTTTCCCTATTCCCGCCAATTGCTTGAGGGTATCTCCAGTTGCCGACCCAAAATCGAGGTATAGTGCATTTCCTTTGCGTTCTTGAACAAATCGTTCGAGTTCTACACCAAGTAAGCTGGCATCCAAGGCTGTTTCAATTGAAATAACAAATGGCTCCAAAGATTTGTGCGCTCCATTGGATGAAGCATCAACAATGAAATGTATGCCCGGCTCCAACTGGCGATTGTTCTGCAGAACCGACATTTCCTTCGGAAAACGATTCACCCCCTCAATTGAAAAAGGTTGAAGCATCGGTGTTTTCTTATACGCTCCGACTCCAATTTTCTTAAATTCTTCCACCAGAAAATCAGCGGCAATTGAATCTCCTTTGTTTACGTATCCGCGACCATGAAATTCGGGAGAACATAAAGTCTTGGTAATTCTTCGGACTTCCTCAATCTGTGCATTTGAGAGAAATGCGATCAAAAGTAAACTAGCAAAGGAGAGAAATTTAAGCATAACGTCGTTTGATAATCGCAAGGAACTCAAGTACTGTTTCTTCCTCAGGATTCCATGAATATTTAAATGCCAATTCTTCGATTTTATTGCTTGCATCGTCGAGTCCTGGCTGTGTATCGAGCATTTTTACTGCATCTGAGAATTCCTCTCCCGATCCATCAAACAATTCGTTGATGTAGAGCAAACGTTGATTGATTCCGAACGCTCCAGAAAGTGTATCAATTTTTCGTTCCGCAATCTGCGAACTAATGGAATTATCCGAAATGCTTAATCGATCCAAGAACGAAGATCCTTTTTCCTTTACTTCCACCTTTGGTTCTTCCGCTGGAACTTCAACAGTTGGCTCTTCCGCTTTAGGTTCAACCTGCGGTGTCGGCACAATCGGCTCTTCTTTCATCGGCTCAGGTTCGGGTTCTGGTGCCACTTCTGGTTCAGGTTCAGGTGTAGCTTCAATTACCACTTCTGGCTCTTTTTCTTCTGCTACAACATCAATTTTCACTTCTGGAGTGAATTCTTCTTCTGGCTCATCGAACATTGAAAAATCCAAAATGGGTGCTTCTACTTGCACTTTTTCTTCAACCACTTCTTCTTTTTCTTCCACTTCTTCTTCGTCGTGAACAACTTCCATGGTCACCTCAACAGAAGTAGCATCTCCCACCTTATTTTCAAAGGCTTTGTATTTCAAAATGATGCTTCTCTCGTGCAACTCACGCGTCAAGCTTTCCAGCTCTACGAGCTCATGGATCGACAATTCTCCACCGTCCATTTTATCCACCAATTTGCTGATGTTCTCTATTTTTTCGCGATAATTTTTCAATCCATCCATGATTTTTCAACATTTTAAACAAGTTGCTAACGAACAATTTTTACTGTCCTTCAAATTAGCCAATTTGTACTCCCAAAGTTAACTCAATCGAGCGCATTTCCATCAGAAATCATCCTGAGTTCTCTTCGGTGAGTTGTTGATAACCCAAATAGAAGAAAAAGTCATGTTTTTAGAGCATTTTCCAGAAGAAGGTCGATCACACGGTTGGATTGAAGTCGTGTGCGGCTCCATGTTCTCAGGAAAAACGGAAGAATTAATCCGACGTTTACGTCGCGCGGAATTTGCCAATCAGAAATTATTACTTGTCAAACCAACAGTTGACAATCGCTACCACAAAAAGAATGTAGTGAGTCATCAGGGGACAAGTTTTGAAGCTGTCTGCGTGAATAGCTCAAAGGAGATTTTGGATATTTGGAAGAAAGAACGCGTAGTCGCGATTGACGAAGCGCAATTTTTCGATGATGACATCACGGAGGTGTGTAATCATTTGGCAGAACACGGCGTTCGGGTAATTATTGCAGGACTAGACATGGATTTTAAAGGAGTTCCTTTCGGTCCGATGCCAAAATTATTATCGATTGCTGAATACGTCACGAAGGTTCACGCGATTTGCGTATCTTGCGGTAACTTGGCACAATTCTCTCATCGAACTGTTGAGGACAAAGAGCAAGTACTCGTTGGAGCAGTTGACGAATACAAGCCACTTTGCCGATCGTGCTACAACAAAATCGCGCATTGAAACTGAATTACGAATACAGTAAAATTTCTTCGCTTTTCTCGCAAACAACCACTTCAAATGAAGTGATTACGAACGTGTCATACGACACTCGAAAGATCAGTTCGGGCGAATCTTCACTCTTTTTTGCCTTGCACGGCTCGTTTCGAGATGGTCATGCGTTTATCGATGATGCCTACGCCAAAGGCGTTCGTCATTTTGTGGTTTCCAAAAGTGGAAGTACGAAGCATTTAGAAAACACCTTCGAAATCGTTGTCCCCAACACCTTTGAAGCCTTGCAAAGCTTGGCAGCGTTTCATCGCCAGCAATTCGACTATCCTGTACTTGCCATCACAGGAAGCTATGGGAAAACGACCGTCAAAGAATGGCTGTCTGAATTAATTTCCTCCGATATTCGCGTTGTTCGGAGTCCAAAAAGTTATAACTCTCGATTGGGTGTTGCGCTGTCGTTATTGGAAATGACACCACAGGCCGAAATCGCCTTAATTGAAGCAGGAATATCCGAGCCAGGAGACATGGAACACCTCGTTCGCATGATTCAACCGACTTACGGTATTTTCACAGGGCTTGGCAACGCACATCGATCTAATTTTTCAACGAAGGAAGCGCATTTGGCAGAGAAACTTCTACTATTTAAAAATGCAAAGCACTTTGTGTTTCCTGCAGAGATGAATCTTTCTATATCGAATGGGACAGGAATCGATCCAACAACATTCGACTCATTTCTGAATGATTTCTCGTCTCACGATCGAATACAACGATTAAATGCTTCACTGGCTATCGCAACTGCACAATTGATTGGCATTTCCGACGGAAAAATCAAAGAACGCATTGCTTTACTCAAGCCACTTTCCATGCGATTGGAAATGTTCGAAGGAATTCGAAATACGACGGTTCTCAACGATGCATACAATTTGGATGAAGATTCACTTCGCTACGCATTGGAATATCAAATGGCGAATGCGCCCAGCAACAGACGCATACTCGTGGTTGGATTCGGAACTGAAAAAATTGAACTTCCTGAATGGATTTCGCGGCTTGCGCAGGAATTTTCCGTTGACAAGGTCATACAGCATGTTCCAAATGCCGACACGGCAGCTCAACTTTCGAATGCTTCGGTGCTCATCAAAGGAAATCGAGCGGCCCAGTTGGAACAATTGGCAGCACAACTAAAGCTACATCCGCATCAAACATATGTACAGATCGATCTGGACGCGATCCGAAAAAACATCTCGTACTTGAAGTCTACCTTGAACGAATCGACTCGTTTGATGTGCATGGTGAAAGCATCCTCGTACGGATCGAACGCCACCAAAATGGGGCAATTTCTCGAACGCATTGGTGTGAATTATTTGGGTGTCGCGTACCCAAATGAAGGCATTGAACTACGCGAAAGTGGTGTTACACTGCCCATTATGGTAATGAATTGTGAAGAAGAATCATTTGCGGCTTGCATTGAACATCAGTTAGAACCAGCCATCTTCTCTCACCGCCAACTGGAAGCTTTTATTCAACAACTCGTTTTGCTGGGGCGTTCCAATTATCCCGTTCATATTAAATTGGAAACGGGCATGAATCGATTGGGGTTTGGAGCTGATGATATCAACCAACTCATACATAAAATACAATCGCAGCCAGAAATATGGGTGAAGAGTATTTACTCGCATTTGGCCGAATCAGATGTACCATCTTCCGCGTTTACACTTCAACAAATTGCGCTTTTTACCGAAATCTCCAATCAGCTGATAGCGGAACTACCCAACACACCTCTTCGTCACATCTTGAATTCGGCAGGAATTGTCAACTATTCAGATGCGCAGTTCGACATGGTCCGATTAGGCATGGGAATGTATGGTATTTCAGCAAATGAGAATACGTCTCAGCATTTAAAACCTGCCATTTCGTGGTACAGCTCGGTTTCGCAAGTGAAACATCTTAACTCAGGAGACTCAGTAGGGTACGGCCGTACTTTCATGGCGAAAAAGGAAACGAAAATTGCCGTTATTCCAGTTGGCTACGCCGACGGTTTGAGTCGAAGTTTAAGTCAAGGGAAAGGCGGTGTTTTTATCAATGGAAGCTATTGCCAAATAGTAGGAAATGTCTGTATGGACATGATAATGGTGGACGTCACTGGCATCGACGTACACGAAAAGGATCGTGTGGAAATTATTGGAAATCATCAAACCATTCAAGAACTCGCGTCCAAAATGAACACGATCCCATACGAAGTTATGACGCACTTCTCTTCACGAATTCATCGTTTGTATTTAGAAGGATAATTTGAATCGAATAGTACCGTGGGCTTCGACTTCACTCAGCCCACGATACATATCAATATGCATATTTCAACATTTATAGGGTAGTCGCTCCGCAATCATTTACCTTCCGCTAAGTGATCTTCCATTCACCGTACGCTTTTCGTCGAAATCCAACTTCTTAGAGAAGATAAACACTCCTCCCTTGATTTTTCCTTTCATGCGCACCTCGACATCACCTTTCATGGCTAAACCGAGCGACTTCATCAGTGCATTTCCTTCCAATTCAGCTAAAAAATTTGCTTGAAGGTCTGTTTCCTTCTTTGCTTTCATTTTTACCTTTTTCAGCAAGTGCACTTTTCCCATGTAATCACCATCGACATAGAGATCAAATGTTGATTTTTTCAATTTTACAGCGAACCAATTTCCATTGTACACCTTAGCGCCAGCTGAAAAGCGAATTTCATTTCCGTCGAATTTCTCCATCTTGAAGGATTCGCCTCCACGCATTTCTGGTTCATAGAACGTACAAGACGTTGCCATTCCCAAAACAATACCGATTACTATGATGTACTTCATGACTTATTTATTATGCAGTTCACTAAATGCAACGTAAAAATGTGGAATGGTTTCAATTCCGCGGTAATAATTAAACAATCCGTAGTGTTCGTTTGGTGAATGAATCGCATCGCTATCCAAACCAAATCCCATCAAAATTGTCTTCAAACCGAGTTCTTTTTCGAACATTGCTACGATCGGAATAGAACCTCCACTTCTTACAGGAATTGGTTTCTTTCCAAATGTTTTTTCGTAAGCCATGCTCGCTGCTTTGTATCCAACAGAATCGATTGGCGTTACCGCTGGTTCTCCACCATGATGTGGTGTCACCTTCACTTTTGCTCCTTTTGGTGCAATCGACTCAAAGTGATTTAAGAACAAGTTTGTGATTTCTTCAGGATCTTGATCTGGAACCAGTCGCATCGAAATTTTTGCATATGCTTTGGACGCAATCACCGTTTTTGCACCTTCTCCGGTGTAACCTCCCCAGATTCCGTTCACATCCAAAGTCGGACGGATCGAACCTCTTTCCATTGTTGAGTATCCTTCTTCTCCGTAAACATCTTCAATGTCTAATGCTTTACAGTACGCCTCCTTACTAAATGGAGCCTTCGCCATTTCAGCACGCTCTTCATCCGTCAATTCTACTACGCGATCGTAAAAACCAGGAATGGTAATGTGGTTGTTTTCATCGTGTAAAGATGCGATCATCTTCGATAAAATATTGATTGGATTCGCTACGCAACCTCCGTACAATCCTGAGTGTAGATCACGATTTGGTCCTGTTACTTCTACCTCCACATAACTCAAACCTCTTAGTCCAGTTGTGATGGATGGAACATCATTTGCTAACATTCCTGTGTCTGAAACCAAAATAATATCCGCGGACAAACGCTCTTTGTTCTCTTTCACGAAAATTCCGAGGTTTTCACTTCCCACTTCTTCTTCACCTTCAATCATAAACTTAACGTTGCAGGCAAGTTCTCCTGATTGCACCATTGCTTCGAAAGCCTTCACGTGCATAAACATTTGTCCTTTATCGTCACAAGCTCCACGTGCGAAAATCGCTCCATCGGGATGAATGTCCGTTTTCTTTACAACAGGCTCAAAGGGAGGACTTGTCCACAAATCGATCGGATCTGCAGGCTGCACATCGTAATGCCCGTACACCAAAACTGTCGGAAGTGACGGATCGATAATTTTGTCAGCATAAACCACCGGATATCCAGCCGTTTCACAAATTTCTACATTTTCTGCCCCTGCATTTTTGAGGTTTGAAGCGATGTTTTCTGCCGTTTTAAGTACATCTCCAGCATACGCTGCATCAGCTGAAATAGAAGGGATTCGAAGCAAGTCCAGCAACTCTTCTAAAAAACGTTCTTTGTTCTCTGCAATGTAGTTTTGTGTATTCTCCATGTTGTATTTTTTAATTGAGAACTCTAAAAGTCGTTATTTTATCGAAAATAATTAGGGAATTCGGATCGAATATTCGATTTTCGTGCAACCAATTTGGGACTTTTACAGTCTAATTAGTAAATACTCTTTTTATGTCATTACGAACAGTTTTAGTTTCAGCATTTTCGATATTGCTGGGAACATCAGCGTTTTCGCAGATAAACGTTACAAATACGCAAACTCCAGCGGAATTAGTTCAAAATGTTTTACTTGGTTTCGGGGTAACTGCAACCAACATCACGGTAAATGGAACACCACTTAACGCAACAAATATTCAAGGTAACGCAGCCTTTTTTGATGCAGCTGGAACAACTTTCCCAATTCCAAGCGGAGTTGTACTAACCACTGGTAATAGTGTTGGGGCAATTGGTCCAAACAGTAGTGGAAGTTTTACAGACAATACTCCCGCAACACCAAACGTAGGAACAGATCCACATTTGAACGCCATTGCCAACGCTTCTCCCACTAATGGAATCGTTTTGGAGTTTGACTTCGTTCCATCTGGTGATACCATTTCATTTAATTACATGTTTGGTTCAGATGAATATCCAGAATTCTCTCCATCAAGCTATAATGATGCGTTTGGATTTTTCTTATGGGGACCTGGAATATCAGGACCTTACACATTGGCGGGATATCCAGCCGGAGGACAAAACCTTGCTATCATACCAGGTACTACTGTTCCTGTTACTATCAACAACCTTGGGCCTGGAGCATCACAATACCCAGCATTTTATACCGACAACCAAAATGGAGCAGCATATGGAACCGCTGTTCAATATGACGGACTAACTACGGTTCTTTCTGCCAACGCATCTGTTCAATGTAATCAAACATACCACATCAAACTCGCTATTTGTAATGTTGGCGACCAAGCATATGACTCGGGAGTATTCTTACAAGCGAATTCATTTAGCTCTGAAGCAGTCGAAGTTGCAGTAGCAACAGTTTCTGGAGACACAACAGTAGTTGAAGGCTGTACAACAGCAGATTTGATGTTTGTTCGTCCTCAATCGCAAATAGGTGACACCTTGATTGTAAACTATGACATTACTGGAACAGCAACAAGTGGTACAGATTACCCTGCTCTTCAGAATCCAGTTACTTTCCTTCCAGGTCAAGACACTGTAATTCTAACGATTGACCCACTTGCCGATGGAATTCCTGATAACCTTGAGTTTATCACGATAACGGCAACGACCATTACTGTTTGTGGAGACACAATCGTATCCAGCGGAACGCTTTATATCGTTGATACCGTTGATATCCAAATTAACGAACCAGATCCTCTGGAATTCTGCGCCAACGATTCAGTTATGGTAGATGTATCCGCAACAGGAGGAGCAGCACCTTACACGTACACATGGAATGACCCAAATAACCAGACAGGTGATACCGTCTACTTATCGACACCCCAAGGAACCTTATCGGGCTCTATCGACTATATTGTGACCGCAACGGACGCCTGTGGCTACACGGGAACAGATACCGTCACCATCACCTTAAATCAAACATTATCGGTGGATACCGTTCTCTCATTCCCTTCCGCACCTTGTGATCCTACAGGAGCCGTGAGTGCAGTTGTGACGGGGCAAAGTGGAACTCCGCTCTACGAATGGGTTGGACCTGGAGCAAACAGTCCGAACTCTATTGATGCAACGGTTTGGGAAAATATCTCTTCTGGTTGGTACTACTTTACTGTAATAGATGATGTTTGTACAGCACAGGACAGTGTCTTTGTAGATGTTACACCTCCACCTGTAGCAAGTTTCAACGCTTCGCCTCAAGCAGGATGTTCTCCGCTGGAAGTACTTTTCACAAACACAAGTCAAAATGCGGTGAGTTATGAATGGAACTTTGATGGGAATGTTGTAGCGACAACGAACACAAATCCTCAAACACAAGTATTCACGAATACAGCGCTTATTCAATTAGTGGCAACGGATGCTGGAGGATGTTCAGACACAACGTATGCGACGGTAACTGTAACGTCATGTGGATGTACCGATCCAACAGCACAGAACTATGATCCAAACGCCTTGTTCGATGATGGTAGCTGTTTCTACCCTCAACCTGAAATTTACGTTCCAAACGTATTTACACCGAATGGCGATAACCAAAATGATATTTTCTTCATTGATGTTCAAAATGCTGCAGACCTCGAGTTTATCATCTTAAATAGATGGGGTAATGTAGTCTACGAAGCGAACGGATTGAACTCTGCATGGAATGGATTCATTGAAGGTGGTAATTTTGCTGAAGATGGAACATACTTCGTACGATACACTGTTACAGGAATCGATGGAAAAGAGCACGAAGGACATGGATTTGTTCAACTCGTGAATGGTAAGAAGCCTTAAATCACAAAACTATAGAATGAAAAAGCGCCTATCAATCGATAGGCGCTTTTTTGCTTTAGTACATTTCGTTTAGTGAGGAAATTACTCTCTACTAGTAGAGGAAATTATGGTACGGGTAACGCACCTGAAAAATGCTTTTCACTTCTTCGTAAACGATTTCCTTAAACTCTTCAATGTT